>DASSMT010000375.1:0-39322 GCA_035688655.1 Polyangiaceae bacterium | reverse complement strand
ACGGTTCGGCTCATGTCTCCCTCCAGGATCAAGGTGGACCTACTCTTCGCCAGCTCAAGTATCGAGCTCGAGATTGTCGAAAACTCCGCTCCGATCGACTTCGAAGGAATCGGAGCCGTGCCCGTTGCGAGGCCCGAGGAGCTACTGGCGATGAAGATTTTGAGTATGACCGACAGGCGCTTGCAGGATCGGATCGACGCTCAACGCCTGTTGCAGTTCACGCCCGAGCTCGACATCTCCCGGGTGCGCAAAACCTCGCTCGAATCACGGAGCGAGGCTACAAGCCGCGGAATCGACGCATTTCTCGATTCCGCGGGATTGTCGGTTGCGCGGGAGCGATTCAACCGATGTACCTCCAGGATTTCTGCAGCTTTTAGGTTCGGATTGCAGCCTGAAGGGGCCGGGGGCGTGTGGTACCATACCTTTGATGTCCAAGGACGCCGAGGCTCGGAACGCGGAACGCAAGCTGAGAGCCGCTGCTCGGGCCGAGCGCATGACCGTCGAGGTCGTCGCCCTCGGCGAACGCAAGCCGTCACCGTACGCTTCGAGCACACCGGAAGAAAGGATCGCGGCCGCCGTGCGGCTGATCGAATATCACCAGGCGCTTCGCGGCGGGTTTTCCAAGATCCCACGCGCGGCGTGGCCGGGTGAAGTTGTGCTAGCCGGTGCGGAGCTTGGCTAAGCTTCCTCAGGACTTTGCGGACTTGCTGATTGAACTCTGCGAAACCAACGCGGAGTTTCTGCTGGTGGGCGGTTGGGCAGTGATCCTATACGGCCACGTTCGCGCTACTGACGACATGGACGTCTTCGTCAGACCCACGCGCCCGAATTCCGAGCGCGTGTTCGCTGCACTCGAGGCCTTTGGAGCGCCTCTCCGCGCGCACGCGGTCGCACCCGGCCATTTTGCAACCGAAGGGGACGCTTATCGCTTCGGCATCGCTCCGCTCAAGATTGAGGTGCTCACCAAGATCAGCGGAGTATCGTTCGACGAGGCGCTTCGAGAGTCCAAGACGTTCGACCTAGATGGCTACGCAATTCCATACATCGGCAAGTCCGCCCTCATCGCCAACAAGAAGTCGGCTGGTCGGCACAAGGACCTCGCCGATGTGGAGGAGCTCGAGCGCCTCCGAGAGACATAGCCCCTCTGTGCCGGTCGGAATTCGAACCGCGAGATACAAAAGTCGAAAACCCCGCTTTATGCAGGGGTTGCGCGGGGCGCAACTCGACTTTTCTGACCGTGAAAATGCGGAGGATTATCGTTTGAGGCTAGGACTGTGGAGCAGTAGCCGAACATCCTGGGTGTAACGGGACCGGCTGCCCCCCGGAGGCGCTGGGGCCAGCCTTCCTAGCGACAAAGTCCGGAGCGCGTGGCAAGTTCCAACGCGGACGGCGCAACAAAGGGCCCTATCGGTATCACTGATGTGGCGAGTCGTCAGTCTTCAGCCGCTCGATGGCGAGGGGTTTCAGTCGCTGCTCGAGCTCTGTCACGGAGCATACTTCGCCAGCGCTGAAGGGCGAGAATGTGGGCTCAATGGCCACGAACGAGTCACCGTGGTCCTCGGGAGCTTTCAGCCATAGAAAGGAGAGGCAGAGTGCCGGGACGCGAAGCAGCTGCACATCATAGGTTGCTGCCGAAAAGCGAGCATCATTGTTGGCCTTTGCCAGTTGGTCGAGGGTTCCCTCGACGGATTTGCCTCGATTCAATGCACCCATGCGGTGTCCCGGCGGTTGATGGGTTAGATACACCTCGGCAGCTACCGTTTTTCCGTCGCTTCCCTCTATGAAGTAGCGCCATCCGACGGGTTTGACGTGACTCAGATCGCCACCTTGCACGATTTGCTCAAGACCGAGCGCGTAAACAGGATGCGGCCGCGTGAGCCCGACGGTGGGCAGGCTGCTCCTCGCAGTTTTCATCCCGACGGCCCCCGAGGCAGCGGTACCGAGAGCCTCTGTCAGACGCTCAAACGATGCGTCAGGCGGATTTTGGAAGCGGAGTGGCATGCTCTTGCTCACTGGGTAAAATAGGTGTGACTCCAAGAGCCGGAGCCCTGATAGCCCGAGGTGAAGGTAGCGATGTCGATACTGGAAGAACCGTACGCGGGATCCTCGATCGCAAGGATACCATCATCGTCGCAGCCAGCTATAATAACGAAGTGGGCTCCGCCTCCGCTCCACGCAATCCGAGCGCCAACGACCCGCCCGCTTAGCAGCTCGCTCCGAATCGCGTTCAGTGAAATCGTGCCGTTCTGCCAGCTCGCCAGTGCACCGACGCGGCCCAGGGCAGTGTCCAAGTACCATGGCACATTGCATCCCGCAGGAAGCGGTGCGCCGCAACAACCGGCCACGCCGAGCTCGGCGCTAGCTAGACCGCACTGTGTCCACGTGCTGGCTGCATTGTAGAAGAGCGACGTACTCGTGGCCACAGCAGACCAACACCACTGCGACTGCGTTTGCGCTTGCATGGTGAACACAAGGTGAACTGAGGGCCGGTCCCAAACTTGAAAGAGTCTGCCGCCCAGGGCCACCGAGTACACGGATTTCAGGTTCCGGCTGACGCTCGTCGCGAACGCCGCGGGTGACAGCTCTGACTGGAGGCCCGAGCTGGAGCTCTGCTCGACCGGAAAGTCGAGATTCCACTGGCTGGTGTCCCACAACTGAGCAAGACGGCCCGTCGTGGTCACGACAAATATGGACTTCTTGTTGGCGGCGGCGTTTCTCGCAAACACGGCCGCGCGAGAAGAAAACCGAAGCCCCGATTGCCCCGCAAGCTCTGCTGGGAAATCGAGGTTCCACTGATTTGTATCCCAGACCTGCGCCAGCCGCCCGTCTGTCGTCACTGCGTAGATCGACTTCTTGTTCGCAGCCGCGTTTGTTGGGAATACTGCGAGTACCGACTGAAAACGGAGGCCGCCTTGTCCCGCCAGCTCCGCGGGAAAGTCGAGGTTCCATTGGTTCGTATCCCAGACCTGCGCCAGCCGCCCGTCTGTCGTCACTGCGTAGATCGACTTCTTGTTCGCGGCCGCGTTTGTTGGGAATACCGCGAGTCCCGACTGAAAGCGGAGCCCGCCTTGTCCAGCCAGCTCCACCGGAAAGTCCACGTTCCACTGGTCAGTGTCCCAAATTTGCGCGAGCCGCCCGTCTGTCGTCACCGCGTAGATTGACTTCTTGTTATTCCCAGCATTGGTCGGGAAGACCGCAAGCCCCGGTTGAAAAGCCAGCGCGCCCTGTCCTCCGAGCTCTGCAGGGAAATCCAGTTTCCATACCATGTTGCTCGCCTCGAACTTGAACTTAGTCGTCCCCGGGTGCAACCCGCCATGGTAATTAGTTTTTCAATCGTCGAAGGTGGACACCGGCTTCTGTTGACAGGACGCCAACTCGATATCATGGGAAATCTTCCGCTGGCGCGAGCGACCAGCATATTGCGTGATCGCCTTGCTCCGTTCGGTGGTCCAGCCGCGAGGGGTGCAGAGGTCCCCGAACGTCTTCTCGGGCGGACGCGCGTTCCGGATCCCCGCGCCGGATCTCCTCGACTTCGAAACCTGTGCCGGCTCAGTTCAGTCTGGGCGTGCCGGTAGTCATCGAAGACGGCGCTCTGCCGCATGCCGCGTTCATCGACCGGAATACGCAGTGGCCTTGGCCACGACTGTCGGCTTTTCAGAGCCAACGCCGAGTCCTCGTTGCGGTGCGCGGGGAGGATTTGAACCTCCGACCTTCGGGTTCTGGGCGAAATCAGGCCAATTCGATGAGCGTCACGAGTATCGAACATTGCACGTAATCAATGAACAGACGCGGGAATCGTCGTCATCGCAGCATCACGGGTCGTCACGCGATGTCACTTCGGTTCCGATCGGCTTGGCAACGCCAGGTCAACGGGCATAGTGCGGCCAAGGCGCCGTAGGTGGGTCAGGACTGGATGAACGCGAGCAGGTCCGGGTTGAGGACGTCCGCGTGTGTGGTCAGCATGCCATGCGGGTAGCCGGCGTAGGTCTTCAACGAACCTTTCTTGAGGTGTTTGACAGCGCGTGGCACGGCGCTGGCGAACGGGACGATCTGGTCGTCTTCGCCGTGCATGACGAGGACAGGAACGGTGATCGCCTCCAGCTCAGCGGTGTAGTCCTCGAGCCAAGTGAGGACGGTCTCGTAGTGGGCCTTGGCACTTCCGGCCATCCCCTGACGCCACCAGTTCGCGATGATCGCCTCCGAGGGCTTCGCACCCTTGCGGTTGTAGCCGTAGAACGGGCCCTCGGGCACGGCGCGGTAAAACTCCGCGCGGTTGGTCAGGATGCCTTTTTGCACGGCCTCGAACCACTCCTTGGGCTGGCCCGCGGGGTTCTCCTGGGTCTGGACCATGTTCGGCGTCAAAGACGCCACCAGGACCGCCTTGGCGACGCGCTCCTGATGGGCCGCGACGTAGCGGGTCACCTCGCCGCCGCCAGTCGAGTGGCCGATGTGCACCGCCTTGCGCAGGTCGAGGTGATTGGTGAGCGCCGCCAGGTCCGCGACCCAATGCGCCATGTCGTTGCCCGTGCTCACCTGGTCAGAGCGACCGTGCCCGCGTCGGTCGTGGGCGATGACACGGAATCCGCGTTGAACGAAGAACGTCATCTGCGCGTCCCAGTCGTCGGCCGTCAACGGCCAGCCGTGGCTAAACACGATCGGCTGACCAGAACCCCAGTCCTTGTAGAAGATCTCGACACCGTCCGAAGTAGTGATGGTAGGCATGGACTCGTTCCTTTCTGCTTGCGAGTTGAAACTTGTGGGTGGAGTGATTGTGGTCGCAGATTCCGTAGGCCTTCACGGACGGCATCGTCGTCGTCGACCACGAGACGACGCTGGTCCCGCTTGGCTCGAGTCTCGAGCGCTCCCGCGACTGCCGTGCGGAATCAATGCTCTGGAACGGGGACTAGGACCAATACTTTGCGCCCCCCAGCTATGCCTTTCGGGTATAGCTAGTGCGGTGGAACTTCGACATTTGCGCTATTTCATCGCGGTCACCGAGGAAGGCAGCTTCAGCCACGCCGCCGAGCGGCGGCTGCACACCGCTCAGCCTTCCTTGAGCAGGCAAATTCGCGAGCTCGAGCTGGAGCTCGGTGTACAGCTGCTCGAGCGCAAGGCGCGCGGCATCTTGCTGACTGCCGCGGGCCAAGTTTTTTTCGACAACGCGCGCCTCGTGTTGATGCAACTCGAGGCCACGATCGAGGCCGCGCGCCGTGCAGCGAGACCGCCAAAGCCGGGATTCGTCGTGGGCTTCGTCGCCGGCCATGAAGTGATCTGGCTGTCGGAGACCCTGCGCATACTGCAAGCGGAAGCGCCCGATACCGACATCACCATTTCCTGTCTTTCGTCGCCCGAACTCGCCAACGCGCTGATGCAGAATCGGGTGGATGTGGCGTTCATGCGTCGCGAGGCACAGACTGCGGGGCTCGCCTTCAAGTTGCTGATCAAGGATCCGCTGGTAGTCATTCTCCCGGCGAAGCACCGCCTAGCCAAGCATCGGACGATCAAAGCGCGGGAACTCGCGCGCGAGAGTGTCATCGCCGGTTCCACGAAACTCGCGCCGGTGGTGAAGTCCGCGGTGCAGGAGTACGCAGCCAGCGTCGGGTTGAAACTCAACCAGGAGTATGACGTCGAGAGCCTTTCGGGGGGAATGTCGTTCGTGGCATCCACCGGCCATTTGATGCTGCTTCCCAAGTACGTTACGAGGCTGCTCGTCCCGTCGGTGGTCGCCCGTCCCTTGGCAGGAGAGTCGCCCACCGTGGACTTGGTGCTGGGCTACAACAAATCGAACACGTCCGCCTTGCTCAAGCGGTTTCTGGCTCGCGCGGACGATTTGGTTTTTGGGGTTCAAAAGCAGAACTCGGAATCTGAGCGCAAGCGCACGACCAAACGGCCAAGCGCCAAGCGCCCGCGCCGGCCGACCTGAACCTCCCTCCGGTCGAACACGCGTTGCCGCTGTTCGGCGGAATCGGGCGGTCCTGGTGGTCACGGAATCGCTTCGCATCCATTAGGACGACGCCCAGCGCGCCTCGAATTCGCGCCAGCTCGGGTACTCCAAACCCGGGATTCTGGGCGTTTCGACGCGGAAGCCTTGCTCTCGGTTCCAAAGCTTCCCAGATCGCGCATCATACCCGAAACGTATGGGCTCGTGCTGTTCCAACCTGGCAAGGGCAAACACGCACTCGCGGTCAGGTCGACACGGCGCAACCCGGCCTGGCCTTTTGCATCGACGCGCCATGCCTGAGTTACGACCCGGCCAATCTTCGCCGCCCGCAGCGCCTCCCGTGCCTCGCTTCCGATTCGGCACGACGACGGCGCGGGCGGCCGTTTCCCAGCTCCTACTTCATGTTCGGCGCGGGCGTCGCAGCTCCCGGCGGGGTCTCTGGCGCAGTCGGCGACGACGGCGCGTTGTCCGCCGGCGCGCTGCCGTCAGCTGGCGGCTGGATCGTGTGCCGCGGCACTATCTGCTGCTCGGGGCGGCGATCACGATGATGCTCGGGTCGCTTGGCTTCGCCGCACTCGACGGGCTCGGGCTGCCTGCGTACGCTCTCCGCGGTCTGCACGGCGCTGCCTTCACCATTTTCGTGTCGACCACGATGACGTTGACGGTGGATCTGGCTCCTCCAGCGCGACTCGGTCAGGCGGTGGGGCTGATCGGCGCGGCCAACCTAGCCACCAACGCGCTCGGCCCGGCCATAGCAGAGCCCGTCGCCGACGCCCATGGCTGGCGCACGGTGTTCATCCTCTCCGGGTGCTGTTCGCTCCTCGCAGCCTTTGGTGCCATTGCCTTTCGTGAACGTCGTGTCCAGACGCTACAGGCATCGAAGGAAAGGTTCGAGTTCACGCCACGCTTCGGGCGGCTGCTGGTGCTTGCGCACCTGAATGAGGCTCCGCCAGAACCGGAGTCCGTGCGCTCCGCCCGCTGATTTCGTACGATGTGGAGAACCCAGCACAACCCGGGCAGCCGCCACGCGCGGATTTCTCCACGCGCCGCACTGGGCCGAGCATGTTGCCCCAGCCATCTCGTTAGCCAACTCCGCCCCTGGAAAAATCGCGCAAATTCTGGGCCCTGATAACCACACCCAACTCATGTCCTTCGGCGACGCGGCGCGGCCACGCTGAGGGGCTGGGTCGTTGTGCTCAGAGCCTGCAAGACCTGGAATCGGTCCCACATTTCTGGAATCGGTCCCACATTTCTGGAATCGGGTCCCACATTTTCTGGTAGCGGTTTCACATCCGCGGCATTTTACAGCCGAGGGCGCCGCGCACGCCCCTGGTGCGTTTCTTTCGTGCTCGCAAGCGTGGAGTTGTCTAACCTGCACCCTACATGGCTGGACGCACTGATATCGCCGAAGTAGCTCGGCACGCTCACGTTTCGAAGAGCACCGTTTCGCGAGTAATCAATGGCGGTTACGCGAGCGCGGAGGTCAAAGCACGGGTCGCCAAAGTAATCGCCAAGTTGGGCTATACGCCCTGGACTACGGCTCGAAATTTCTCGCTCGGTCGCGCGGGCTGCTTCGGGCTAGTGATGGAGTCCAGCCAGAGCGAGTGGATCACTCAAATTTTGGGTGGGATCGAAGAGGAACTCACGGCCAAACACATCTCGCTGCTGGTCGGCAGCTTGGTGCTCAAGGGCACGTACGATGCGACTACCGTACTGTCCTGGATTCGCGAGCGACGCGTCGACGGCTTGATCTTCGCAGGGCCTGGCCGTCGCGAACGCACGGTGGTCGAAATTGCGCGCAGGGCCAAGGTGGCCTTGTGTTTAATCACCCCGCAACAAAGCTTCAAGTTGGGCGCGGTGTTGCGCAGCAACAACGCCGAGGCCGGCCGTGAGATCGCCGATCACTTGTACGACCTGGGGCACCGTCGGATTGCGTTCTTGGGTGGACCGAAAGAATCGCTCGATAGCCAGCTGCGCTTCGAAGGTCTGGAGAGTGGGCTGAAGGCGAAGAAGGTCAAGCTGCTGCCGAGCAACGTGACCTTCGCGCCGCGCTACCACGCCGAGGAAGGCAAGGCGTACGCCGAACGCTGGCTGAAGATCGCGCGCGGTCGTGCGCCCACGGCGGTAGTGCTCGCCAACGACACCATGGCGCTCGGCTTCATGCGCACGCTGCACGCGCAGAGCGTAGGCATTCCGAGCGAGGTTTCGGTGGTCGGGTTCGACGATATTCCGGCGGCCAGCCTGTTCTGGCCCGGCCTCACCACGGTGCGTCAGCAAATGCGAGCGATGGGATCGGCGGCTTGTCGCACGCTGCTCACTGCTCTGTTGGAGGAACAACCCGAGCGCTCGGTGCTCGAGTTTCCGATGGACCTGGTCGTTCGCCAGAGTACCGGGCCGGCGCCGCGGGCCACCTTGCCGTGATCACGCCCTTTTCGGGGCCCACGCTGGAGTTGCCGGCGCAGCTCAAACGCGGCCTGCAGGTAGGCCACCCCTGGATCTGCGACGTCGACCCCGCCGCGCGTCCAGATTCGAGCAGGCCACCCGACGGACCGTGGGGCAACTAGGGACAATGGCAGTGCATGACCTCGCTGGTTGCCGACTGTGACGGCCGCCCATCCCGCCCCCCATTCGCGTACCAATCTGCGTCGGCAAAACCACACCAACCGAGTCGGCGGAGTTCGCGCATCAGCGCTGCCGGCGCGCGCTTCACGCAAGCCAGCTGCGCGTTCGAGCGCTGACTCGGCTCTCCAAGTCGGCGCGCTCAAATCCGAACAACGCTCGCCGACGGGTCCAAACGGACGAGGTCGTCCGGATCGCTCGTCACAATTGACTGTTGCGCGCGTTTCGCGCAAATCACCACGTGCGCGTCCGCGATGTCTTTCGTACGGCTCGCTCCCAGCAAGATCCCCACGCCGACCGCATCGACGGCATCAAGCGAACGAACGTCGGTGGTTGGTTGCCGAATCAGCCGCGCCAGCCGCGCCTGCGCCGCTGGCCGCCGGATGGCTTGAGCCAATGCTGTTGCGGGGACGGTCACACGCGCACCCAGCTCCTTGGCGCGAGCCAGCAGCACGAGGATCTTGCGATCGTCGCGGTCCAGCGCGATAAGCGCTCCGGCGTCGAGAGTCATGCCGCTCATGCAGCTCGAACCCGGGCCCGCTTGCCCCGCCCCTTGCCGGGAGGCTTCAAGAGCACGTCGTCCGCCCAGGTCCGCTCCGCGCGCGTGAGCCGGCCGCCTGTCTCCTCCAGCGCGGTGGCGAGTAGTGCACCCCAACCAGCGACGTCGTTGAGCGATACCGCGACGGCGTGCTGAACGAACGCCGAAACACTGCTTGTCGAGCGCACTTCGACCAGGGCGCGGATGGCTGCCAGCTGATCCACGTCCAGGGTCACCGTCACCTTCTTCGTCGCCATACCGATTGCCATACCACAGCCGTGTCGGCCTCTCCAGACGCCGCCATGACTTAGGCAAAGGTTCCGAGTAGCGAGCGGCGGCCACTTCGTGTCGTGCAGGTTGGCCCAGCGCCGCTACGAGTCGGAGCTTCACGCAGACAAAAAAGAAAAGCCCTGAAAATTTCAGGGCTTTTCCGGTTTTCGTTGCGCGGCGACGCAACTCGACTTTCCTGTCCAGCAATTTCAGGGAGTTGCGGAGGTGTGGGTGCCGTTCGAGGAGGCGACCGTGATTGGCTGGCGGTAAGGCGCGACCGAGGACTGGGAGGGCGTTGTCCACGTTGGGTTGCGCGGGGGCGCAACGCGGGCTCTATACCGCGATATCGCTAAGGTTCGAGCGCGGGCTCGTGGCGTAGGGCAGAGACGCGAGCCGCGGTAGTGGCGTCCAGCGCAGATTCCTTAGCAATGGTCCAGTCAAGAGCAGCACTGGCCGAGGTTGCAAGCCAACGGCGGCGCGCCCTGATCCATGCCTCTGAACTCCACGGGATCGAGGCTACATTCGTAGCTATCGAACAGGATACTCTTGGGTTCGTTCGAAAGTACATCCGAGTGCTCCCACTGACCGTACTCGCCGTGAAATCCCAAGAATAGAACGACCAGCGTGCGCACGACACCGCCTTCCGCGGACTCGACGAAGTAGATAGCCGTGTTCGACCTCGGGCGACTGTTGCTCGTCCTCAGCGAGGAGCAAGTGGAGGTGACGGGTCAGCTTCGCGAGCGCGAAGGCTGAGACCCAGGCAGCTGCAGCAGGCAGTGAGCTAAGCTCAATACCGATGGGCGTGGTTGACAACCAGAAATATTCCGAATACACGGCAAATTTGGTCTCGGTTTCATCACCCCAATGTTGGAAGGCTACGCGCGAGAAACAATGAAAACGACCGAGGAACTTTCAAGGCGGCAGTGGCTGCAATCGGTGTTGGCGCTTGGAACACTGGGTGGCTGCTCCGGGTGGCGAGTTGGTTCGGGAAATCCTCGTTTTAGCGACGAAGAGAGGTTCGCCCCTGCGACTGTCAGCGCACTGAAAGCGAAAACAACCGTGTTCGTGCTGCAGCCGGGTGACGGTGGGGAGCTCGACGCCTTCCGCTCCCTTCTGCCACAGGCTTGGACCATGACGCCCCTTGAAGTCGTGATGCCCGACCAAGTGGACCGGTTCAAAGACTCAAAGCGCTATCAGTACTTCACCGTCGACACATTCTACAGCACCAATGGGCTGCCTGAGCAGTATGGGCTGGTGTTGGTGGACGCACTCGGCGAAAGCGACAACCTGCAAGGGTACTGCAGGTACCCTCTCAGCAAAGTCCTAGAGCGGCGTGTCAGTCACTTTGAGCGTGAAGCCGTTGGGCCCAAAGCACGCCAGTATTACAACTGGCATCCGTCGACTCTAGCGCTCTATCTGCGGTCGATTCAACGCGATCTCGAATCGGGCTTGCGCCGATCGATGTACGAGCAGAAATCGGAGCGTACTAGGTTGCCGAGTGTGAAGGAGCACACACTTTACGTTCCTGACTATGCTTTGACGCCGGACAAAGGCTCCCCTGAGCTGCAGAACGCGAACCCTTCGGAGGTGTTCGCCCAATACCCGTACCACTACGAGGTGATTGAACCTCGAGCGCTTGGTGACTTGCTTGGTCCGGAGTTCGCTGGCGAGAGATCCTCTGTTTTGGCACTGGACTGCGCGTTCACGGGGAAGGAAAGGTTCGTTACCGTCTACAGCCCCGCAGGCGGAGTCATCTATCGGCGCAATAGCCGCTTCGGCGCCACCTTGACCCGCGGCGATATTGCCGAGTTGCTCAAGTCGGTCGGCGCGTAGCCGTGTCGCGGACTAGCGAGATCCTTTGTCAATCTCCGTGCCCCCAAGCTTAAGCAAACCGGCAAGCTCTACCGCACAATCGCCCCAGAAAATCAGAACGCGGAACCTCGATTCCGCGCTATTGCGCTTGCGCGGGGGCGCAACGCGGGCTGTATACCGCGACTTTACTGGGCTTTGAGCGGCGGCTGGTTGCGTAAGCCAGGTAGGGGCTGGGGCGCGCGCGGTTGAATTCCACGGCCTATGGAATGACGGACACGCCCCCATATTGCTGGCAAGTCGGAGCGCACTCGGGACCGTTCGGTTGAACGGTCTCGTACAGGGGGATATTCCTGGTGTCGTCGAGCACGGTCTCGTCGCCGCGGGTGAGTACGGAGCGCACTTTCTTCGGCGTGCCCGGAGCCTCAGCGAGCAGGTTGAACTTGCCCGGCAGGGGACTGCAGCTTTCGCTTGCAGGTAGGAGGACTCCGTGTGACTCGCAGAGCGGCACGAGGAAGGCGTTGATCTTGGGCGTGCAGTCGATGGGTTGCCAGGTGGCGGTTTCCGGCGCGTCGTCTGGCGTCGTGAAGGTGCACGAGTACACGGCGTCGTCGGCCTCGAGCTCGAGCGAGTAGTCGCCGTCGACCCAGGTGCCGTCGGTGGTTTCGATCACGACTCTCGCGAAGTCCGTGCAGGTCTCCGTCGAGCACTCGTCGTGGCAGGCGGTGAGCGCCGCCAAGGGAACGAAGAGGAGGAAGAACGTTCGCATCATCCCGGGCGGTTCTAGCGCGAAACGGCCGCACGTGTCAGCTCTCGGGTAGCTCGGCCGCGGGATGCTCGGCGAAGTCGGGCGCTGTACTGCCCTCGGGGTTGGGCACGTGCCGACCGCAAGCGCGGCTTGCGCGGTGGGCGGAGCTTGGCGTTCGAAAACCGTGTTCTCGGCCCCGGACAAGCCGGAGTTCGTGCGTCGCGCTGGCTCTTGGCTACTTCGTACGCATCTTTTTTGTCGGCACGGAACGGCCCAAGATCAACGCCGCTCGAGTCGCCCGCAGAGTGCTTCAAGGCGGGCACGAGGTTCCGATCCGGAAGCTGTCGATCGTTGGAGCCGCTCGATCGCGAACGCGGCCTCCGGGGTGGACCGCTTTTACGTCTACGACAACTCTGTCGACGATCGCGACGCCGAGCTCGTACCGCGCGCCGCGGATGGCCGGGTGGTGAAGGAGTATGGCCAGGTGCCAGCGTGGGCAGAGCCCATTCTGGAACGTCTCAATCTGCACGAATCTTGAGTTCGAGACCGCGAGACAAACGAAAACCCCGCTTTGGGCGGGGGTTTCTCGGGGTTGCGCGGGGGCGCAACTACACGTGGACAACTGCCGTGACGGTGCCGATTGCAGTGAGGGTGGCTTGAAACTCCGACCTCTTGGGTATCCTGAGACCGCGGAACGTTCGACCGCGCAGGGTTTTGAGTCCGGAGGAGCGCCATCGGTCAGCCTCCAGCCTTTCCGGCCCGACCCGCCCCGTCCCCCCTCACGCTCGGTTGGTTGGGCCCCTGCAGACATTTACCCGATCGCTGCAGGAAGGCTCTCCGCCTGGTATCCTTTCGGAATGACGCACGCGGTGACGCTGGAGTTTGGCGACGACGTCCTGCTCGCAACCGGGCAGTCGCCGTCGGAATTTGCTGACGAGGCACGACTGCTGCTCGCGGCCAAACTCTACGAGCTGGGGCGCGTCTCGTCGGAGCAGGCCGGCAAGCTCTGCGGACGTTCACGCGTCGACTTTCTCAACGCGCTTCCGCGCGTTTCAGTCGCCGTGAGCAATCTCACGCCCGAGGACCTCGAGGACGATATCGCGTACGCGAAGCATGGCTGAGCGCCTCGTCGTCAACACTGGACCGCTGATTGCGTTGCACCGCGCCAAGGCGCTCGACGTCGTCGGTCAACTGCCGATCGAATTCCTGTCACATTACGAAGTGCGGGAGGAGCTACTCGAGGGCGTCCGGCACGGACACGCTCCGGTCTCGCCACCGTGGGTTCGGTTCGCCGGTCTCTCAAACCCGCTCGACCTAGTCGCTCTTGCCAACCTCGGTGCGGGTGAGGCTGCGGTCATCGAACTCGCTCTGCAAGAGGGTGTCCCGCGCGTCGTCATCGACGAGCGCCGAGGTCGCCGCGCGGCCCTGGCCGTCGGCCTTCAGGTGACTGGGACGCTCGGTTTGCTCGGGCGCGCGAAGGAGTTAGGCATTGTTCCCGCGGTGAGTCCGTTCATCGAGGGCCTGCGCGCCGGCGGCTGGTACCACCCGTCGGTGATCGAGCGTTTCCTCTCGACCATGGGGGAGTGAGTCAGAGTCCAAACGAAAAACGCGGAGCCAGCTTTCGCCAACTCCGCGTTTTTCTTATTTGTTGCGCGGGGGCGATTCGTTCGATTTACCACGAGGTTTTCTCGGCGATTCGGGTGGAGCTCGCGGCGCAAGTCTCGAGCCCAGCAAGCGCGGTGAACGGGGTCGAATGTCTGGCGGAGAAAGCCAGCGCGGGGGACTCCGCTGGCCGTTGCCTTTGCGAAGCCAAGGAGTTGATGGCGATAGGTCCATGACCCCGGCTGCACCGGCGAGACCGCTATGCTCGTCCTAGCCCCCGCCTGGTTGAACATACTCGAGCAGGGCGGCAAATACGTTGGGATCCACGATGCGCGTACCGTACTCGCGGGCGTTGCGAGCCTTGGTGGTGTCGGGATCTGCACCGTCCGTAACGAGAAGTGCGGTCCTACGCGATACGGAACCGGTTACACGTAGACCCATGGCCTGCGCACGACCCTCGAGCCGCGCTCGCCCCAGTTCGTTAATGTTGACTGCTACGACGGGAATGCAGAGCGACATGGCGAAAGGTGCCGACCGATGGGAGGAATACGGGATTTGTAGGGCCGGATACGCATGGCTGAGACGAAGGCGGCGGCAGTGGCAGAGGCCGCAATCAAGTGAGATCGCTTGAGGCGATTGCCAATCCGACGTCGTGCTCGAATCCTCGGCGACGTGCCCCTTCTTAGCCCTCTGATTCGGCCGTTCTGCAGTCCATGCGACCCAGTGAAGCTTTCGAGCATCTCGTCGCGGACGCAGGCTGGGAGACGCCTGCAGTGAAGAAGGCGGGACGCTGTCGTGTCTCGTCCGCTGTACGGCTGAGCTCGACGCTGTACCCACTGACGTCGAAGAGTGTCCAGCGGCGCTCGTTGCTGATGCCAGTCGAGATTGCGACCGGGCAGGGGGTGAGTTCCCTGAGGTCTTCGCAGGTTGCTCGATGAACGACCTCGTGGCGTTGCTCAGGTTGTCGACCATCCAGGTGGAACTACGCGAGCTCGCCGGCGATCTCGACGCGAACGCGGCGAAAGTGGTGGAGCGCTCGGCCGCGCTGCTGAACCTCGTGGGTTCGACAATGCCGTCCACCGTGTCAGAGACAGCGACGAACGTGGTCACGCTGGACGACTTCCGCAACCCATCACGGTTGATGGACGCCACCGCTGATTTGCGGATCCAACCTCTCGCTCCGAAATGTTGTTCGCGCACGAGCATCATTCCCTGCTGCTCGAGCCGTCCTTCGACGCTGACATCCGTACGAGCCCCCTTGAGTGAACGGCATTGAGTGTTCTGCTGGTCGGGAAATGCCCGCGCTGAGCGCGCCACAGCGAGCGCACCGGCTCAGAGCAAATCCTAGACACAGCTCCAGAGCCAGCCGCTGAGCAGGAGCGCAGCAGCAATCGCGCCCTGCGCTTCGCACACAGCGCTTTTTCGAGTGAGCAGCGGCCGCTCGGACACGACTGGTGTCACAGGTGGGACTTCGTTCGCATATCCCGTGTACTTCTGGGAGTGGGCTCTACCGCGTTACCAAGTCTACAGAACGCGTTCCGAGACCGAAGACGGATCGCTGCCCACCGCGCCCGGCTGTGCTACCCCCATCGCGTGTTCACTCTGCGCTGTACGCGACGGCTACTCGCTCGCTTCAAGGCGGTCAGCACTGAGATTGGCGCCCCGAGCCAACCACTCGCCTCGGCAATTGGTACGCGAACCTACTCCACGTCGGCAGGCTGCAGCTGGTACTGGCCATCAGCGAGCGAACCTTCCTGCCGGTGGTCGTCCCTGCTGCGCCAGCCAGCACGATCATTCCGCGGTTCCACCACGGCGTTGCGGAGATGCTGCGCGCACTCAACGTTGACCCGACAAGCATCCAACACGAGCTTGCTGAGATGCAAACGGTCGCACTCGGGCGGACTGCCAGTCGACAAGTGACGGGCGTCTTGGTCGACTTCGCAAAAGGTCTCGACCTCTATCTCGAGCGCGAGCCCTCATTGCTCGCGTGCTCGCTCAAGCTCGCCGAAACGCCGTGCAGCCCGCTTTACAAGACGACGGTGACGCCCGAAAGCGCGACGGCAGCGCTGTTCGCATCCGAATGACGTCGGGCGGAAGGCCGTTGAGCCAGGAGAGCCAGGAGAGCCCGGTCGAAGGCTGCGTGGCCCAAGAGTGGCCCAGAGACGAAAAACGCGGAGTCAGCTTTTCAGAGTCGAAGGCATCGATTGCCGCACGCAAGTTGGCGAGGCTGGCTTCGTGGATCGCCCTGACCTCTCGTTCCGACGCGCCGTGTCCGCCGCCTTGAGCACGTTGGATAATGCGCGCGATATTCTCATCAATCGAGTCCATCGCCACGAAGATCATCTCGGCTGCGAAGCCACGGAGCCGCGCAAGTTGCGCCTGTTCGATCGCGGCTTTCGTCCGTAGTGTCGTTTCCACTGCGAACGATTCGGCTGCTTGGATGTGCCGCTGCACGAAGCGCTCGCATTCTTTGGCGACAGCGCGGCGAATATGCCGCGGGATGGCGCGATAGCTGCCTAAAATTTGAGCGCAGCGATCGTCGATGTTGAAGCCATCGACGCCGAAGGCGGTCACTGGAAACGAGCTCGTCTTCCCGCTACCGGGAGGCCCGGCAACCACATCATCCGCCGACGGGCCACGCAACGTCACCCAGTCTCGAGCGTGGTATCCGAGTCGGGCAACAGGTCAGGCGGGAGCTCGGTCGACACAAGCTTCCCCTCGTCGTCGACAATCCCCAGGAGTTGGCAACACCCCGAAGAGCACCACGGCATGGCCGTGCTCGAGCGGCAGACTATGGCGTGCATCTCTCGCTGCTTCGGTGGGCTCCGAACCGGCGACACGCACGCGCTCCGGTGGGAGTCGCTCGACACCGAAGAGGGTCTATTCCGGTGGGGTTGGGCGCCGCGGAAGAAGACCGCGCGCCCGCAGCTGCTCGAGATCCCCGAGATGCTACGCCCGCTGATCCGGGACTGGTGGGAGCGCGCGGGTCGGCCGACCACCGGCCTTCTGTTCGCGGCTCGACGGGGTGAGAACGCGGTCAGCGGGCCGAAGATCGGGGTGAGCCATGCCGTGGCCTTCCGCCGTGACCTGCGCCGCGCTTTCGCGGTCGAAGTTTGGGACCCAGAGACGCGCCGCTTCGCGCGGGCGAAAGATCGAGAGCTGTCACCGCGGGAGCGCGAGCTGTTCGAAGACACGCCGTTCACCCGTCCGGTGGACTTCCACAGCTGGAGGCGCGCCTACTCGCAAGCCCTGGCCGACGCCGGCGCGTCCGCGTAGCAAGCCAAGCGCAGGCCTTGGCGGGTCACTCGAGCCTCGACGCCCACCAGCGCTACCTCAACAACACCGCGAAGATGGCCGAGGTGCCCGCGGCGGCGCTGCCCGCGATCCGAGTTTGCCCCAACTCGTGACGAAACTCCCGCCACGACCCAAGAAGGACAACAGCAAAAAACCCGCTTTGGCGGGGTTTTCTCGTGGTTGCGCGGGGGCGCAACCACACGTGGACAACTGGGTTTGGGGTGCCGATTGAGGTGCGGGTGGCCTAAATTGAAGCCGATGCGGAAGGCGGAGCCGCGCCATGCTAATCTTGAGGCTCGATGCTGACCGACGCGGAGCTCAGAAAGGCAGCAAGGGCGCACGCCGAAGTGCGGCTTTTCCGTGCCGGCGAGCAGGAGGCGGAAGCCGACGCCGACGCACTGTATTGGGATCGGATCCCAATCGATGAGCGCGCTCAGTTTGTTTGGAAGCTGAGCTTGGAAATGCACGCGCTCGCGCATCCAGGAAGACCCTATGAGCCCGGACTTTCTCGATCTGTTGCGCGCATTACTGGCCGCTGAGGCGCGCTTCATGATCGTCGGTGCGTACGCAGTGGGCGTCCACGGAAGGCCTCGTGCCACAAAAGATCTGGACGTTTGGGTCGAGGCCAGCGTTACGAACGCACCGAAGGTACTGGCAGCCCTGCGTGAGTTCGGCGCCCCTCTCATGGGCCTGACCGAGGACGACCTGCGTCAGCCTGGCATTGGCTTGCAGATTGGTGTTGAACCTGGTCGTATCGACGTGCTGACCGCGATCAGCGGCGTAACTTTCGAAGACGCTTGGCCCTCTGCCATTCAGGCGTACTTCGAGCCAGGCGTGCGATGTGACGTGATCGGCTTGAGCGACCTCCTTCACAACAAGCGAACTTCTGCGCGCCCGCAGGATCTCGCCGACGTCGCTGCGCTCGAACGCCTGCACCGTCTGAAGCGAGGCTGAACTCGGTTGAACAAAACGAAAAACGCGGAGTCAGCTTTCGCTAACTCCGCGTTTTTCTTATTTGTTGCGCGGGGGCGCTACTCGCTCTGGACAACGAACTTTTGGCTGGGTTTTGAAAAACGGGTGGCTTGAATGTGCCCGCGTAGCTTGCGTTGGCTTGGCTCGCAGGGCCCGCGATCCGAGCGGAAGAGGGTTCCTGCTCGACTGGAACGGCGGCCTGGATTTCCCCGACGCCCAAGAAGGGGGGCGTCCCATCCTTATTCGGGCAGGCAAGGGCGGAGGGCACGCACTCGCCCGGTGCAGCACGACAGTGACGAGCCATGGAGCCCAGCCGAGTATCGGACTTCGACACTTGAGTTCAAGAAAAGTCGTATTCGCCGCCGCTGGGGCGGGTGCTGCTCGTGGACGACACGCTAAGCAGGCTCGGAGAGCAGCGCTTCCTGGAATTGCAACCAGGAAGGCTGTTGGATGCAGCGCGATGCATCGGTTGGAGATCGCCTTCGGATTCGCGCAGCAACCGGCCTAGCCGCAGTCTGGTGCCGGCGTTGCGGCCGGTGTTCGTGGTCGCGCGGTTCATGCCCGGATGCACGTGTGGGCAAGGAGTGTCGAGGTGGTTGTCGCTCGCGCTGCCCCGTCGCCGCATGATGCTGCCGTCACGACGCAGATCGAAGCATCCTTCGGCAAGAAAGGTCTTCAACTTGAAGACCCTTGCGTTCTGAGCAGAGAAGCCGTCTCCATCGCCGCTCGCGAGTAGGTCAACTACTTCACGCGACTGAACTCGGCGCAGACTGCGGCTTCCTCAGCGAGCAATCGTCGCCGACGCCGAAGGAAATCGTCCAGGGTGATCTGTCCCTGGACGATCATCATCAAGTCATGGCCGGTCACGACAAAAAATGTCGGCTGTTTTCCTATTAGGATAGCTCGCTTGGCGTCCTCGCTGATGCCGTTCATCGCGACGAACACGCCTCTTGTGAACGCTGCCTTGCCCTCGATCTTACCCCGAAATACCAGAAGGTCCGCTTGCGGTAGTGGCTCCTTTTCCCACTTGGCTTCGAGCAGATACGTGTCGTGGTCCAAGTCGAACGAGCCGTCGATCTGCTCCCCAGTGATCTTGAACGGCTGTCTGGGATCCAATTGGGCAAGACTAAAAAGCCGGTTCAGGAATTTCTCCAGCATGTACCCGGCCTCCGTACGGTTCGGATGCGCGTACATCTGCGTGAGCTCCGTCTGGAGAACACCAAGAGCACGAAGCCGCTCCGCACTCGCGGATGCCTTGGCTTCCTCGGCCCTCCGAACCTCGGCAACGCGTTCAGCTGCTCGCGCCGGATCGTCCAGTTTTAACGAAGCCAAGAACCCTTCGTTCCAAAGGTCAGGGAACTTGAACCCAATTTCGAGGATGTGCCCGTTAATGAGCCGGATATCGTCCTCAGTCACTCGGTTTGCGCCGCTCCTGTACCGAAGGCCCTCTTTGACGATCGAGACGATCAGACGCTCAAAAAGCTCCGAGCGGAGTGTAAGCGTGCGCTCGAAGAGGTTGGTGAGCCGCGGAACCTTACTTCCCTGTGTGGCCCAGAACTCACCGACACCGACCGAGGCCGCGACAGTTCCGAAGTTTACGTGACCCGTCCAAATCTTGGCACCACCGCCGGGAAGGAAGTCCTGCAAAGCTTTGGCTAGCGCCTGTACACCGTTGGATTGCTTGAGGGTGAGACCCATACAGTCGAAAGAGCACGGCGTTTCGCACAACACAAGACACACGCCCGACCGACGTTGACTTTTTTCGCGTGCCCGCAACCGGCCCAAGGCCACTGGCGGGCACGGTCGTCACGCTCGTACAACGCCCCGAATGTATCCTGCGGACTCAAGTAGCCTAGATTGGCCAACGACTGCTGATCGAAGCGCGGATGACCGGCGCCGTCTTTCATCACCTTCAACGGTTTCCGGGCGAGCCACGCCACGCATCGGCGCATTGTTCGTCATCGCCCCGCACGACAGCACGCCCACGACTCGAACAGAAATGTCGAGCTGACATAGAATGTCACAGATTGAGCAGGCGCTTCACAGCCTTCACCGCTAAGCCGAAGGAAACCGACGCGATTCGCGGCCAAAAGCGTGCCTCCCTCGCGCCACGGGCAAGTGAAGGCACTACATGGTGACCCCCCAAGGCGACATAGGTCCATTTTTGTCTTGCTCGTGCCTTCGCCAGCAGCACGGCCACACGCATAGTTCGGGCTTCCGTGGGATGACGCGATCAAAACGCAACGGAGCACTCTTGTGTCTGAAGCTGACCGGTGCGTGCTTGAGCGTCGCGTGGCTCGTCATTTGCTGGCCGCGACCATGGGCCGGGGTACGGATCACGTCGGGTCGAATTTGAAGGACTTGCCCATGAGATGGGCTGGGGGCGGCGGAGGTTCTGTGAGGCGCGGGTTTGAACGTATGGCCTCCATTGCCTTCGGTCGCCACGCCTGACCTCGCTGCTGAACGGGTACACTAGCCATCGATCGGCGAATAGGGAGCCAGGCCAAGCGCGCATTGAGACGAGCCTGGTCAGAGTGCCAAACGATCAGTTCCTCGTGGCCGTCAACTTGCTTCAGTCGTTCGACATGAACGTTTTTCGACCTGTAGGCGCGGGGTGTTGTTCGCTGCAGCTCAACGAGCGACGCGCGAGTGTCGGGATCGCCGGTAAAGTAAAGGTGGCGTTCTGCGTAGGCGCACTGGAACCGGTTTACCGTGTGCACGCTTTCAGTTGCGCGGATGTGTATTGTCGATCTTGGCGGCGCGTAGATTGCCGCGTCGTACTTCACAAGCAAGTGGCGCGGCGACAGCGGGAGAAATACCTGCAGACCAGAGCATGCAAAGCCCAGCACTCCGACGCCACGCACGGGCTGCGCCCACTGATTGTGGAGCACAACGCCGATGTCGCTCGTCACGAATTGGACGTTGCTATCATTTACGACCAGCAAATCAGCCAAGTCCGCGAGACTAGATCCAATCGCCACGCTCGTCTGGGTGGATCCAAAGGCGTTGATGTCACGACTTATCAGGTATTCCGCGCCGCGCGCGCGCTCTTCGGGGTCGGCAATTCTGTTCGCAAGCCCGCGTTCGATCAATCCTCGATACTGTGCCTCCTGTTCCGCTACTGCAGCAGGCGTCCGTCCGTGCTGAGCGGCAATGAACACGAGCAGGGTTACGGCGTCTTCTGGTTTGAACGGAGGCCGTTCGGGGCCAAGCTCGATCAGAGCACGCATGGCTTTCGCCGCCGCTCCTTCGAGCTCGCCGAGCAACCCCTCCATCAGACCATCACGCCCGTAGAAAAAGGATCGCCCGCATTGCCCCGCGATCGAGATACTGTCGCGGCACTTGCCGTCGTCGAGATCGATCGCACTGATGGCTCGCTCTCGAGTTCCCGGTGTAGCAAAGTGCTTGAGTAGAAAGCGCGGCACAAAGTGCTGATGCTTGCGATCGACCATGACCCAATCAGAAATGACGAGGATGCGGGATCTGGGGCGCGCAGTCCAGGACGATCAAGGAGATCGCCGCTTGGACCTGTCGGCGTACAAAGGCCGCCCGTGTCGCGGCGATAAAGCAGGGGCCGTTGATCCTCAGAGAGGTCGCTCACCGCGGTCGTCGAGCACGGGTCCGCACTTCGACTGAATCGCGGTGAACGTAGACAATCGTCACCATCACGACGACCAGAGCGACAATGCAGACGACCGGGTTGCCGCCCGCTTTGGAAGGCAGTTCGAATGCGAGCCGACCGAGGAGAAAGAGGCCAAGCACGCGAAGCTGGCGGAGGCCCCCGACGCGACTCGAGTGGGCACGAACCTTGTGGGCGACCCGGGCGGCGCTGAGCCGACGACGGTGTTTCATTCGGCAACTTTCGCCCCGAAGTCCGCCCAAACCGTCGTGACCCTGGGGTCACCCCTGTTTATTTTTTGTGCGCGCCTTCCGCCTGTTTCCTTTGGTGATGCTGTCGTAGTCCGGCGCTGGGAAGCCGAGCCTCGCGCACAACTGCACGACAGCCTCGGACTTGTGGACTCGAGCGACTTTTCCGCGCCCGCCTCGATTGCTGCACGCTTCGATGGCCGTCGCGATTGCGCTGGCCTCCCTCCGCATGAGCGGCACACGCGCGGGATCGAGGTTCTCCCCGTACAGTCGAATGACCTCGTCTGCCATCACGACCCAGGCCGCGCTTGATTCTTTCGGCAATGTCGACTTCCACGGCCCGCGTGCGAGACGCGCGACGTTTTCAACCGTATCGCACAGCGCAGCGCGAAGGAATGTATCGTCCTTTGCTTGTGGCAGTCGGTTGGTCGCCGCCCGTGCGGCGTTCAGCTTCATACGCGAGACGCGCCTCTCGAGTCTTTCCAGGCGTTCGGGAGTCTGGTCCGGATCGTCGATTTCGTCGGCCAACATGGAGAGCTCGCGAGAGAGCTCCTGCGCTCGCATCGCCATTGGACGCGGGCGCCGGTTCATCAAAACACGGGCGCCGTAGAATCTGAACGAATGGATGACAAGCTCTGCGGCTTGCACGTAGCGGGCAAAGTCCTTCCAATTTCTCGCTAGATTGGCCTTCTGGAGGAAGGCTTGGACCTCTTCAAGTTGTGTTCGAAGATGCTCCTGAGCGGATGCGATGATCCGCTCAGCCGGCTTGGTACCCATGGCCGATGCTATCGCATCCGTTGGCCTTTCGTTGACAAGCGCACAACCGATCTGACGAAAAGCCCTTGCTTCAGTCGAGCCCTGAGCGCGACTGGTGCACAGTGGCGATCACGGCGATCGTCAGCGCGAGCAGCGCCGCGACGAAGGAAACGCTCGAATACGTCAGGATCGCCCACCGACTTCCGATCAGGAAACCGCTTCCGAGCGGTGGCCGAAACGGCGACGAGCGCGATCAGAAAGGCGCTCTCGCGCCGGCCGCCGCTCCAGAGGAGCCGAACATCGTCGACTCGTGCTTCGACGGTCATGCGGTTTTGCTCTTTGTAGTTTGCCCAACGTATCAGGTTTCATCAGCGGCAGTCGAGCGAACGCGAGGGCGGCGTCTGTCGGCTACAGCCGCTTCTTGGGCAGAAACGCCAAGAGCTGCGCCACGACCGGTGCCAATAAGCCCAGCAGCCTTCAGCAGCTGAAGCGTTCGACCGAGTTGGGAAGGGACCAGCGTTGTCGTTAGGCCACTGCACACCCCCTCGATCATGTCGTTCAACCCGAGAAGACGAATCGGATTGCCTTCGAGTGCGCGACGAAACGGCGCATGCTCTTCCCACAATGACGGGTCACCACGAACCGACGTTGCCGCGACCACGTACGTAAATCTTCTCGTGCCAGTCGCGGCTTCAACCGCGTCGACAAAGGCCTCCGACCATTTGGGCTCAACGAGCTCACGAAAAAACTTCCACGACTCGCGCCCGCCACGTCGCTTGTTCCGTGTGACCTCATCGAGCTTGCTCCTAACATCGAAGCCTGACTGCCAGCTCTTGCAGCTAACGGCGACAACCCGGTTATCGCCAGCAAGCTTCGGGTGAATGCCAACGACGTCGATGTCGCTGTGGTTCGAGTCGTGCTTCTTGCTGAACGAGGTATGATTCGCCCGCGGCCTGAACTTCAGGTTATGCCGCGTGAAGTATCCCTGGAGCTGGAGGTGGTCGTCGACGAGCTGCTCAAGAATGTCTTCGCGCATACATCACTCCCGTCTGTCTAACGTACCAGGTTACAGCTGCGCCGGCCGAGCGATAGCGAGGGCGGCGGCTGCTGCAAACCGGAGTTAGACCCCCGGCGGTTCCCGCGCCGCTTCCCGTGTAAAGAAGTGGGCCACGCGCAGTGACGTCGGCAGCTGGATGCCGATGGCTGCGGATCTGCGAATATCCAAGAGCAAACGTATTGCCTCGATTTTCTCAGCATCGATCCTCGAGCGGAGTTCTTTGGACAGGTTGAGTGAAAACGTTTCGCTCGAGGCGTTCCGAAAGCGCTCGATCTCATCGAGCGAACGAACAAGCCGCAGAGCGAGGAACTGCAAGCGCTGGTCGACCATCGTTGGGATCAAACGCTGCAGTTGACCGATTGCTTCGCCGATAGAGTCATACATCGCCGGAAGATCAATTTCTGAAACCATTCGAGTGAAAATCGCGCGCCGATAACAAGCCGCGATCACCGAGCGAGCAAGTTCGCGATCTGATTCGGCCATCCCCGCGACGCGGTCGTCATGCGATGGACGGCCAAGCTTCTGAAGGAGCAAGCCATGAACCGCGTCCTCCGATGAGGTTCGGAGGTCTAGATATCCGATGGTCGCGGGTAGCCCCGGCAATAGCGTATCGTCCACCCGCAAGCAGAGTAGATACCCCGTGCGCTCGCGAATGAAGCGAGATAGTGCGTTCTGTCGTTCCAGGTTCGGCCAAGCCTTCTCGACATATTCCTTCGATGTCAGGATCAGGCACCATCGGGCGTCGTGCTCGTAAACGTCATTGAGCGCGATGGTGAGATCGCTTCCCCAAAGCGAGCCCTGATGGAACTCATCGAAGAAAATCGAGTATCCCGATCCGTCGAGCCGCTCTGATATCCGGCGCGCAAGGGCACGCTGCTCACCAGCGAATGATACTGCAAGGTCGTACGTCGCCATTTCGTTCACCGGGTGGAAGTCGGGGGTGTGTCTAACTTGTATTTGAGCGGCACGCGGAACGCAACGCAAGCCAAACGCGCCGGTTGATATTGCGGAAAATTTGTCCGGTGCGGGCCGAGTCTTCGCATGCCTGATTGGTCGGCACCGTCGCGTACAAGCAGCGAGTTCGGAAGCTGAGCGGATCGAGACGCGGGCCGGGATTCTTTGGCGCGCTTCCCCTGACGTGGGGAGGCGTGCCGAAGCTCTATCGCGATCGAATTAGATCATTATTGCCCGCGCCCTCGGTGCCCACTGAAGCGTCATCGTTCGGTTCGACTTTGGCACCTGGGATATCGCTGGGCCAAGCGAAGCATCCGCGTGGATTGGCGTTGGCTAGTTCGAAATCCCGGGGAGTAAGCGGTCACGGCCCGCCTGTATGAATCTACAGAGGCAGCGGATACTCGCACGGACCAGCCGGTCTGTTCCCGAAATGGAAGTGTCCGCGGCTGCACCTTGGCAGCGCACGGGCCAGCGTATTGAATGCCTGGCCGCTGCGCGAGTAGATCGGGCCAACTGTCGTTCCCCAAGCGCCACCACGGTAGCCGAAGTCGAAGAAGAGGATGAGATCGATCGGGCGTGCCCATGGAAGATCCATCCAGCCGTGAATCGACTCGGCGATGTTGCCCAAGTACGGGTTGCCGTCGAGGTCGAGAAAGAGAATGCCCGGGATGCTGCGGGCGAGTCGGCTGAACTGTCGCGCGGCTCTGGCCGCCGATTGCTTGAGTTGCTTGGCCGCATGTCGGACACGCGGGTACAAACGGCGAGCGTCTTCGCGTGCGTTTTGGGTTTGCTCTTCCGCCGTAAATACGGGGCCCGAGTGCGCCATGTTAGCGGCGAGCCGGCCCATCGCGACCTGCTCTTGGCGGACCGAGGTGCACAGTCTTTTGACCTCCGCGACGTGTACGCCAGAGGCGTGGACCAATTGGTAGTCAGCGCCAGGGCCGTTGCGCTCGGGTTGCCAGGCCACGTCGCCAATCGAGCGTAAAACGGGCCCGACGAGAAGCTCGCTCCTTGTCGACTGGTAGAGGTTCCAGTAGCGGAGACGCCCTTGCATCGGAATCGGTTGCCCTGTTGCCGAGCCGACTATTCGGAGGAGCTCTGCTGCCAGGTCAAGGAGACGTGTCCGCCCTCCTACCGTCAGTAGGTCCCCACGCAATTGGTGCCTCGAACTCGGCTCGCGCAGCGCCTTAAGCCGCCAATCCAGCGGAAATAGCTGATCAAGCAATGCCAACTCCTCGGAAAGGCAGGCACGATGCGGAAAATAGGGAGACCAATTCGCTGGCGCCCACAGGTCACTCGCCATGTTCCGAAGGGCGGCGTTCATGAGCTCTGCCATCTTCAAGCAACCATGGTTGCAGTTCGGATCGCCGTCAAACCGCTCGAACGCTCGATCTCCATTTCATCAAATTCAACGGCTTGCCTCCATGGTTGCGCCAGCCGAAGAACATCAAGCGGAAGTGCCGCTTCGGCGCATCCGACTTGACCATCTCGTGCCCGGCGCACGAGGGCGAGTGAGCGCCGTCAATTTCCAGCTTTCAATATGGCTCTACTGGGAGCGGGCCTTCGGAGCATCCTGCACAGCACGGCCTCGAGCGCGCTCGTTCAGGCGGACGGCCACGAGAATGCTGAGCCCCAGCACGAGAACGCCAATGCCGGCAACGCCAACGACCAGAAGCATTCTTGCATTTGCATGCGTCGGAGCCCTGTGCTGAAGGTTCACGCGATTGCCGAGCCGCGGCGCGGCGGATTCGAGGGTGTTGCCTGCTGCGTGCTCCTCGGCTGACCGCGGCGACCCCGAGCGTGGATCGTGCGAAGGTCCCGCGCCGCGCCGCTCGGGCCGCGTGCGCGTCTCGTCAACGTGTGTCGGCGCTTTGCGGGCAGGTTCGTTTGTGAAGCCAGGCCGCAATGCGACGACGGTCGGCTCCTCGTCTCCCAGCGAGCCCAGCGAACGTGCTTGTTGGATCGCGTTTGAATCCTGTTTCTGTGCAACCTGTCGGTCGTCGTTCGTCGCGAGCCCGTCAGATTCCGCGATCGTCACGTCGATGCGCACGCCGCAAAATTCGACAGCGCTCCTCGTATTGAGCGGTGTTGGCCCGAGAACACGGAAGCCGTCGGCGCTCAGATCGGCGATCCCGTATGCGGGAATCAACCAGATTGCGCCGTCCTCTCGTTCAACGTGAAATTGCACCGGTGCAATCCCGACACCGTTCACCCGGAGGCTCGCGCGGTCCGTTGAACCGACGACGAACGCGCGTTCGTCGGTCGGAGCAAATTCCTGCATGTGAGCTTGGCCATTGATACGCAGTTCGACATAGATGGATGAGCTCGGGTCAATAACCTTGAACATTTCTTTGCCGTCGGTTCCGGTCAGGGATTGCACCGCTCAAGATGGTTGTTCACCGCCGCGATCCTCGGCGATCTCGTGGAACTCGCCGACGAGGCGCAGGCGTTCGGCGGAGCCGACCATTTGTGCGGCGGCTTGCCCGAGTTGGAGCGCTGCGCTCTTCACGAGCGAGGCTGTTTCGCGGAGCTGTCGCGGGCGTGCGCTGGCCGGAACTATCGAGGCCTGGGTCAAGAGCGCGTTGGCGAGCACGACCAAGGCCTCGGCATCATCAACGAGATCGTGAAGGACTGCTCCTACGAGGCAGCGAGTGTCGGCGTCTTCTTGCATAGCTTTTTCCGTTGCTTGGTACGTTCTGATTGCGTGTGGAGCGTGTTTTCGAGCTCGAGTTCATCGCTCCCGCGCGGGAGGCGGGAAGCTGAGATGCAGCACGTGTCGCTGAAGCTCGAGCACGTCATGCGGCGCGAGGCGCTGGGTGTGCGCGAAGGCTGCGCTGAGTGTGTTGAACATCTGGGGAGCTCTCTGTCGCGTTGGGCCGGCGCTTGCGATCTGGAATGACGCGCCGAATCGGGGGTGTTCGCTGCTGTTGCCCTCGATCGCTACGACTAGCTCTTCGCAACACGCGAGGATTGCCGGTAGCGTTGCTCGGATACTCGCCAGCAGGGAGCTGGCTGGGACGGGTACGGTTTCACGGATCACGAGGATGACGATCAGAGGGTTGCCCGCGACTGCGAGCGTTCGCTTCAGGTTGGCCAAGAGGGCGAATAGGTCGCTCATGGCGATCGGCTTGTCCCAGTCGCTGAGGCATGCTCGGCCCGACGTCGATGAAACGAAGCTCATCGTTCGCCCGCCGCCAGTTGAGCGGGCTCCGCTGTCGTTGCACTCCGTGAACCCATATTGCCTCACGGCCTGGTCCTCGGACGCAGTCCCGTCCGGTTGCGTGATTTCTTCGAACGCTCCCAGCTCGGCTCGTCACCGATAGGCAAGGATCGAAATCCGCCAGGCGGTGCGCACGTCGCCTCGGTGTCCGGCACCGGATGGTGGGCGACTTTTTTCAGCAACTAGAGAGCGAGTCGTCCGAGGGCCTCATTAAATGCCTAGCGAATCGAGAGCCGGTCGGCGGGGCCTTGGGTCGGGCGGTGGGCGAAGGCAACCGGGGCCTTCCTTGCTGGAAGAGCACGCAACCGCACTATCAGTTGATCACCTGCCACGGGCGCGATACGGGAAACGCCCCCGTGAACGGGTCGGGAATAGAATGGCTTGGACCATGGATCTGATGACTTCTACGAAGCGCGCGGCGATCGGCGCGCTTGCCCTGGCGTTCACGTTAGAGGCGCATCACGCCTTTGCGCAGCAGAATGCGCCTCAACCCGAAGCCCCTGCGCGCAGCGAGAAGAGCGCCGCCGCCTTAGTCGAGCAAGGGAAAGCCGCTTTCACGGCCGGGAATATGCATGAAGCTCTCCGCGCTTTTCGCGAAGCGTGGGACATTGCCAAGACTTCTCAGATTGCAGCAAACCTCGGGACCATCGAGGGAAATTTCGGACAGCATCGCGACGCTGCGGAGCACTTGCAGTTCGCCCTTTCGCATCTTTCGAACACGGCGACGGACGCGCAGAAGTCGGCCATCTCCGATGCGCTGAACGCTGAGAAGCGCCACGTCCTCACGCTTCTGGTTCACGGTGCGCCGCCCGGCACGGTAATCTCGATCGACAACAAGGCAGTCGCCACGACGCCGATCCCGGACGAGATTTACGTCGAACCGGGCGAATACAGCGCTCGTGCGGAATGTCCGAAATACCAGGGCGAAACCCGAGCAATCACCGGGGTCGCCGGCGAAACTGTCGAAGTCCTTTTCGAGCTCACACCGGCTTCCGACGCTGGCGCGATGCCGGCGGCCGGGCTCGACTCCGAGTCCACCCCGCCGCCCGCAGCGTCGACGAACAAGCCGAGCCCGGTCATTCTCACGCTTGGAGGAAGCGTCGCGCTCTTAGGGATTGCGACCGGGACCATCTTCGCCATCGCAGGAGTCGGTGCATCGCGGGATGCTCAAGATGCCCGCGACGCGCTGCCGTACAATGCTTCCAACGCGTGCGGCGCGGGCACACCCTACGTGTCCGAGTGTCAGGCGTTAGCAGATGCGAATCGGGCTATCGACCGCGATCGAACCATCATGGTGACTGGTTACGTGGTTGCCGGAGCAGCCACGATGGGCACGCTGGTGTATGGCCTGTGGCCGCGCAAGCACACGAATGCGTCGTTCGGCGCAGTGCCCTCCATCACCCCGAAATATGCTGGGGTTCAGGCGGGCTGGCGCTGGTGATGTGCGAGCTCCAAAAGCTCTACCCGGGCAGCGCTGCAGAGAACTCATCGGCGCTTTGAAATCGCTGAGCCGGATCCACTGCGAGCGCTTTGATGATGGCTGGCGCGAACTGCTTGCCGTTTGGCGGCAAATCGAGGTCTGGCCCGCCGTGCTCGCGCATTCGCGGAGCGAGGCGTCCGGGCAGCTCTCCCGTGAGCATCACCGCGAGCACTAGGCCGACGGCGTAGAGATCTGCCCGCAGGTCGACGCGGTGTCCGTCCGCTCCCTCCGGGCTCAGGTAGCCGAGAGTTCCGACTACCGCTCCGGTATTTGTCGCGAGCGCGGACCCGCGATCAGGGAGCGCGACACCCTGAGTGTCGCGAGCCGCACCAAAATCGAGCACCTTGATCGCGGTGGGTCGATCGGATCGAATATGCAAGAATAGATTTTGTGGCTTCACGTCTCGATGCACGACGCCCTTGGCGTGCGCCGCACCCAGGGCGGAGAGCATTTCACGCGTGTATCTGAGCGCATCGGGGATGCGCAGCGCGCCCCGAGCTCTGAGCTCGTCTGCAAGAGTTTGCCCGTCGAGGTACTCCATGACGATGAACGGGCGCCCGTCCGCGGCGAAGTCGAAATCCGCCACCCAGACGACGTTCGGGTGGTTGATTTGGCCCAATGTCCGCGCTTCGCGTTGAAGGCGCGCGACGTATTCCTGCGTTTCCGCGTGCCGAAGCCGAAGGATCTTGGCCACGAACTTCCGTTCAAGGTCGACGTGTTCGACCAAAAACACGTCGCCCATGGAGCCAACGCCGATTTTGCGGAGCGCGCGATAGCGCGTCCCGCGCAGCGGATCCTCGGAAATGTCGGCGATCATCCTCTTTCTCCTCGGAGAATACACCGCTCTCACCGCGGACGGAGGACGGCAAGCGCGGATCGCGCGGCCTCGCGGAACTGACGCCGCGTACCGGACTTTATCCGATCGTTATGGAAGCTTCGGCCACAAATCCGTGGTAATTCGACGGCTTGCGGGGCCAGGAACGGACGGGCGAAATTTCTTGGTCTTTGCGTCGATTCTTCGCAACTGCGGTCCGTAGCGTCCGAGGATCAATAGAAGCGTACCATGACGGCCCAGCCGACAACCCGACCCGACTCTGCATCCCGACCTGACCGCGAGTCGATGGATGACGTGTTCGCCGGGACGCAATACCGGTTCGTCCGCCCGCTGAGCCGGGGAGGCATGGGTGAGGTTTTCTTGGTGGTGCATGAGCGCACCGGCCGGGAACTCGTGGCCAAGCTGCTCCACCGGAGCCTCGTTGCCGATGCGCAAACGCTGGAGCGCGTCCGGCTCGAAGCCCATGCGCTCGCCCGGTTGCACCACGACAATGTTGTGCAAGTGGTCGACCGCTTGCAGGCGCGTGACGGCAGGCCCGTGCTCGTAATGGAGCACCTGATCGGTCGCACGCTCAAGGATGAGCTCGTGGCACGCGGCTCGCTCACCTTGCTGGAGGCGGTGGACTTTGCGCACCAGGCCTTGGCCGGTCTTTCCGCAGCGCACGCGCTCGGGATCGTGCACCGCGATATCAAACCCGAGAATCTGTTTTTGTCGCAAGGCGCGGACGGCCTGATCACACTGAAGGTGTTGGACTTTGGTCTCGCTCGCGTCATCCCGGGCGGAACAGAGGGGCCGCGTCCGCTTGCGGTGCCTACGGAGACTGGAGCAGTGCTTGGGACGCCACGCTACCTCAGCCCCGAGGCTGCGCTGGGTAAGCGCGTCGATCAGCGCTCGGATCTGTACTCCCTGGCGCTCGTGCTTTACGAAATGATTGTGGGGCACGGACCCTTCGAGCACTTGAAGCATGATTTCTTGACCGCCCACTCCGTCGAGGATCCGCAGCCGCCTTCGCACTTTGCGAAGTTGGTTCCGGCTGAGGTTGACGCAGCTGTTCTGCAAGGTTTGGCCAAGCGGACAGACGAGCGCTATGCGAGCGCGGAAGCGTTTCAGGCAAAGCTGGAAGAGTTGTGGGTGCTGCTGCATCGCTCGCACCTCTTGGAGACAACGCTATTCCTGGCCGAGGACTCGGCGGTCTCGCGCACCACCGGGCAACTCCGTCGTCAAGCGGCGGCCGTCATCTCCGATCGGTCGCGGCCGATACGAGCGGCACCGAGTAGTCCTGCCGCCGTTGCGGTGCCGCCCGCTGCGCTCGCAACGCCGGAACCCCACACGATCTCCCGTGGCGGTTACCGCACCGCGCTCTTGGTGGCCTCAGTGCTCGTGGCGCTCACTACCGCAATCGCCGTAGCGGGTGGTATCATCGCGCTGTTCGCAAGGACTCCCCCCTGATGCTCCCCCCGATGCCACCCGGCTCGACAGGCCCGTTCAAAGTCGGTGACCGCATTCTGGACAAGTGGGAAGTGCGGGGGTTGCTCGGCAAGGGCGGTCATGCGTTCGTGTACGATTGCTTCAACGCATTCCTGAATACGGAGGTTGCGCTCAAGGTCATCCCTCCCGTGCCCCACCGCGGCACGAAGCTTTTCGAGCGCGCGCGCGACGAAGCACGCTTCCTCTACGAGGCCAACCATCCAAACGTGGTTCGTGTCTCGGACGCCGGTGAGCTTGACGGCATGGTGTACATCGTCATGGAGAAGCTCGAAGGCGCGAACTTACGTGAGATGATGCGCGAGCTCGGGCCTTTGACACTCATCGAAGCGCTGACCATTGCTCTGCCAGTAGCCGAAGCGCTCGAGGCCGCGCACGCGATGAACGTCATTCACCGCGATCTGAAGCCGGAAAATATCTTTTTGCTTCCAGGCAACGTGGTCAAAGTGTTGGATTTCGGGATCGCCAAGTTCCTCCACGGCGAACACCCGACCACTCAGAGAGATCTCATTCAGGGCACCGCCCCGTACATGAGCCCGGAGCAAGCCCAGGGCGTCTCCGTGAGGTTTGCGTCGGACATCTTCCAACTGGGCACCATTCTGTATGAAATGATCGCGGGCATTTGCCCGTGCATGATCGGTCTCGAAGAGCCGACTCAAAACGTGATCCTCGCGATTCAAATCGGCAAGATGCCTCCGCGCCTCAAGTCGGTGGTCCGCGGCGTGCCTGACCATGTGGATCGCCTGGTTTGGGGCGCTATCGCGAAGGATCCGGCGCAGCGCTACGCGAGCATGAGCATCTTCGCGCAAGAGATCCGCAACTGCATCGCGCTCTTGTTTGCGCAGTTGGGGGAACATGAGCTGACGATTCGCACGCCCAAGCTCAAGCCCAAGGTGCCCCAGAAAAAAGCACCAAGCCAGCCTCCGGCTCGCCCCTCGTTGCCGGTTCCTCCCAACCTGCAAACTACTCCGATCGCTCTAGCCGCGTCCACGTCGCTCCCCGCTGCGCCTCGACTGGGCCCTGCAGGTACGGAAGAGATCCCCGTCGGACGTCCGACTAGCGCCTCTCCGGACGCTCACCAGAATCCAGACCCCGCGCTGCCTCCGGACACTGGGGGCGGCCCTCTGGTTCCTCGAGCGCCCGAGCAGGCTCCCGAACCTGAACGAGCCGCTACCTCTGCCAGCCGCGAAACGGCGCCCGCCAACGCGCGCCACCCGCGCACGCGATCAGGGCCTGCTCGGCAAGGCCGAGAGGGCGCGCAAGCGGTGTTGGTCGCTGCCGTACAACATCCAGCCACTCTCGCCCGCGGCGCTCACTTCGTCGGCACACAGCCGGAAGCAAGTGACTCCGTCGCGACTCGACGCAAGGACCGCAACGCCGCGCGACGCATGCTGGCGCGCGCCGCGCTGATCGGCGTCGGGTTAGCTTGTCCGCTCGGCATCGCGGGCGGCCTATGGATCCGCTCGCACGCCGCTGCGAGCGCCGGTGTGGCGTCGTCCCTCGCGCCCGCTGCGTATTCCGCACCCGCTGCGCAGCAAGTGCAGCGCGCGCCTTTACCCGCACCTTCGGCGACCGTTGAGGTCGTCGCTCTGACGCCAGCGCCGGCCGCTCCGATCGCGTCCGCAGCCGCAAGCGCTCCAGCACCGGTAAAGCTTGCTCCAGTTGAGGCGCAGCGCAGCCTTGCCTCCGCGCGTCCCGTCGCACCGCCGCCGGCCGCACCAGCGGTCCATTCGTCCGCGCCCATCGCGCCTCGCCCGGCGAAGACCGCGAGCGCCATCGCGGTGCCGGCCGCAAGTCCTCCTGTTGCTAGCGCGGCTAGCAAATCGAAATCGCCCAAGGCTCCAGCCAGCGCGCCCGCGGCTGACCACATCCGTCCGCTGATCTTTTGATGAGCACTCCATGAGCACTCACTCAACATCTTTGCGGCGAACACCGAACACACGCAGCGTCGTCTTGAACGAGCTGGCGGTGGTCACATGACCACAATACACGACGATGACGCGGGTGAAGGCAACCGAAACACGGGCAGCCACGGCCGCTGGGACCCGTTCAAAACGTTCCGGCGAATCCTCTCGCCCGATGAGCGCATGGCGTTGCTACGTGTAAAGCGCCCGGTACAACCGCCCGAAGACTTCATGAACACGGTTGAGCTCAAGCTGTTGAGATCGGCTCATCGTCGCGACCAATTGCGCCATCTCTCACCAGCACTCATCGGGCTCGGGACGTTCGTCGTGGTGCTTGTTATCGCTATCCTTTGGTGGCGCTCGCCCTCGGCAAGCCCTGCGCGCGCCACCGCGCTCCCGTCCGAAAGCCTGATGGCTGTGGGACACATTCCCGAGCCTCCAGCGCTGGTCCCGAACCCAGACTCGAATTTGAAAGCGACCGCTCAGGCGTCCCGGCCATCACCGTCAACTGTGCCTCCAGAGGGCGCGTCACTGCCCTCGCAAGCGACACCGCCACATGCTTCGCCGCCGCCGACATCTGCGCGTGCACCCGGCAAGGCGTCGCCGCTGGCAACCGGTCCCGCGTTGACAGTACCCTCGCCGAAGGCGCAGCCACGGCCGCCGGACGATCTGGACCTCGACACCCCGATGGCCCCTCCCGTTCACTAGCGAACCTCCTTACGAGAACTTCCCATGCGCACGCGCCTCATTGTGGCTCTTCTCTGCTTATCGTCGGTTGCTATGGCTGCGCCTCCAGATGCAGATGCGCGTCGTGCGGCATATCTCGAGGGTGATCGCGCGTTGGTGGCCAAGGATTGGGCCGGTGCAGAAACGATCTTCAAGAAACTTTGGGTCGAGGGCGCGACGTACGACGTCGCTTTGAGCTTGGGACAAGCGGAATTTCGACAGAACAAATATCGAGACGCGGCTGAGCACTTGGAATACGCGATTGCGAATTATCCGCCGCGCGAGAAGACAGACACCTTAGAGCGGGCCAAGAAATTCTTGAGCCTGGCAGCGAAGCAAGTGGGAACGCTTCACATCACGGTCGATCAAAAGGGCGCGCAGATGCTCATTGACGGCGAGCCAATCGGGACTTCACCGCTACCTGGCAACACGTATGTCGACGCTGGTGCTCATACGGTGGAGGCACGGTTGGCTGATCATGCGCCGGCGCGGCAGGAGATCAGCGTGACTGCGGGAGCTTCCGCGAATGTCGAGCTGAAGTTCACTGGACCGGTTTTGCTGACCGGGATAGAGACGGCTGGTCCCGCACCCGCGGTTGGGGCTGGGTTGGACGGGCAAAACCCGACGGCGAATCCGCCGGCCGAGACGCAGAAGCGAGGGGTTGAGGCGCGCACGGTTGCGTTGTGGAGTGGTGTCGGCGTGACAGCCGTAGCGCTTGGGGTCGGGGTGGGATTTGCGTTCAAGGCATCGGCTGCGAGCGATGATTTTAAGAGTCTGGATTCGACACTCGGCCCGAATGATTGCTCAGCTCCCGCGGCTCCTGCGTGTGCCGATCTGCAGAAGGCACTGGACGACCGGAACGCCGCGAACAGGGTAAAGAACGTTTCGTTTGTGGTTGCTGGTGTCGCAGCCGTCGCTACTGCCTCGATGTTCTTTCTCTGGCCTTCGCGTCGCGGAGGGACGGCGCGCGAGCTCCGCGTTCTGCCGATCGCAACGCAGAACACGGGTGGCCTACTCATCAACGGCAACTTCTGAGGGAATGCACGTGCGAACATTGAAAGCTTTGGGCTTGGTTTCGGCTGGCACAATCGTGGCGTTTGCGCAGGCGTGCGGACCAACATCGTCGACATGCAAAGAGCTGCACAATTGCGAAAGTCGAGGTGGCGCTTCCGGAAATGACGGGAAGTCTGGTGCTTCAGGAGACGCGCCGGGCGGCTCGGGCAACTCTGGAGGGACATCGGGCACGTCTGGCATCAGTGGCAATGGCGGTAGTCCCGGCGGCAGTGGCAGTAGCGGCGAAGCGGGCACAGCTGGCGCAGGCCCGACGTGTGACCCAACGAAGAGCCCGAGCGAAGAGGCTTGCTTGGTGAATGACGACTACGCGATCTTCGTTGCGCCGACGGGCAAAGATGGTGGTGGTGGGAGTAAGGCCGGCCCCGTGAAGACAATCGCGAAAGCATTGGAGCTCGCGAGTCAAGAAAAGATCGTGATCGCCTGCGACGGAACGTATGAGGAGCAAGTGAAGATCGCTGCCGGCGCGAAGCTCTATGGTGGATTCGCCTGCCCGGGCACCGCGAACCCCTGGGTTTATGAAGCTGGCAAGAAGGCTAAGGTCGCGCCCGCCGCGAAGGGCGTCGCGTTGAGCATCACCGCCGCAGCAACGGCAGTGGCGATCGAAGATTTCGAGTTCGACGCCAAAGACGGCCTGGACCCGGGTGAATCGAGCATCGCGGCCTTCGTGAGCGGCTCTACTGCTGTCACGCTGACGCGCGTGAAGCTGGTCGCGGGCACAGGCGTGAACGGCTCGAATGGCGCCCTGGCGCCGTTGACCCTTCCGGACCCGCTGACATTGAAGGGCAATCCTGCGAGCGGCGATACCGGGGGCGCCTTCAACACGGGGATGTGCTCCGTGGGCGAAAAGCCCAGGGGCGGTGCCGGTGGATACGGCGGTGCCGGTGCGGTGACAACTGGCGGCAGTGGCACTCCCGACTTGGGCATGGGCAAGGGTGGAGTCGCAGGCAGCTGTTCTCCCAACGGCACAGGCCAAGACGGAGCGAACGCCGCTCCTCAACCGCCCGCTTTAGGCGCAACTAAACTGGGCAGCATTACTCCGACGGGTTGGACTGGCGCGCCCGGCGCGGATGGCGCGACAGGGACACCGGGCCAAGGTGGCGGCGGTGGAGCTGGTGCACTTGCGGGTGGCGGCGGTGGAGGCGGCGGGTCCGGCGGCTGCGGTGGAGCGGGCGCAACGGGCGGCAAGGCGGGCGGGTCGTCCATCGCATTGCTCGCCCTGAATTCGAGCCTCACGCTCACCGCGAACGAACTCATATCTGCAACCGCCGGGAGCGGCGGAAACGGGATCGCTGGGCAAGAGGGACAACTGGGGGGCAATGGCGGCCTTCCCGACGCAAATGGTGGTTGCGGCGGTGGCAAAGGCGGAAAGGGCGGTCAGGGTGGCGCTGGCGGTGGTGCGGCAGGCGGCATCTCGGTGGGTATTGCGTATCAAGGAACCGCGCCGGTTGCTGATGCCGATACGACCGTCGTTACGGGCATCGCGGGCACGAAAGGCGTCGGCGGAGCTCCCGGCATGAATGATGGCATTGATGGAGTGAAGCAAGACGTGCTTCAGGTGCTGTGAGTAGATTCGGGCTGTTTCCAGTCATTGCCTTGCTCGCGTTTGCAGGGGTGGACTGCTCGGCTGAATTTACGGCGACGGCTAGCGCGGGTGGCTCCGCGACGAGTACGACGGGGAACGCTGGTACCTCTGCTCGCGGCGGATCGGGCAACGCCGGACGCGAAGAAGAGCCGACCGGTGGACAGCCGGGCGGCAGTGGCAGCAGCGGCGAAGCGGGCACGGCCGGCGCAGGCCCGACGTGTGACCCAACGAAGAGCCCGAGCGAGGAAGCGTGTCTAGTTAGCGACGATTACGCCATCTTCGTCGCACCAACCGGCAGCGACGCGGGCGTGGGCACGAAGAAGGCGCCCGTCCAGAGTATCGCCCAAGCGATTGCCCTCGCGGGTGATTCGAAGATCGTGATTGCGTGCGATGGAACGTACGACGAGCGCCTGAAGCTGACGGCCGGCGCAAAGGTATACGGTGGCTTCGCGTGCCCGGATGCGAGCAAGCCTTGGGCGTACGAAAAGGGAAAGCGGGCGAAAGTGTCGCCCACGACACGAGGCTACGCGCTCGAGGTTTCGTCGGTGATGACCAGCCTGGTGATTGAGGATTTCGAGTTTGATGCGCTGGATGGGACCGACCCCGGCGAATCGAGCATGTCGGCGTTCGTGAATACCTCTACCGATGTGGCCTTGCGCCGCGTCAGGCTCGTGGCGGGCAAAGGTGCGGACGGTGCCAACGGCACTGGTATCGCGACTGCTGCCGCGACAGGAGCAACCGGCAACAACGGGGTGGCCGCGTGTACGGTGACAACTGCACCGAACACCGGCGGTGCTGGAGTTTCATCCTTGTGCGGCGGTGCGCCCAGCGGAAGTTCCGGCGGAAAGGGCGGTGATGCAGGGACTGACAACGGGAACGCGGGAAACGGAGACGACGGGCAACCAACAGCACTTGGCGCCGGCGCTGGTGGAACCGGCGAAAAGGGAACATGGAGTTGCGCCGTCGGCCGAGGCCAAGATGGAAATAACGGTAGCTCCCAACCCGACGCTCTTGGCGGCAGCGGAGTCGGCGCCCTCACCGGTACCCGCTACACCCCAGCATCCGGAGCCGGCGCTTTTGACGGCACGCCCGGACAAGGCGGTGGCGGCGGCGGCGGGGCAAAGGCGCCCACCATGTGTGGCACCAGTCCACGCACAGGCGCTTCCGGAGGAAGCGGTGGAGGCGGCGGCTGCGGAGGCAAAGGGGGCACTGGTGGAGGTGGCGGTGGTGCAAGCATTGCGCTCGCCTCTGTGAACTCCTCCGTCACACTCGACACTGTGAGTATTTCAACCGCAGCCGGCGGCAAAGGCGGCAATGGTGGGGCAGCGCAGATCGGCGGCTCCGGCGGCGATGCGGGCAAAGGTGCGAGCGGCAGCGCCGCCAACGACTCCTGTGACGGCGGCAAGGGCGGTAAAGGTGGCAACGGCGGCAACGGTGGCGGGGGTGCAGGCGGACCATCACTTGGAATCGCCTTCGTCGGCAGCGCACCGACTCAGACGATGGTGAGCATTCAGCTCGCGAGTGCGCCAGCTTTGGGCGGCAGCGACGGCGCAGGGATGGCCACCGGTCCTGGAGCGGGAAGCGCTGGCGTTGTCGCAAACACGACGCAATTTTGACGGTGGACGCGCGACTCGCGGCGGTTTTGGCGATGAGCGCGGCCCGCGCGCACACGGTCGACTGCTCGGCTGAAATCGTCGGCGACGGCTGACGCGGGAGGTGCCGCGCACGCGTGACGTCGGCGATCGCAGGGGAGATCGGTCGAGGGGCGCAGTCGAGGATGCATCGCCCCTTGGCTAGCTAGCGCTCTCGATAAACCTGCTTTCCGGCTGGTTCGGCGCTTTCTCGCTTGCTCGCGCAAATTGTTAGCAACTGAGCGCGATCGTGACCGACGTCATAGGTGGAAGCGATGTCACGACGAATTCCCCGTTTCTTTGCTGCACTTGTTTGCGCGGTCAGCATTTCAGCGGCTGCGGCCGCCCAGGCAAGCGGAACCGAATCGACGAAGATCAGTCTCCCGACAGGTCCGGCGTCCATCGAAGGGCTAGGCAAGAACTTCAGCGCGTCGCTCGCCTCGGGTACCGCCTCGTACGGGATCGACATTGCCGTGCCTCCCGCGGCCGGCGGCTTCGCTCCGCACCTGAGTTTGGACTATGACGGCGGAGGCGGCGTCAGTGAGCTCGGGCTCGGGTGGCACCTCGGAGGTTTGCTCAGCGTTCGGCGCCGAGTCGACCAAGGTCTTCCGCGCTTCGATGCAACGGACACCTTCGAGCTGAGTGGCGCTGGGGTTCCGAGCGACCTGCTCGAGATGCCTGATGGGTTCTTTCGAGCGCAATATGAAAGCGGCGGCTTTTTTCGAGTGCAACGAACGGCGGATGGTGGTCGGTGGGAAGCCCGCGCGAAGTCCGGTGTGACCTATCGATTTGGCGGGAAGGGATTCACCGAAGAAGAGGACGGTCGCGTCGTCACGTACTTGCTGCGCGAGCAAGTCGACCTTCACGGGCACACTATCAACTACGAATGGGACACCAGCGAGGGGCGCGCATTGCTCAGCTCCGTGACGTGGAACGACTTCAGTGACTCGACGCGCCA
>DASSMT010000352.1:0-25617 GCA_035688655.1 Polyangiaceae bacterium | reverse complement strand
GCCACCCGCGTCGCGCGCGTCCGCGCCACCACCCGCACCTCCACCCACACCTCCACCGCCCGTACCGTCGCCAGCGGTGGTGCTGCCTGCGACGGCTCTGCCCTCGCAACCAGCGCCGACAGAAGCGCCAGTGACGCCGCGTCGCGTGGACGAAGCGGTCGCGCTGTCACCCTACGACGACTTCAGTGACAAGACCCAAGTGGACGCTGCCGCGCCGCTGCAGCGCGATGTGCTGCAGTCGCGGGTGCAAATCACCGAGCTGCCCAAGCGCGGCGAGGCCGAGCCGCGCTCGGTGACGATGCCTTCGCCGCCGTCGAGTGAGCCGACCGTTGCCGGCGGACAATTTGCGGCGGTGGTCGAGGTCAAGCCACCCTCCGTGCGCACTGCGCTACGGGTTGCGGTGACGCGTGATCCGGGCAGCCCGGACACGTGGCTCGTACGCGCGCTTCCGGAGGACAGCGCAGTGCCGCCGGGTTGCGAAGAAGCGCTGCTGATTGCTTTGGATCCGAAGAGTCGCCTCTTACAATGAAGCCACTGCGCTAACGCGCGCTTCTGAGTGCCGCGACGAACTCCGGTTCGAGCGGCACGGAGGTCTTCGGCAAGGCAGCCAGCCGAAAATGCGGCGTCACCTCCGCCGCTGTGACGCGCTCAGCGACGGGAACGCCCGCGCTGCGCGCGGCCCAAGCCACAATCGCGCGCGGGTCCGTACCGCCCGCGCGCAGCTCGGCCAGGCTCAGATCGGCTTCGCGCTTGGCCAGGCGGCGGCCGCTCGCGTCGGTGACCAGCGGCACGTGGAACCACCCCGGGTGAGGCAAACCGAGCGCCGCTTGTACGTGCCATTGCCGGGCCGCACTCGGCAGTAGGTCCGCTCCCCGCAGCACCTCGTTGACGCCTTGCGCGTGGTCGTCGACTGCGACCGCGAGCTGATAGGCCGGCGCCTTGTCGCGCTTCGCGATCAAAAAATCGCCGACCTCGCGCGCCACGTCCCAGGTGCGCACGCCTTGCACCCCGTCGTTTATCTCGATGCTCTCCTCGGGCACGAGCAGGCGTGCGCCCGCGGCCCTACCCGATTGCTGCTCGGCTCGTGCGAGCGAGGCATAGCGACCGCGGCAGGTGCCCGGATAGCGCGGCTCGGGCGAGCCCTGGTGCGGCGCGCTTTGGGCGCTGCGAATGTCGCCCCGCGAGCACACGCACGGGTAGGCTTTGCCTGCCTCGATCAGCGCGTTCACGGCGGCGTTCAAGCGCTCGACCCCACTCGACTGCACGTACACTGGGCCATCCCAATCGAGACCCAGCCAGGTCAAATCAGCGAGCGCGGCGTCGGCGAAGCGCATTTCCGCGCGCGGGCCGTCCAAATCTTCCATGCGCAGCAAGAGTCGACCCGCGCGTGCGCGGATGTGCCAGAACGCGAGCAAGAAGGTGCGCGCGTGGCCGAGGTGCAAGAGCCCGGTCGGACTCGGTGCCAGGCGCCCGACCGGAGTGTTCATCGTCAGTCGCTCGCTGTGGGACAGGAGCAGCTTGCGACGCGTTGTTGTGCGCCTTCGAGCACGTGTTTCGCTCGACTGCAGTGCGTGCCGCCGTTCCCGTCGAGTCGACACACCGCGTTCGCGGCGCGCGCGAGCGACGAGAAGGCGCGACACGCCTCTTCACACACGCTGGTTTTGGGCGATGCAGCGGCACCCGCCGCGCTCGGCGCGCTCGGCGCAGCCGTGGCCTTGCCGGGCTTCTTTTCGGCTGCGCGATCGTTGCTTTCGCTGCGGCCGAGCGACGTGGGCGGTTCGGCGATGGCCAACCGATCGAGGTCCGCCTTGGCTTGGTTCAGCGCGCGCTCGGCGGCTTCCAGATTGCTGAACTCCGCGTCCTCGACTCGAACTTTCTTTTTCGCATCCAGCCCCTGAGGTTCCGCAGGCGGGGCCGGCGCGGGCTGTGCGAGCGAGCTTTCGGGCGTCGCGGGGCGCTCTTCCGCGTTGGGGCTGGTCGAACTCGGGGCGCTGGCAGCGGGCGCGTTCGGCTCGGGCCCCTGCGCGGCGCACGCCGAAAGCCACAGGCACAACCCGAATCCGCTCGCCAAATGCCCGAGTTTCATAGCTATTTTCCGGTGCTAGCCGCCACAGGCGGCGTCTACAGCTTTTAGACGTATCAGGTCGCGAAAAGGCTCACGTTCAGGGCAGTGCGACGATGTATGCGAGCCAACCCGGGTGGTTCGAGGCGCGCTTGGTCGGCTGGTAGTTCTCGGTGTCGTTGTCGTTGCTCTTGTCCCAGAACACCTGGGCGTCGGAAAACCCCGCCTCTTTCAGGAGCTCGGTGATTTCGGGCAAGGACCAAAAGCGCCAGTCGTAGGTGAACGCTTTGTTCATCTTGCTGCCGTCCGCGAATTCGAAGTGGATGTGATTCAAGACTTCGTGGGTGATCGGATCGAATTTGTCCTGATCCCACACGTAGGTGAAGCCGCCCTTGATCGAACGCGGTTCCATCATGGGTTCCATGGATTCCCAACCGCCATAGGCGTCGAGCATGAAGGCGCCGTCTTTCTTCAGGCCTTTCTTCACGGTCGCGAAGTACGCGCGCAGGGCTTCGCGGGTCTTGAAGATCCAGTAGCTGAAGTTGAAAGCGACCACGACATCGTGCTTGCCCGGTGAGGCGGCTCGCACGTCCTGACACAGCAGGTTCACTTTGCCCGCGTCTTCACCGAGCGGAGCGATGTTGTGTTTGGTTCCCCAAGCGAGCACCTTGGGGTCGATGTCGATGCCTTGTGCGGTGCGCGCTCCGAGGCTCTTCACCCAGGCGCCGCACAGCAGCGCGGTTCCGCAAAAATCCTCGCGCAGCGACAGCGGTTGCCGCCCGCGCACCTTCTTGAAGGCGCGGTTGATGAAGTAGATTTCGGTGTCCGCGTCCTGGACAGAGCGTTGATACAGGTCGTGCTTATCGGCCGTCTTGGCGGTGAACTTGGATTTGCGCGCGGTCTTCTTGGTCGATTTCTTCTTGGGCATGATGGCGGAACGACTATTTCTTGTGAGAGCAGCGGAGCGTAGTAGCCGAAGTTCGGAAGTCGGCAACATAGGCCAAAACGGCGGAGTTTGTCGCGGCGGCGAGCGAGACATTGGCAAAGCCCAACGCGCTCGCGACGGTCTGGGCTGGGCCGAGCCCGGATTCGCTGATTTCGGCGAGCTCCAGCAGCTGTCGCGCCTCCGGCTGCGGCGTTTCCGGACGCACATAGGCGACGAACGCCGTCCCGCAAAAGGCGGCGCTGGCCACGGGCGCCGTATCGAGGCCGTTCGGATAGCCGCGCCAGATCGTCTTCGGATCCATGTGCGGCTCGCTCCCCAACTCGAGCATCACCAACCCGAAATGGCTCACGTCGCGCTCGATGGGTAGGAATGCGCGCACACCGAGCGGCGTGGCGCTGGCGAAGACCTCCGACAACGTCTGTGAGCTCGAACCGACCCACATGACCACGTCCGGGCCGAGCTGGGCTTTGCCGGCCGCAAAGTGCACGCGTCGGCCGTGCAAAGGCGTCATCGCGGTACGCGCGTCGATCGCCACCACGAACAGGTCCCCACCGGCGACTGCCACGGCGATGCTGCTGGCGCCCGCGCCCTCCGGCGAGAGCACGATATTCTCACCGCCCTCGACCCACAGCTTCGCGCGCGGCGGCGCGTCTTCACTGGCGGGATTGCTGATATAGATGGCGTGCCGAGGAGCCTCTGCCAGATCGGCACCGACCACACGCGTGCCGTTGCGCGCGTCGGTGGCCAGGATCTCGAGCGGGGTCGAGTTGTCTTGTGCGCGCCGCACGAGCTTGCCGTCTTTCACCCAATAGGCCTGGCCGCGCTGCAACAGCGGGCCACGCGCGACGGCGAAAAAGTCGTTCGAGCCGCCCCGGACCTCGGAAAAGCGCGCGCGCTCGCTGGTCGCGCTGCTCGAGCCCGTGAGCCGCTTGGCGAGCTGCAATTCGTCGGCGCGGTTCAGCATCACCACGCCCTGCTCGTTCGCGCTCATTTGTCCAGCAGGACCGATCTCGATCGCTTGATCGATGATCAGCTTGCTCTTGAATTCGGGAGCCGCTTTGCCCGCGGCCTGCGCAGGCTGCGTTTCGTCGGGGAGCTCCGACACGCTCAACAGTTCCGCCGTCTCGCGCGGCGCTGGCTGGGGCTTACTGACGGCCGCGCTCGTCACGGCCGGTGCGGCTGCTGCTCGGAGAGGCCGTGACGGCTTGGCTCGTTCTTCGCAGCCCATCGGTCCCACGGTGCACGCGAGCAGTGACACGCCTGCGAGAAGTCGCGCAAAATGCGCAAAACGCGAGCCACGTCGCATGTCGCCACTTCTGCCACATCCGTTCTGGAGCTCAAACCAAATCGAGCGCACGAAAAATCGGCTATGACACGGGTGATGGGTTTCTGGGTCGACAGGCCGAGCGCGGTGTTTTGGATTCGAATGGGCACGAGCGCGCTTTCGTGCATTTGCCTCGCGGGTTGCGCCGCGACGGCCGCCCCCGCGGCGTCGCCCGCACCAGCAGCCGGCGCGCCACAAGCGGCGAGCGCTCCATCGTCTGCGCCGTCGGGCAACGTCGGCCCTGCCGCTCAGGGGGCGCCCGTTCCCGCGGCGACTGCGCGGCGCGCCCCGGAAATCGTGCTCGATCCGAAGCTACCGCTGCGCCCGTTGCCGGAGCTCAAGGTCGAAAACATCGGCCTGCACATTGGCGGTGGACCGAACGACGCCGAGACCAAAGCTCCCTTCCTGAGCGCGGTGGCGGAGCGCTTCCCAGCGTTCATGGACTGCTATCGAAAGAACGAAGATCCAGCGCAAGGCGGCCGCTTCGGGGTCGATCTGCACATCGGCCGCAGTGGCGGTCATCCGCGCGTCGAGCAACCGCGCACATCATTGCGCGGGCCGGATTTTCGCGCCTGCCTCAGCGGCGTGTTCGAATCGGTCGAGTTCAAGAAGCCCAAGCAAGGGCCGACTACTCTCAGCTATTCGCTGCGCTTCACGCTGGTAGAGGCACCTTGAAGAACCGCTGATAGGGGAGGTCGACTGGGCGATCGTCCAGCGCGACCTCGAGCATGTGCGCGAGGAACGGCAACTCGCTCAGCTGGAAGCGGCTCGTGCGCTCCAGCTGAGTGAGGCCAGCGCGCAGGGTCTCCAGGATCTCGAGGCACTCCAGCGTGGCGCCATTCATGGCCGCGATCGCGCCCGCGCGACCCAACCCCCGCCCGAGGAAACGGCCGAATCGCCCGGTCCTGCCCCCATTGCAGGTCACATTCAAATCCCCCGCAAAGGGCAGCCCGGCCGCGCATTCCGGATCGCCACCGAGCAGGCGCACGAGCGACTTTGCTTCGAGAATGGCTTGCGCGTACAGCGCCGCTTCGCAATTGTGCATGGCGACACTGCCGGCGCTCCCGCCGCGCTTCTCGTGTAAACCCGCGGCGAAGCCGATGCCCATCGCGTACGCGTTCTTCAGCGCCGCGCACACCTCGGTACCCACCGGATCGCTGCTCGTGAACACGTGGTAGTACGGACCCCGCGAAAGCTCCGCCCATGCGTTCACGCTCTCGGCGTTACGCCCCGTGAACACGACGCAGGTCTCGACGCGCCGCGCGAGCTCACCCGCGATGCACGGTCCACCCACGGCGACCGGATCGACGCCGAGCTCTGGCGGCAGTTGTTGCTTCAAGACATCCGGCAAGATCTGGAAACGACCGGACTGATGATCGAGGCCCTTGGAGACCATCAACAGAGGGACGCCAGCACGTAGCCACGGAGCGAGCGCTTGCCCGGCCCAGCGCACTCCCGCGGAGCTGACTCCGAGGGCGATCGCGTCCACGTCTGCCAGCGCGCGCTGCAATTCGCTCACTTGAAACGCCGCGATCGCGCTGGGCAGTGGCAAACGCAGGGTCGGATGCTCGGCTCCAGCCTTTAGCGCGGCGATGATTTCAGTGTCCAGATGCGTACCGATCAGCCGCAGCTCGTGCCCGCGGTCGATCAGCGGCAAGCTCAGCGCGCTGCCCATCATCCCAGCACCCAAGATTGCGATGCGGGCCATCAGTTGCTACCCGATGACGCTGCTTTGGCGGTCGGCTTGCTGCTCGAGCTCGCTGTGGAGGCCGCCGACTTGGCTGGCTTGGGGATCGCCGTCGGCAAAGTCGGAAGGGCGCTCGGTAGGCCGAGGTTCGGAAGCTGCGGGATGGTCGTGGGCAGCGTGGTCGGAATCGCCGGCACTCCACTCGGTAGCGGCGGCATTCCACTCGGCAGCGGCGGCAAGCTGGAAGGCAGGCCCGCTGCCCCGGGCAGGCTCGACAGATCGCTCGGCAACGTGGGTAAGGTTTTCAAGAGTTCGTTCACGTCCGCGGGCAAGAGCTTGCTCAGCTCGGCGAGCGTGAGCGGATGCAGGCCGCAGCCCACACCGATCGTGCGTTGAATGCGGGCGGCGCCGAGTTGACGCGTATCCGCGCTCAGCTCCAGACCCACGTGGACAGTGCCATTGACGAATTTCTCCGCCAGTTTTCCGGCTTTGCCGGCCAGCGCGGCGCCCAGCAGCTTGGCCAAGCGCGATTCTGCTTCGACTCCGGCGAGCGCGCTGCAGGGTAAATCTCCGCTCAGTTTCAGGGTCACCTCCGAGTGATCGCTGCCCCGGTTGAGCAAGCCGCCGCCCGACAGCTCGAATTTACCGGCTTTGAGCTTGGATTCCGTCAGGGTCATGCGATCGCGAGTGCTGGGTAGCGAAAACTTCGTGTCGAAGGTCGTGGTGTCACCGAACACGAAGCCATCGAGCTCGAAGGGATGCGGTGGCACATAACCCTTGAGAGTGATGGCAGTGACGCCGTTCACGCTGCCTGCCGCTGCGGCGCTCTCGAACGCGATCGTCGTTTCCGAGCTCACCACCACGCCGTTCACCGGCAGGCCGAGGCCGAGCGGTTTTGCCAGCCGTTCTGCGGGTGTGGGCGCCAGCACGAAGCGAGCCGTCGGCGGCGCGGCGTTCGGCGAAACCTCGACGCGAAACGGCGCTTTGCTCAGATCGGCTTCGCCGAAGCCGAGCGCGATCGACGAGGACTCCCGGGCGAAGCTTGCTCCGACGGTGCCCAGATCGACGCCGATGAAGCGCGCGTGCTGGGCGGCAAACACGCCGCCGCTCTTGGTGCGCGTCAGTTCGCCGCCGCTGATCTCGAGCCAGGGCGGGGTACCGGCAGGTTCCACGAACCGCACGTGCACGTTCTTGGCGCTGAGCGGCAGCGAGTAGGCGCTCGGGTGTGCTTTGGTCCAATCGCTGAGCTCGAGACCCACGTTGGTGATCGAACCGACCACCAAGCCGTCGATGTTGGTCAGGTCGATCGAGACCGGCGTGAGGCCATCCAGCTCGACATCGATGCGTCCGACTTGCATCTCGACCGTGCGCACGCGATCGAGCTCGACCTTGGCCTGCGTGATTTGTACCCAGCCCCAGCCAAACGAGATAGCCTGAGGCTGGAGCTTCACGCCTTGCGCCTCGGCCGTAGAAAGCACCTTGCCCTCCACGTAGCGTGGCAATAGGACGAAGAGCACGACGCTGGCAGCTCCGAGTAGAAGCGCGCCGAGAATCGCCGAGACCAAGAGCCAACGTTTCCCGTTCACGCTGCTACGCTAGATCTCTTGCCAGCGCACGCCAACTGAGCTTTACGCTCTCCCGCCGGTCCTTCCGCCGAGCCAAGCCCCGATGCCCATCTATCTGACGCCCGAAGGGGCAAAAAAGCTTGCCAGTGAGCTCAAGCAGTTGTCCAGCGTGGACCGCCCGCGGGTCGTGCAAGAAGTCGCCGACGCCGCCGCACAGGGCGATCGCTCCGAGAATGCGGAGTACACGTACGGCAAGAAAAAGCTGCGTGAAATCGACCGCCGCATCCGCTTTTTGACGAAACGCCTCGACGACGCGGTGGTGGTCAAACAAGAGGAAGGGGCGCACCGGGAGGTGCGTTTCGGCGCTCGGGTCGAGGTCGTGGACGAGAACGAGAAGCGCAGCCAGTACCTGATCGTCGGCCCCGACGAAGCCAACCCCGGGGAGGGCAAAATCAGTTTTCAGTCGCCGCTCGGCAAAGCGTTGATGAAGCGCAAAGTCGGCGATGTGGTGACCGTGCAACGGCCGGCTGGCGAGATCGACTTGGAAGTGGTGGCCATCGAGTATTAGGGACTCGCCCCGACTGGCTATGATGACCGTCACGGCCGGGAGCAGTGCGCGCTTCGGGCTGCGATGCTGGATAGGGGGCGCCCCCCTCCCTCGAAGCTATTGATTCAAGAGCGAGCGCGCGCGCTCGGCGAGGCCCTGGATTACGGCGTGAAAGCTGGACAGCGCTTGCAGCTTGTGCGCTCCGAAGCGGGCCTCGAGGCCCTGCTCGATCACGGGCACCTTGGCCGTCCCGCCCGTGGAACAAACGCGATCGATGTCGTGCGCCGTGAGGCCGGCACGCGCCAGGGTCTGATCCAGTCGATCGAGGATGGTGCTGGAAACGCGCGCGCTGGCACTTTCGAAGCGCGCCCGAGTCAGCTGCTCGCGCACTTCGATGCCCGGGTACTCGAACACGAATTCGGCCGATTCCTGCTTGGACAGCGCGCGCTTTTGCTGCTCGATGACCTCGAAGATCTGAAACCCGAGGCTGTCTTCGATCAAAACCAGCAGTTGATCGACGTGCCGCTTGTCTTCTTCACTGGAAGAGCCGGCACGCACGCCACGCAAGAATTCGAACACGTCACTGCGTGCGAGCCAACAAATGTCGGCGGGCGAGCACAGCTTTTCCATCAGTGGCGTGGGCATTTCCAACCACTTGCTACCGAAGGGCACCTGGTAGCGCACGCGAGAGCCGAAGTGCTCGGCGATCCCGTGCCGCATCAACGCGCCGTCGAATGCGTCGCCCGCTTGGCCGACGCCGCCGATCGAGAGCACGTCGAGCGCGTCGAGGCGGCTCGGATCCAGCCGTGCGACCGTGTAGTCGGAAGTGCCGCCGCCGAAGTCCGCCACCAGGAAGGTGTTCGCGCCGGGCCGCGTGCTGCCGAAGTCGTAGGCGGCAGCCAGCGGCTCGGGGCAGAAGTGAATGTCTTCGAAGCCCGCAAAGCGTGCGGCGTTGTGCAGCCTGGTTTCGGCGAGGGCATCTGCTTGGTCGTCGTCGCTGAAGCGCGCCGGGCGGCCGAGCATCACGCGCCGCACGTCGCAGCCGAAATGCGCGTTGGCACGCCGGCGCATTTCGCGCAGAAACATGCCGACGAGCTCTTCGAGTAACACCTTGCGCGTGCCGATGCGCGTATCGGAAAAGCTGGCGATCGGCAAGAAGCGCTTGATCGAGCGAATGAAGCGCCCATGCATGCCGCTTGCGATGTACTCGCTCAAGGCGGCTGCGCCGAACGACCACTGAGCGTCGTCGGAGTAGAACAGGATGCTGCGAAAGACGCTCGGGTCTTGCGCGTGTTCGTCGAGCGGAATCGGTGGGCACACCTCGTGCCGGTTGGCTGCGGCGAGCAAGGAATTGCTGGTGCCGAAATCGATCGCGTACATTTCAGGGACGAACGCCGGGGACATGCGCTTCTTTCGGTGGCTTCGCGTGCCCGCGACGGTTCACAAGAACAGATCGGGCAGCAGCTGATCTGCGGGGGCGGCAGAGTAGCCGGAAAGGTCCGTCACGCCAGTCTCGCGCAGCACGTCCTCGTCCAAGGCAAAATTTCCGCTGAATTCCCGGCTCGGACGGGTCAGGATCACGTGCGCGGCGTCGGCCACGATGTCCGGGGTGCGCGCGCGCGCCATCGCTGGATCGCCGCCCAGCAGATTTTGCACCGCCGCCGTGGCGATCACGGTGCGCGGCCAAAGCGCGTTCACGGCGATGCCCTGCGGGCGAAGCTCCTCGGCCAAGCCGAGCACGCACAGGCTCATGCCGTACTTGGCGATGGTGTATGCGAGATGTGGAGCGAACCAGCGCGGCTCCAAATTCAGGGGCGGTGAGAGCATGAGGATGTGCGGGTTGTCGCTGCGTGCGAGCGCTGGAATGCAAGCCTTGGAACACAGGAACGTGCCGCGCGTGTTGACCTGGTGCATCAAGTCGAAGCGCTTGATGTCGGTCGCGAGCGTGCTCGTGAGCTGAATCGCACTGGCGTTGTTGATCAAACAGTCGATGCCACCGAACGTGGCGACCGTGCCCGCGACGGCGGCCTGCACTTGCTCTTCGAAGCGGATGTCGCACACGCAAGCCAGGCCGCGGCCGCCCAGCTCCTCGATCTCGCGCACGGTATCGTGCACGGTGCCCGGCAATTTGGCGTGCGGCGCGTCGGTCTTGCCCAGCACGGCGATGTTCGCGCCGTCGCGCGCCGCTCGCAGGGCGATGGCGCGACCAATGCCCCGGCTAGCGCCGGTGATGAGCAGGGTCTTTCCAGCAAGGTTTGCCATGTTCCCTCTTCCTGCCAATTGCCGCTCGCGCGCGCGGACCCGGAACGCCGGGCCTCAGCCTCAATAGCCGAAGTCGGTGGTGTTGGGCTGGCTCTTCTTCTTGGGCGGCGGAGTGACCGCGGCGGGCGGGGGTGGGGGTGGCGGCTCGATCACCGGCGGCGGCGTAAACGTGGCTGGGGGCGCGGAGCGTGGCGTGCTTCGTGCCAGCTGCGTGCCACGTGCGGGCGTGAGCCGGGCCGGCGGAGCGGGTTCAGGAGCCTTCTCTGCGCTCGTCGCCGAAGCGCTGGGCGTGACGGTGACCACGGGCTCCGGCGTGCTCGGCGTCGGTATTTCGACGGGCGTCGTGACCGTCGTTGGCGCCTTGACTTCCACGCCCGCGTTCGGCGCGCTCGGCGCTGCGCTGGCTGCAGCTGCCGCGGGCGAGCCGTGCATGATCGAATAGGCCGCGAATGCTCCACCGCCCAGAACCAGCAAGGTTCCGCCGAGCAAGGCCGCGATCAACGGCGCGTTGCTGCGCTTCTGAAACTGCGTGCCCGAGTTCGACCAGTTGGCGGCCGTGGACAGCCCGCGCCCGACCGGTGCAGGAAAAGCCGGTGCGGGCTCGGCCAAGGTGGGCACTCGGCCGCTCTCCGACATCGAAGGCATGCGGCGTCCAGCTTGGAAATCGAGCAGTGCTTGCGAAAACTCTTCGCACGTTTGATAGCGTTGCGAGATGTCGCGGGCCATCGCTTTGCTGATGATGGCCTCGAACGCTGGCTCCAGATTCGGGGCCAATTGTCGGGCGAGCGGTGCGTCCGAGAGCACGATTTTGAACAACAGCTCGTTGAACGTCTTGCCGTCGAAGGGGACCGCGCCGGTCACGCACTCGTACAGGATGACACCCATCGCGTACAAATCACTGCGTGCGTCCGCTTCGCGGCTGCCATTGGCCTGCTCGGGCGACATGTAATAGGGCGTGCCCATGACCGAGCCGGTCTTGGTCATCTTCATGCCCTCGTTGCTGAGCTGGCTGAATTTCGAAATTCCGAAATCGATGATTTTGACGAAATCAGTGACGCCCGCCTTTTGCTTGAGCACGAACAGGTTCTCGGGCTTCAAGTCGCGGTGGATGATGCCGGCGTGATGCGCCGCCGAGAGCCCCGCGAGGGCTTGCAGCATGAGCGGGGTTGCTTGCTGGGCGGTCAATTGCTGCATCCGCGAGATGCGCGCGTTCAACGGCTCACCGTCCAAGAACTCCATGACCATGAAGCGATCGCCCGACGGCAACGCACCCAAGTCGAGGACCTCCAGGATGTGATCGTTGCCGATGCGGCCTGCGGCCTGCGCTTCGCGCTCGAAGCGTTGCACGATGTCGGCGCTCATGGCCGCTTCGCCGAGCAGTACTTTGATCGCGACACGCCGCCGAATCGAGACGTTCTCGCCCTCGTAGACTTCCCCCATCCCGCCCCGTCCGATCAAACGGACGATGCGGTACTTGTCGAGGATGATTTGGCCTGGTTGAAGCATGGTTACCGCACGAGTCAGTCTATCCCGGCTACCCGGGTCGGGGAAGGCTTGCCGATCGCCAGCTCACGCAGTCGGGGTTTTGGCGGAATTGGCCTACAATCGAGCAGATGAGCGAGCCCGAACCCACCCCCGAACGACGCACGCTGAAGGGCCGTCCCAGTTTGGTTCTGCTGCTGCTGATTGGCTCGTGTTACGCCTTTGGCTACGCAATCTTCCGGCTGTTGAAGGGAATGCAGCGGTGACAGAACACAAAGGCCTGCGACCGGTTCGAGTGTGCTTCGTTTGTTTGGGCAACATCTGCAGGTCTCCCACGGCGGAGGGTGTTTTTCGGCATTTGGTGGCGGAAGCCGGGCTCTCGGCCCGCTTCGAAATCGACAGCGCCGGGACCGCCGACTACCACGCCGGGGACGCGCCGGACCGTCGAGCTCGCGCTGCGGGACGCCGAGCTGGCATCGTGATCGAGGGCGAAGCCCGACCATTTTTGCGCGGCGACTTTGCGCGCTTCGACTACGTGATCGCCATGGATACCTCCAACGTGCGCGATTTGGGGTTCATGGCCCCGGGTCCGGAGGCAGCAGCGAAGATCCGGCTCTTGCGCTCGTTCGATCCGGCAGCCGAGAAAGACGCCCCGATCCCGGATCCCTACTACGGCGACGAAGCGGGCTTCGACCACGTGCTCGAGCTGTGTCGTACCGCGTGTCGACACTTGCTCGAGGAGATCCGTCGCGAGCGGGGACTGTGATCGGCCCGGCGCTGCGCGCTCGGCTCGAGTCATTGCTCGGGCAAACGCTGCGGTCGGTCACGCGCGTCAGCGGTGGCGACATCAACGACGCTTTCGAGCTCGGTCTGGCCGATCGAAGCTGCGTATTTCTCAAGACCAACGCGCACGCGCCGCGCGGGATGTTTGCTGCCGAGGCGGAGGGGCTCGCCTTTCTGCGTGAGGCTCGCGCGCTGCGCATCCCCGAGACCTTGGCGTTTTCGACTGCTGCCGAAGAACCTGCCTTCTTGTTGCTGGAGTTCCTGCGCTCGGCCAGACGGCGATCGAGTTTCGACGAGGAGCTCGGGCGAGGGCTCGCCGCATTGCATCGCTTTGGCGCGCCGAGCTTTGGCTTTGCCACCCCGAACTTCATCGGCCGGTTGCCGCAAGAAAATCGCGAACACTCGAGCTGGGCCGAGTTCTATCGCGACCAGCGCCTCGCCCCACAAGTGCGCGCCGCGCAAGCGGCTGGGCGAGTGCCGAACGCGCTGCGCCGGAAATTCGAACGACTGTTCGACAGGCTGCCCGAGCTCGTGGGAGAGCCGGAAGCGCCGTCGCGTTTACACGGCGATCTGTGGGGCGGCAACTTGCACGTGGACGAGCTGGGCGGGCCGTGCCTGATCGATCCGGCCGTGTACGGCGGGCACCGTGAAATGGACCTGGCGATGATGCAGCTGTTCGGCGGCTTCAGCGCGCGCGTATTTTCGGCTTACGCGGAAGCCTTTCCGCTCGCGAGCGGCCACGCCGAGCGCGTTCAGTTGTACCAACTCTACCCGTTGCTCGTGCACTTGAATCTATTCGGCGGCGGCTATCTGCACTCGGTCGAACGAGCCGTCTCGGCGTACGTCTAGTTTGGCAGCTGTTCGGCGAGATCCTCGGCGGCACAGCCGAAGCGCGGGCGTTCTGGGATTTCTGAGGTGCTGTCCAAGAGCGTGATACCGAACTTGCCCGTGAATGGACCGGTGACCAAGCCCGTGCTCCGCCCGGTGAGCGTGCCGCAATAGAAGCGGTGCACGCCGCAAATGTGGCCGCTGAGCGTCATCTCGGAGGTGATCGGGGCTCCGTGCAATACCGGGTTTGCGTCGCCGTCGAGCTCGGACTCGGGGACCTCGGCCACTAGTTCGCCGTCGTGCAGCGGGAAAGGGCCGACCTCCAATTCTGGGCCCACCGGTGTGCGGCGATCCAGCGAATCGAGCGCTCGATACACGTAGTGCACGGCTGTCGTGTCTTCGAGCGCCGGGGTGTCGATGTCGCCCAAAAATAGGATGGGATGATCTGCGGCCAAGGCGGTGGCGACCGCCAGCAGCGCCGGACCGCTCACTGTGCCAGGGGCGGGCGGGGTACACGGCCCGCCGTCGTAGGTTTGGTCCGAATCCCCGCCGTCTGTGGCCTCTGCTCCGGCTCCACCATCGGACACCCGATTCTGAAAATCTTCGAAGCGTCCGCGGGCATCGGCGCAGCCCGCGAGCACGGCCGCGCAGCCCGCGAGGAAGGCCGCGAGCAGGACTAGCCGCGTTGGCTGGGAGTCACTAGGTACGAACATCTGCCGATGCTGATGCTATCCGACATCGTGGCCGCCTCGCGAGACGTGGCGGCCACGCGTTCACGGCTCCGGAAAATTGCGCGACTTTCGGGCGTATTGCAAAAACTGGATGCCGACGAACTGCCCGCAGCCGTCGGCTTTCTGTGTGGCGAGTTGCGCCAAGGCAGGCTCGGTTTGGGGCCGCGCGCGTTGCAGCGCCTGCGCGCCGAACCGGGGGCGGAAATTTCGCAGGTCAGCGTGCTCGAGCTCGACGCGGTGTTCCAGGCGCTCGAAGACCTGTCGGGCAAGGGCGTGGCCAGTGAACGGGAGCAGCTCTTGTCCGCGCTGTTCGCGCGGCTCACCGCGGAAGAACGCGAGTTCGTGGTGCGCTTGATCTTGGGTGAGCTGCGTCAAGGAGCGCTCGAGAGCATCGTGCTCGACGCCCTCGCCGAAGCGGCACAGGTCTCGGTCGAGTCGATCCGCAAGGCAATGCTCTTCTCGGGCAACGCCGCACAGGTCGCCGTGAGCGCGTTTCGTGGCGGCGAGGCCGAGCTCGGCACGTTCACGATCCAGCTCTTTCGGCCGCTGCGTCCGATGCTCGCCCAATCGGCCAAGGACACTGCCGAGGCCGTCTCGCGCGCGGCTCCCGCGGCAGTCGAATTCAAGCTGGACGGCGCGCGCATCCAGTTGCATCGCGCGGGCACCCGGGTCGCCATCTACTCCCGATACGGAAACGAGCTGACCGACGCTTTGCCGGAAATCGTCGACTTGGCGCAATCGTTCAGCGCTGGCTCCTGCGTGCTCGACGGGGAAGTGATTGCGCTCCGTGACGACGGCCGTCCGCAGCCTTTTCAAGTCACGATGCAGCGCGTGGGCCGCAAGCTCGGCGTGGCTCGGGCGCGCGAGGAGTTGCCGCTGCGCGCGTTCTTCTTCGATTGCTTGTACGCAGACGGTCGCGTGCTCGTCGAGCAGCCCAACCACGAGCGTTGGCAAGCGCTGTGCACTGCCGTTCCGTCCGTGGCTCGCGTGACTCGCGTCGAAGTCGCGGGCGCCGAGGCAGCCGAAGCGGCGCTGCGCGCTGCACTCGATTCGGGCAACGAGGGCGTGGTCGTGAAGAGCCTCGCTTCGACTTATGAGGCCGGGCGACGCGGGGCCGGTTGGATCAAAGTCAAACCCGCACCCACGCTCGACTTGGTGGTCCTGGCGGCGGAGTGGGGCAGCGGACGCCGCAAGGGCTGGCTCAGCAACCTGCACCTCGGCGCGCGCGATCCGGACAGCGGCGGGTTCGTGATGCTCGGCAAGACCTTCAAGGGCTTGAGTGACTCGATGCTCGCGTGGCAGACCGAAAAATTCCTAGAGCTTGCCAGCGAGCGCAGCGAGTGGCTGGTCAGGGTGCGCCCCGAGCTGGTGGTGGAGATCGCTTTCGACGGGCTGCAAAAGAGCTCGACCTACCCGGGAGGGCTCGCGCTGCGCTTCGCTCGGGTCAAGCGCTACCGGGAAGACAAACCCGCGAGCGACGCGGACACGATCCAGTTCGTGCGTGAATTGTTCGAGCGAGTTCGCTAGCGTCGGCGAACTCGCATGCGGCAGAGTCTGTTCATTGCCGGCCTCGGCCTGGGTCTATCGTGCCTGGCGGCAGCGAATTCAGCCCGTGCCAGTGGCTTTGCCGTCGCGCATTTCTCTGGAGAACACGGGCACCCCACGACCTCGAACCCCACCGCGTTGTATTTCAATCCGGCGGCTTTGAGTCAGGAGAAGGGGCTGCATTTGTTCTTGGACCTGAGCATTGCCCTGCGGCGCGTGACTTACGATCGACCGCGCGCGCCGACGGATGCGCCGGATCCGCCGGATGCCGCGGGAGCGAACGTCGGCCGAGCGACCCTGCTCAACCCGCTGTTCAATCCAGTCTTGGCGGCGTCGCTCGAGCTCGGCAATTTGAGCCTGGCGGCAGGTTTCTTCACGCCTTTCGGCGGCTCGCTGAGCTGGCGGTTGCGGCCGGAGTTCGAAAGCTCACGTTACCCCGGGCTCGTCGACGGCGTGAGCCGCTTCCATTCCATCGAAGGCGAGATCGTCAGTAGCCAATTCTCGCTCGGCGGAGCCTGGCGTTTTGCTGGCACTCGGCTCAGCTTGGGCGCGAGCGCCAGCGTGATCCGATCTTGGATCAGCGACGTGCGTGCCTGGAGCGCGGGCGGAAATGACGTCACGCACGAAGGGCGATCGCTCGTCGACGTGAGCGGCTACTCGTTCGGTTTCGGAATCGGTGGGCTGTACGAGCTCGTGCCGAGAGTGCTCTGGCTCGGCCTGTCCTACCAATCGCGCCCGAACGTGAGCGGGGGCATGCGTTTACATGGCTCACTCGAAAATGACATCGGCGGACCGAGCGGCGCGAACGTGGACGTGCTCTATGATTTGCCCGACATCATCCGCTGGGGAGCGCGCTACCGCCCACGGCCGAGCTTGGAATTGCGCCTGTTCGGGGACTACACGCGCTTCTCTGCGTTCACGAACCAGTGTGCGGTGGTCAGTGGCACCCCTTGTGCGTTGACTGACAATGGTGCGGAAGTGACGGGCGCGCAGGTGCTGCAAAACCTGCCGCGCGAATACAGGGACAGCGTGGGAGTGCGGCTCGGCCTGAGCATTTGGACGAGCGACGACTTCGAGTTCTTTTCCGGCCTCGGTTTCGAATCGAGCGCCGTTCCGGATCGCACGATGGATCCCGGGTTACCCGATTGGGCGGGGGCCTCGTTCGCGCTCGGTGGACGCATGGCGTTCGGCAAGCGCGTGCACGCGGCGCTTTCCTACACGCACTTCGTGTTCGTCCCGCGTGAGGTGCACGGGCAGCTCGCCCAATACGCGCCGCCCAGTCGAGCGCCCGATGCGAGCGGGCACTACGCGGAACAGGTCGGAGTCGCCAACCTGAACCTCGACGTCGGCTTTTGAGTCAGGCAACGCGGCCGAAAGAGCGCCAACTCGCGCGGCCCTCCAAAATGCCGCCGTCCGCGCTCATTGCCACCAGCATGCCGGCATCGGCCATGATACTGACGAACGGCGCTTGCCAATTGGGATCCAGCCACACGCTGCGCCAAGCCAGGCTGCGCGCCGGATCGCGCACCCACAAGCGGCCGAAGCTCGCGACCCATTCGCGATCCAACACGTCCAGCGCGGCCGCGGTCAGGTCCGGCGTAGACTCCGCGATGGAGACCGCCGCGGCTTGCCCTTCGACGCGCAGGGCGACCCCGTGGCTACCGACGATCAGACCAATGCCGCGGTCGGCTTCAGAGGCTCCCGCCACGAACGCTCGCGTTTGGGGCACCTGCAGGTAATGCACCTCCCACTGCATCGGCGAATAGATGGCCGCAAAGCCCGTGCCTTGGCTGAGCCGGCCGCACACGAGCCAGCGCGAGTCGTCGAGGCGCAGGAGCCCCGCGACGTACGCCACGCCCTCGAGCGGCATCGGCTTCATCCAGCGTCGCGCGGCCATCGCCCAAAGCAACGGCACGTCACCCGGATGCTGGCTCACCGCCACCAGAAGATCGTCGAAGCGGCCATTGGCGTGCGTGAACGTGGCATCGGCGTTCGGCGCCCTCACGACCTCACGCACGCCGTCGCTGGCGTACACCACGAGCTGTCCGCCCGCGCCGCCGATCAACCAGCCGCCCGCCTCGATGCGCCGCGCGAAACCCATACCCGGAGGCAAATTTCGCGCGATTTCCGGGGTGGAAACCCAAGCTTGCCCGTTCCAGAACGCAGGCCCTTCTGTGCTGAACGCCAGGCAATGTCCGTCCACGTCCCAGGCCGCACTCTGGATGATGCGTTCGCCGCCGGGATGTCTGACTGTCCACTCCCAGTGAGTCAAATCGCCGGGGGGCGACAGATTGATCAAGCTATTGATGTAGCGTCGGCTGGGTTTGGGCGGCGTGGGCGTCTCGGTCAACCAAGGCACCACGCTGGCCGCAAACTCCAAGGCCTCTTGCGGACGCTGCGCGGGGTCGAGCGCCGTGGCGCGCGCGATCGCGACGTCGATCGCCCGGCAGGCGTCGGCGCGCTCGCGAAGCTCCGGGATCAGCGCTTGGCAGTCGAGCAGCGAGCGGCGCTTGGTCTCACGCACGGCCAACATATTTTTGATCAGCGAGTCGGAGTCGAACAATGTTTCACCCGTCAGGGTGAAATAGAGCACGCAGGCCAGCGCGAAGATGTCGGTGAAGGTGCCGGTTCCGGCGGAATCCGGCAGGCATTGTTCGGGCGCGGCGTAGCCCAGGGTGCCCACCGGAATGGCTCCGAAGGTGGCTGCGAGCCCCTGGGGACGAGCGATCCCAAAGTCCGAAATCTTGAGGATTTCGGCCTCGCCAAAGCCACAACACAGGACATTGCCGGGCGTGAGATCGCGGTGCACCACGCCCACCCCATGAATCGCGTTCAGGCCCGCCGCGAGGCATTTGAGCGCATGCGCGGCCCGTGCAGAATCGAAAGCAACGCCCGTGCGCTCGATCGACCCCTTCACGCGGTCTTCGAGGGTCGTGCCCTCGACGCCGCCGTGCACGTATTCGACGGCGAGCCAAGGTGTGGGCGGTCGCGCAGGACCGCTCAGGTACGTCAGCCCAGTGTCGACCAAGCGCACCACGAACGGACACGGCGGGATCCGCTCGTTCAGGCGACCCAGGGCGACCGCTTCTTTCTGCACCAAAATTCCGGCCGAGTTCTGCGCGCCCGATTCTGCGGTCGGGCGCACCATTTTGATCACGACCGGTGAAATTCCCTCCGGAGCTTGGCGCAGAGCTAGAAACGCTTGCCCCATTCCGCCTTCACCGATGCGCCGCTCCAGCCGATAGCTGACGCCCGGTTGAAATTCCGATTCGACGATCTGACCGCTCAGGGATGCAGGTCCGGATACGCTAAGGTGACGATCCGACATCGATTGGCGCTCGCGCGAGTGACGGGCGAGCCTCTCCAAGCTGCCACACTACCATGGAAATCCGGCGTGGCTGCTGCCTGGAGAGGCAGTCGCCTCGACAAGGTGCAAAATCGGCCGGGCACGCTTGACGCGGGCCAGAAACGGTTCTTTTTTCCCGCCGTGCTCGTTGTAGAGCGCATGTTTCGTGCTTTCCTCCTTCGAGGAAATCGGTTCCTCCACCTCATTCAGTTTGCGAGACCAAAATGGGTGCCGTCAAAGATTTCATCGTTCATCACTACCGTCACTTCAACGCTGCCGCTTTGATCGATGCAGCCAAGGGTTGGGAAACGCACCTGCAGAAGGGCGGCAAGATGCTGCTCACCATGGGCGGCGCCATGAGCACCGGCGAGATGGGCTTGGTCATCGCCGAGCTGATCCGCAAAGACAAAATCCACGCAATTTCACTGACCGGCGCGAACTTGGAAGAGGACGTGTTCAACCTCGTCGCGCACAATAGCTACCGGCGCGTGCCCCATTACCGTGAGCTCGGGCCGCACGACGAAGCCGCGTTGCTGGCAGAGGGCCTCAACCGCGTGACCGACACCTGCATCCCCGAACACGAGGCGATGCGCAAAATCGAGGCGAAGATGCTCGCCCTGTGGCAACGCGCGCACAAAGAGAACAAGCGCTACTTGCCGCACGAGTACTTCTATCAGCTGCTGAAGACCAAAGAGCTAGAACCCGAGTACGAGATCGATCCGAAGAACTCTTGGATCCTCGCGGCGTGCGAGAAGAACTTGCCCCTGTTCGTGCCCGGCTGGGAAGACTCGACGCTCGGCAACATGTTCGTCGCCGGCGTGATCCGCGGTGAATACGATTACACGATCATGCGCGGTGGTACCGAATACATGGGCGCGCTGATCAAGTGGTATACCGAGAACCAAACCAAGCACGACATCGGCTTCTTCCAAATCGGCGGCGGCATCTCGGGTGATTTCCCGATCTGTGTCGTACCGCTCATCGATCAAGATTTGCAGCAAAAGGTCAAGGTTTGGAGCTATTTTTGCCAGATTTCGGACTCGACGCCCTCGTACGGTTCGTACAGCGGCGCGCCGCCCGGTGAGAAGATCACCTGGGGCAAGCTGGCGGTCGATACGCCACGCTTCGTGATCGAGTCGGACGCGACCATCGTCTTTCCGCTGGTCGCTGCCTACGTGCTCGATCGCTGAGCCTCGTCGCGCGGCAAGCTGCCGCCCATGACAGGACCGGTGACCGGTCTCCGATTTTGGCACAGCGTGACACAGCGCTGCGCGCTCGGAGACCGGTTTTCACCCCTCGGGTATGTCCTGGGCGCAGGCCCGGTCTTTGCACTGAGGCGGCGTGCGTCGGCGAAGAGCGGATGAGCCGCTTCCGGCGCTCGGAGGAGTGTCATGAAGAAAATCTGGGGTGTGGGAGCATTGCTCCTATCGTGTGGGGTGGGTTTGGCTCAATTGGCCTGTTCAGCGGGGAAGGACGAGGGCATCGGTCCCGTCGGGGGAGCTCACAAGATGGATGATTTGATCGGCAGTGTGCCGGTCACGAGCAAGAGCCTCGACGGCATCGGCAGCATCGGCCTGGTGTACGACTACTCGGGGTACGGCGGGTACGGCGGGTACGCTGGCTTCGTCGATGCGGGGCCCAGCGTCGGTGGCTCGGCATCCGCGCCAGTGCCCGCCAGGGCCGGGTCGACCGGCACTGCGGGGTCGACCAGCTCGCAATCGCCGTTCTATCCGCAATGCACCGGGACGCTCATCTCGAAGAACAGCGTGCTCACTTCGCGCTCGTGTGCCCAGCTGTTCGAGCAGACGCAATATTACGGCTATTCGTCGCTCAAATTCGTGATCGGCGCGGATGCGACGCGATCGAATCGTCGGATCGACGTCGTCGACGTCGAGTATGCGCCCGCGGTCAGCTCCAACGGGGGCAGCTTTTATCCCGACATCGCCGTGCTACACTTGGGCGAATCGGTCAGCGACGTCGCTGCATTCCCCGTAGCCTTGCTGACCGACGATCTGATCGGCAAAGCGCTCGCTGGTGTCGGCTTCGGCAACAGTGATCTGCGCTACCAAAATGGCGCGCGGCGCGCGGGATCACTCACCTTGCAGGCCACATCCGGGCTGCTCTATCCATTGCTCTTCGGTTCGTTCGAGGACTTCTACCAATATGCTCTCTCGAACGGCTATTACCCCGGACCCTACTACGCAGTGGATGGCGTCGCGACCGGCACTGCAGGCAGTGCGGCTGGCGGCTTTCCTGGAATTGGAGGGTCTCCGTCGGTTCCTCCAGAGGGGATCGGCGGAGCCATTCCAATTCCCAGCGCGGGCACTGGGGGCTCGTTCGGCGGCTCACCGCCGAGCGCCGGAAGCGCTGGCATATTGGTCACGGCTGGCTTTGGCGGCGCGGGGCCGAATGACTGGTATCGGCAATACCTCCAACAGCAATACGACAGCGTCGAGCTCGGGCCTGGCGAGGCATATCTCGGAGGCACGAACAGCGATGCTCAACCTTGTGGCGCCGACCAAGGTGGACCCCTGGTGCGCAAGCTTCAAGGTCAGGTGCGCGTCTTCGGCGTCTTCTCGCGTACGCCGCTCGGGAGCTGCGACAAGGGCGGGGTCTACGCAGGCATCGATACTGCGACCCAAGCGTTCATCGACGAGGCTGCACAGTGGGTCGATCCGTGCGCCGGCTTCACGGGCTACGGTAAATGCGTGGGTACGACCGCAACCCGCTGCAGCACCGTCGCAGAAGGGAAGCGACGCATGGTGAAGTTCGATTGTTCGTTGTTGAACCAGGTGTGCGTCGCCCCCGGCATTTCGGAGGTGGCCTGCACGGACAAGTGAGTTCGCGCGAAGCGTGATCCGGTACGACCCTCGCGTGCTTGTGGCGAGCGAGGGTCGTTTCCGCCTCGGCTCTAAGGAACTCGATAGGCGACTTTCGACCCTTGTCGGTCCCAGACTACTGCGCCCGAGGGCAAAGGTGCGGTCGCGTTGGCCGCGGCCAGCGCCTTGGTGATGGTCGGCCCCTGGCCGAGCACGATTTGTCCGAGCACCGGGTCGGCGAGGATCCGCCCTTTGCGGGGGTCCTTGGGATCGTAGACGACGTACCGCACGGCCGATAATTGTACCTGGATTCGTCGGTCGCTCAACGGCCAGGGAGCGTGCTAAACCGCTCTGCCATGTCCGACAAAGGAAGCACTGCGTTCGATGTGATCGTGATCGGTGGCGGGCCCGCTGGATCGGCCGTGGCGACGCGGCTCGCGCAGCGCGGCCACCGCGCGGTGATCCTGGAGAAGGAGCGATTTCCACGCTTTCACATCGGGGAGTCGATGCTCCCGTGCTCGATGCCGCTGCTCGAACAGCTGGGAGCCATGCCGCGCATCAAGGCTGCGGATTTCTTGCCCAAGTACGCGGCCGAGTTCGTGACCGCGGACGGTTCGCTGAAGCGTCGCTACGCGTTCCGCGACGGCTTGGTTCAAGGGGCCGCTTCGGCGTTCGAAGTGGATCGCAGTGAGTTCGACAAGCTCTTGCTCGACAACGCCGCAGACCAGGGCGTCGACGTGCGTCAAGGGGCGCAGGTGATTCGCTTCGAGCTCGACGCCAAGCCGGGCGTCTCGGTCGCCGCGCGCTTGGAGGACGGCTCCGAGACCACTTTTCGAGCCGAGATGCTGATCGACGCCAGTGGTCAGGCATCCATGCTCGCGGGCCGTTTGGGGCTGCGCGAGATGGATCAGGAGTTGAAGAATTTCGCGGTCTTTTCGCACTACGAAGGCGCCAGTCGCGCCAGCGGCGAAGAAGAGGGAGACATCAGCGTGGTGTTGGTCCCGGGCGGTTGGTGGTGGGTGATCCCGCTGCGCAACAATCGCACGAGCGTGGGGCTGGTCGGCCCGACCCGAAATCTGCGCGGTCAAAAGCCGGACGAAGCCTATTTTACGGCGCAAGTTGCCAGCACGCCGTTCGTGCGCGAGCGCCTTGCGGCCGCCACCCGTGTCGCGCCGGTGCGCAGCGTGTCGGATTATTCGTACGTCAGCCGCAAGCTGGTCGGGGATCGCTTCGTGCTCATTGGTGATGCCGCTGCGTTCATCGATCCGGTGTTCTCGACCGGGGTCTACCTGGGCATGGTCGGAGCGTTCCGCGCGGCCGAAGTCGTCGACGCAGCGCTACGTTCGGGTCACTTCGAACGCGCGCAATTTCTGAGCTACGAACGCGAAACGCAGAAGAATGTCGCTACCTACCGGCAATTCGTCAGAGGCTTCTACACGCCGGAGTTCGTCGACGTCTTGATGTCGCCGAGTGATTGGCTCTCGCTGCGGGCCGCGATCACCTCGCTGCTCGCCGGCTTTGGCGTGGATCGCTTCGACGTCAATTGGCGGGTCCAGGTGTTTCGCGCCATCGCGCGCGCCAACAAGCGCTTCGGCTTCGTGCCGCGCGTGCTCGAACCGCATCCCAGCGCTTAGGCCGCGGCTCTCAGCCGAGTAGCCCTGCTCGCTGGCAGGCCGCGCGCGCTTGGGCGACGCCGCGCACGCGTTCGGCATGCCAGCCGCAGCTTCTGGCTGCGTTCACGTTTTCCCAGCGGTCGTCGAAGAAATGGATGGTGCTGCCGGTGGACAGCAGTCGCGCGACGGCCTGGAAGACCCGCAGATCCGGCTTGCGCAAGCCGGAAAGGTGCGAGGGATGGTGAGCGTGGAACGGATCGCATTCTCCGAGATCCGCGAGCACCTTGGGCCACTGCACTGGGTTGATGTTACTCAAGCTGAGCACGCGATGCCGCTCGCCGAGCTCGGCCAGCAAGCTCAGCGCGCCTTCGTAAAAACCGACCGCTGCGCTGCGAAATTCGGCTAGAAACTCAGCCGGCGCCAGCGTCAGCTGATAGTGGCGTACGACGGACTCCGCGAAGGCCATGTCGCTGACGGCACCCGTCTCGAAGCCCCCCGCCAACTCCGGCCAGTGCGCCTGCACCTCTTCACTCCGCCAGCGGCGAGTTCGGCGGCTTGTACGCTCGATAAGACGAGTGCCTCGAAAATCATAGAGCACGCCACCCAGGTCGAAGATGACGACGGAACTGCCGTTCGTCACCGGAACTCGTCCGCGAGCACGGCGTGCGCTGGCCAGAAAGTCTCGACCAGAGCGTGCAGCGGCGAGCCCAGGAAATTCTCTGGCAAAGGCGCGTTCTTGCCGTGGATCCAGGGCGGCCGCTCGGGGATGCAATAAATATTGAAGTGGACGCCCAAGAGTCACTCCCTCAGCCAGGATGCCACGACTTGCATGAGCTGCTCGCGGTTTTGGTCCCAATACGACCGCGAAGGTGCGACCAGGAGCTTCGCACAGGGTAGGCGCAGGCGGAGAATTTCACCGGAGCGTAGCGGGTGCAGTGGATCGTCAGGGTGGGTCAATATCAAGCTCGGAGTCGCTACGCTCGCCAAGCCGTCTGAATCCATCGGCGCAGACAGGAAGCCACGAATCGCGGGCGGGATCGCCTGCCGACGCTGACCGCTGAGCAGGGCCTTGGTCGCGGCCCGGTCGGCACGTCGAGTCAACGTCGCCGCCACGGAGGCGGTTACGGACGAGCCGAGCCATCGGTACATGGACGCGAGCGGGTGGAGGCGGGCGCGTGCCGCCTTTATGTCCACGCCGAACGGCGATGGGGCTCGCAAAACCAGCCGGCTCACCCGCTCGGGGTGAACGAGCGCCAGCTGCAGCGCGGTACTAGCGCCCATCGAGGCTCCGTAGACACATACCCGCTCGAGGCCGAGCGCATCAATGAGGGCGAGTAGGTCGTCGGCCAGCGCCGCTGGCTGATAATGCTCCGGCCGAGTCGTGTAGCCCGAGCGCCCGTGACCGCGCGCATCGTACGCGACGACTCGAAAACCCAGCGTTGCGAGGTCCGCGGCTCGCAGCCCGTAGCTGTTCGCATGCGCAACGCTACCGAGAGCGCCATGGGCTACTACGAGGCATGTCGAACCGACGCCGCATGCCTCGTAGTACAGGTCGATTCCTCGAACGTGGACGGTGCTCATGACGAGTCGCGACTCATGCGCGCGAAGGCGCAGAAGTGCGCGTCCGATGACCACACCATTGTAGCCACAGTTTCGGCAACATTGGTTTCACACGCGTCACCCAAGCAGAGCATCACGTTTGCGGGCAAGCTAAGGTTTGACGTCAATCGAGAGATCTGCGAACAAACGCGTATGAAAAAGCCTTCGTTGACGTGCCTATTGTGTGCGGCTTTGTTCGTGTGTGTCGCGGCGCCGGCATGCGGTGGGAGCCAAAAGGAGGCCAAAACCGCGGCCACTCCGGAGCGCGTCGAGGGGATCGACGACACGATCGCGCTGTTCAAACAGAAGGATTCGACGATCGCACAACTCTTCTCGTCGTCGGCTGGGTATGTCGTGATACCGAGCGTCGGGAAGGGCGCGCTGATTGTCGGCGGGGCCCACGGTGACGGCGAAGCGTTCGAACGCGGCGCCTATGCCGGCCGGGTGAGCGTGAGCGAAGTTTCACTCGGCGCTCAAG
>DASSMT010000205.1:0-7092 GCA_035688655.1 Polyangiaceae bacterium | reverse complement strand
CGCCTCGGCAGGCGTCGAAACGGCAACGCGAGAAAAGTAGACCTCCAGTGCGCTCTTGAGGTCCCGCGTGACAATTAGGTTCACCTGATGAATGTCAGTGGGACTGAAGCCGGAAAGTACCATGTTGTCGCGCACGGCCTGCGGATCGAGGACAAGCGTCAGTGGCACGTCCGAACGCGCGGCCACCGCCGGCTTGCCGTAAGTCGGCGTGGTGTTGGCGACGTTCGCCGGGGCAAAGTGACCGCAGGCCCCGACGCTCAAACAGAGCAACAACAGCAACCTGCGCATGGCCCTCTCTTATTGCGATCAGGCCGCCTTGCTCAAGTCATTTCACGCGACCGGCGTGTGGGCGCCCGCGCGATGCTCGATTCGAATCGAGTCTGGTCTCTTTGCAGCGCTTAGTACTTCACGCACGCAACGCTGGCGGCGCCGCCTGACTTGGGCGTCAAGTTGAGAATAGTTCCGCTCGCGACCTGCCTCGCCACCCTGTTCAATCCAGCGGTGATGTTCGCAGCTCCCGACCAGCTGCGCGCGTCCTCCACGTCTGGGAATCGATCGACGACGAAACATTCCCAACGCCCAGCGGGTTGTTGCGCCCAACTGCGGGCAATTGGCGCGACTGAAGCAGCGCCGCAGCCCAAGATCATTCCGAACAGCACGAGCGTGATCGATGCGAATCGTTTCATGCCATCCGGATATACTTCGGTGCAGAAGACAGCAAGGAATCAATTGGGTCGAAGCAGCGCCTCGCCCTGAACCGGAGCAACGCCGAAATCGGCGTCGACAGAGTGAGTGCGATTGGCGACGCTCCCATTCGACCATTGAGGCTTCGGCGAGAGAAAGAGCAACGCTGAGCAAGATGCGCCCGCCGCCCCAGACTGGACCGCGGTTATTCTCGCGGAAATCGTGGGAGTAACACTAGCGAGTGTGCTCACATTCCAGAGAGAGTCGCGATCCCTGACCGATCGCCACTCGGTGTCTTTCGGCGCCTTCGAGCGTCACTTCGCGACCGACTATCAGGGCGATGGGACCGCAAGCAATTCGATCTCTTGCGCAGCAATCCAGCCACTCATGCCGTAGGAACAACTCAGCTGGAAGCATCGGCACCCCTGCCGCTGAAAGAACTGCTTCGGAGTCTCGCGAGTACAGTCCCAGTCGCGCGGCCATCCGTGCATGCGGTTCCGTTCAACGAATGCCGCACCGTCTCCAACTATGATGTCTGCTGAAACTTCGACGATTTCGAGCACGATGTTCTCGAGGCAGTCCGATTCGAAGTGATACGCCGCTACGCCACTGAACTTGACATCGACCGCACCGCCATCGCCCTTGTTCGGACGGGTTTGAAGGACAACGATCTGCGCTCGACCGTCGACAAGATAGCCGACCAGCAGGCTGTCATGAATCGAAGCCATTCGTCCGCTCAACGTACCGCTGGCAAGCTGCCACCGCATCAGGAAACGAGAGCGCACCGAAGACGACAAGCGAGCTCGCGAATGGGGCCGCGCAGTTTTCGACCTACGCGCCCGGCGTCTGGAACGGCGGATTGGGCGACTTCGTACCCCGGCGGCGTGGAAGATCGCTCAACCCGCCTGGCGGCGCGTTGAGAAGGTGAAGGTCGCCGATTGCTGGGATGTAGGATTCAGGTTTGCGCGGCAGTGGGCATCCCTGGTCGATCCATCGCTCGAAGCTAGCAGCGGCCGGATCAAATCCGTCTGGTGTCATACAACCGTGATCGACGAGGAAGACGGTACTCGGCTCATCCCGCAAGGAGATAATGATGGCGCGGCCTCCGGAATCGTCTCCAACCGTAATGTAGCCCGAGCCGGAGCGAGCACTCGAGATCATCCGCGCCGAGCTGCGCTGAGCGCCGCAACGCGACGCCGAAGGCTGCGCCGCTGCGCGCCGTGGGCGTGACCGCCGCCGCCAGCCGGAGCTTTCTCCTCTTTCGGCTTCCAGGTTGCCCCCTGTCGTGTGCCGGTGTGGGGCACGCGGGGCCGGTCGCGTGCTCGGCTACGCCTGCGCGCGCGCCCACCACCCCCAAACCTGTTGCTCGGCGCCGTGCTCGCTCGTGCTCGCTTCGCTGCGCGCGAGCTTGCGCGCGGCTTGCCTGCGCGGCCAGGTGGGGGTGGTCGTCAGTGCTCGCCGGCGCGGTGTGGACGCGACTCTCGACGCTGGGAGCGGCGACCGCGGTTGCTCGTTTCGAGCGCATAGCCTCCAGCGCTCGGCATGCGGCCGGGCTTCGCGAGCGGGCGCACGCTCCGCGCCGCTCGAGCGACATCGTGACAGGTGCATCGGCGGACACGCTTCTTCGACTCCCGAGGAAGGTGTAGAAAACCTTGTAACGCTGCGTCGGCCGCATCTCTTCGCCCGTCCCACGTATCAGGTTTCAGTCGATCTGAAACGGTTGGAAGGCGAAGACCCGCATAGAACTTCGCTAGACAAAGCCTCGCTGTCTACCAACGTCCCGTCGCAGTCGAAGATGATTGCCTTCACACGCACAGCGCCCGCCCAAGCCGTTGCTAGGCGGCGACCCGGAGGTTCACACGCGGATAATGTTGACGGAATCGGAATGCGATGCGAGTGCCTCTAGGTCGTGTGGATCGGAGGTCAGGACAGTGCCACCCGGTTCAGCATGGGCGACCACGAGCGCGTCGACCGCCGAACCGCGTCTGGCGCGTCTCCTAAGTAGCGCAGCACGTCGGGCGAGCGTCTCGGGTAGGGCTTGAGTGACGTCGCAGGCTTTGAGAAACTTGTTCTCGAGGGCATCTCTACCGGCGTGGCCTTCCAAACATTCAACCAAGACAACCGACGGGACGCGAGGAGGCCATAGGCCTTCTTCGCGAAGGGCAAGAATGAGGGCCAGAGCCTTTGGCGAACGCTCGGCGAGACAGCTGACACCGCCTGAGTCGAGAACCAGCACCGTCACTATCCGGCCTTGCGTCGCGGTCTCGCGGCGAGTTTTTTGACGACTGCGGCAGCCGCAGCACGTTGCCGAGCGGTCGGTTTTCCTACCTCAGCGGTCAACTCTGCGACGTACTTATCACCCTCTGCCAGAAGTTGTCGGCGGCGAACTTCGGCACGGACCGCATCTTGCAACAGTTCTGAAGCGGGAAGACGACGCTTCTTGACCAAGTCGTATAGCTCGTCCGGTAGGTACACCTGCATCCTAGGCATGCGCCTAAATATACACCCTGCGGAAAACGCGAGCAAACGCTGCAAAACCTCTCGGCGCAACGCTTCTCGCCCGCCCAACGTACTGCTGTTAAGCTGCGGCCGCATCCAGAAACCCAGGTGGCATCAGGAAGCGATGAGCGAGCCCGTGGTACCCCACCACGGGCGAGAGGGAGGACGGTGCAGGTGACGAGGAGGCGCGGCCGACAGCTTCAACAGCTTGTTGGGCAGCGCTCGCCACGCAGCCGACTAAACGCTCATTTGCATCGCGGCGCACCCCCCGCAGCGAGGCGCTTCTGGTCGTCGAGGCTGATTTCCTTGAGGAGCGGATCATCTTCAGCCGAACCCGGGACAACTTTCGGCACGATGTAGCACCACGACTCGAGGCAGAATTCAGGGAATCTTTCATCCGGGTCTGGGAAGTCCTCACCATGTCCTGCCCATTCTGCAGGGAGGTGCAGCTCCGCGTAGTACTCGTGAAGATCGATCTCACGGCCCGTGAAATAGCCGATGAGAACGAACTTCAACCGCTCGCGTGAGGCGCGCGCCTTGAGTGGCGGTAGATAGACCGGATCCAGGTAACTGAATCCTTTGACCTCCTGATCGAGAACGATTGGCAAGCATTCGCACGACGTCCAACCGGCGCCGTGCGCGGCGACGACGACGCGACTGACCCGCCCACGTTTGGCTTCGTCGAAGGCGACCGTAACGGCGCCCGATGGCTGTGGTCTGGCTGCTGTCTTGGATAGGTCCGGCGGCATCCCCGCGGGCCGCAACTCGACACAACGGTGGGATTCGGGGAACACATAGGCATCCCAGCTAAACTCAGCATCCGTGGCGTTACGCTGAGCCAGTGGCGACATCGCCGGCGCCGTCACGGACGGGCTAGGCGGGGAAGGCTTCTGTGTGGCGGAAGCGGACGCACTGCTCTTGGCCGATGCTCGAAGCGACGGGCGGCTTGAGCATGAAAGGCTACACAGTACGGCGAAAAGCACACCAGCGTGAACTCGTCCGCGGCCGTCGTGCTGCAAGAACGAACTCGTCCCGCCACCGTCTTGCATTGCGCGCATCCGTCCGCCCAACGTACCAGGCTTCAGCTGCGCGGGTCGAGCGAAGCGAGATCCGCGTCTGCTGCAAGCCGTTGTTGGGCGGCGCTCGCCGCAGGTCGTCGCGGAGCCTTGTGCACGATAGAGAGGTCGGTCCGTCAGGGCGTGAGTTGGGCAGCGTTCGCCAATGCGGGTGGCGGCGCACTCGATCGGCGTGCCAGCGGTCCGCCTCAGGCGTGAGTTGGGCAGCGTCCACGGGGGTGACGATGTCAGCGGACTAGCGACGCTCGGTCCAGCAGTTCTGAACCGCTGATGTGGAGCACGTCTGCGTGCACCATCATCGATGTGAAATGGTCGAGAATCGGGTCCGCTTCGCACCGAGCAAACCAGTGACTGCAGAACTCTAGGGCCCTGACGACGCCAGCAAGCGTGACTGTAAGGTTGGCCGTCTCGGGTGGGCTCGCCATGCGGTGCAGTTTGAACTGCTCAATGACATCGTCGAAGAAGGCCTCGGCTGTCTCTCCATCGTAAACGTTCAGACCGATAACGATGGCCGGAAACTCGCCCGTGTCATTGCTGAATAGCTTCGTCTCCATGTTGTGGATCGAGTTGCGCTTGGAAGTCTTCTTTAAGAACCCGAACATGTTTGTCGTCCGCCCAACTCTCAATTCTGCGGCATGAAACCCGCAGTATATCGCGTACTCTACCGACAGGAAAGGCCTGACCACGACCGACGATCGGCGAGGCTCTGCGGTCTAAACGGCGTTCTGTGTCTCGCAGTGATTTGACGGAGGGCAGAGGAGAGGCTGCGAAGGCGAGCAGAATGGAGTCGTGGCGGGCGCCAGCGTTGGCCAGGCGGTCGCTAGCTTTGTGCGCTTTAAAATCCCTGCGTGAGCGTTGGCATGCGGCGTGCTGAGGGATTGGGTGCTGTGCTGCCCCCTAATCGTTCGTCTCCGCCGCAATCCGCGCCGCCGCGGCGGCTTTTGGATCGCGTGCGCGACCACTTGGCGATGGGGCACTACAGTCCTCGGACCGTGGACGCTTATGTCGGCTGGATACGCCGGTTCATCCTGTTTCACGGTCGTCGTCACCCTTCGGAGTTGGGGGCGGTCGAGGTGTCTGCGTTCTTGTCGAATCTCGCGACAGTGGGCAAGGTCAGTGCGTCCACTCAGAATCAGGCGCTGGCGGCGTTGCTGTTTCTGTACGCTGAGGTCTTGGGGCGAAAGCTCGAGGCGCTGGAGGAAATGGTACGCGCCAAGCGCCCGGCGCGGTTGCCCGTCGTAATGACACGCCAAGAGGTGACGGCGGTGCTTTCGAAGCTGTCTGGCACCTCCCGGCTGATGGCTTCCGTGCTGTATGGCGCAGGCCTGCGTCTGTCCGAGTGTGCGTCGCTTCGCGTCAAGGATGTTGATTTCTCACTTTCGCAGCTGGTCGTGCGCAGTGGCAAGGGGCAGCGTGACCGCGTGGCGTTGCTACCGAGGTTACTCGTCGCACCGTTGCAAGCGCAGCTGCAAAAGGTGCGTGAACAGCATGACGCCGATGTAGCGCGTGGGGCGGGATATGTAGACTTGCCTTTTGCTCTGCGCAGCAAGTATCCCAGCGCCCCGCGTGAATGGGCTTGGCAATGGGTGTTTCCAGCCACTCGCACGCTGCCACGCAGGAACGGCGCCGGCATCACCTGCACGAGACGGTGCTGCAGCGCGCGATGCGTCGAGCGGTGATCGCCGCAGGCGTGAACAAGCCGGTTAGTTGCCACACCTTGCGCCACTCCTTTGCCACGCACTTGTTGGAGGCTGGCTATGACATTCGCACGATTCAGAAGCTGCTCGGTCATCGCGATTTGCGAACGACGATGATTTACACTCACGTCCTGAATCGCGGCCCGCTCGGTGTGCAGAGTCCACTCGATCTAGTCGAGTTGGACGTGCCCGTTCCGGCACCGAGACACCGAATGTGACCGGAGGCCGTGCCAGGACGCCGAAGGCTGCGCCGCACACCGCCGTATCGCGGCTGCTCGCTCGTGCTCGGCTTCGCCTGCGCGCGAGCTTGCACCCCTCCGGGTGTTCCGAAGCCGCTCGCGCGGCTTGCCTGCGCGGCCAGGTGGGGTGGTCGTCTGTTTGCGTCGCCGCGGTGTAGTTGCAACTCTCGACGTTGAGACTTGCGATCTCGGTTGCTCGAAGCTGCGCGTAGCTCCAGCGCTCGGCATGCGGCCGGGCTTCGCGAGAGGCGCACGCTCCGCGCCGGCGCCGTCCCTGGTCGAGATTGACGGTGGGGCGCCGTCACGGAGCCTGCGCCTGTGGGGCTGCGCCCGGCCGCACGCCGAGCGCTGGAGGCACCCATGTGCAGTCAGAACCAACGCAAACTCAATCGCTCCAATCAGCTCACCGAGCGTACACGCAGCATGCTGCACACGCCTACCGCTTCCGAAGCGGCGCTCTGGCTCGCGCTGCGTGGCGGCTCGCTGGGTGTCGCCTTCAAGCGGCAGGTGGTGCTCGGCGAGCGCTACATCGCGGACTTCTTTGCGCCGTCGGTTGGGCTCGTGGTGGAAGTGGACGGCAGCGCGCACCGCGCGAGCCGCGCGGCGGACCGACGGCGCGACGAGCGGCTACATCGTCTGGGCATTCGCGTGGTGCGTGTCAGCGCCGAGCTCGTGCTCCGCGATCCGGAGCGAGCACTCGAGCTCATCCTCGTCGCGCTCGGTTGAGCGCCGCCCGACGTCGCCGAAGGCTGCGCCGCTCCGCGACGTGACGCGGCCCCTATCAACAAAAAAGAAAAAAGGCGGACCCCGCGAGGGATCCGCCTTTCTCGGCGTTCACTGAGCTCAGCCTTGCACGACGTTAGTTTCGGGGTTGGGGCCCCGAAACCTGAGGGTGGG
>DASSMT010000190.1:0-15857 GCA_035688655.1 Polyangiaceae bacterium | reverse complement strand
GGGTCAGCTCGAAGCGGTCTTTGAGCTCCCAAGTCAGGAATGGGTCCGGGGTGATTTCGCGCTGCGCGTGGCTGCTGGAGATCCAAAACGCTTCGCCGGCGGAGGGTTCGACGCGAGCGACGTCGAACGCGCGCAGCTCGCCGGCGCGTGCGCTGCGATCGATGGCCAAGAACGGTCCGAGCACGGTCGGCGAGAAACTCGCCGCGAGGCGATCTTGCTCGGCCCCACTCATGAAGCGCAAGTCGGCGACGTAGTAGCGTTCGCGCGCAGTGGTCGAGCCGAGCCCGGCGGTCGGCAGCTCGGGAACGGTGCGCACTGGGCGCTGCAAAGACCAATCGACCCACAGCGATTGGCGCATGCCTTGATGGAGCGTGACGCCAAAGCCTGGTGCCCAACGCCGGCTGAGCCACTCGAGCGCGGCGACCTTGTCCTTGTCCGGCTTGATCAGGCGGCCATTTTCGTTGAAGCGCCCCCCGGAGCGGTGCGCGTAGTGGAGCGCGCGCAGACCATCCGGCAAGATCAACAGTGAAAGCAAGACGAACAGCGCCAAAATCACGTAGTCCGGCCGGGTCTTTTCGACGCGGGGCCAGCGGCGAGCCGCGAGCTGGGCGAGGTCGAGGGCAGTTTGCGCCAGGCCCGCGCAGGCCAGCGCAAAGTACAGCGCGAAATAGTGCGGCCAAAAGATGTGCACGTCCGCGCCCTGCTTGAAGACGACGTACTGAAACAGGGCCATCGCGAAGGCGCACAGCGGCAGCGCTTCCAGCTCGCTCCGGCGCACCAGCACGCGTAAGCCGAGCACCGGCAACGCGAGCTTGCCGAGCGCGATTGCCAGACCGGTGAACGAGACTTCGATCCAAAACTTGCGCCCCGCGAGCACCATGCCGAGCGGGGTGTGCACGCCTGCCGAGCGGCGGCTGCCCTGATCGAACAGCTCAGCCAGTTGTCCGAGCTGCGCGAAAGCGAGCAAATGTCCGCCGATGGTCAGCCCGCAAAGCACGACTGAAAGCGCCCAAAAGGTCGCGATTCGGCGGCGATCCGCGGGCAGCGTGAAGCGCCCGAGCAGGAACACGGAGAAGAAGATCGCGCCCAGCATGGTCGCGCCGAGCACGAGCACGGGCCAATCTGCGCACAGGCCGTAGACTAGGCCGCCGAGTGCCAGCGCCGCATGTCGAAGGCGATAGCTCTGGCGGAAGCGCGCGTAGCCCCAGATGGAGAGCACGCTGCCGAACATGGCCGGAACTTCCAGACCATTGAAATCCGAGAAACTGAGCGCGATCGGCAAGACCGCGAAGCTGAGCGCGGCAACGGCGCCGGCGAGCGAGCTCCACAGCGCCCGGCCGGCGTAGTACAGCGCCGGAACGGTCAGGATGCTCTCTAGCACTGCGGGCAAGCGGCACGCCCAGGCGTGATGCCCGAACACCTTCATGAACAAGGCGCTGACCCAGAATATACCCCAGGGGTGATGACAGTAGAACTCGCTGGCCGCGGGTGGCTCGGCCAAAGCGTGCACGGCTGGCGCGATCACGCCCCAGTGCCACATGTTCTCGGCGGCGGTGCACACCGCGCTGGCAGCGGCGTAGTGGCCCGCGCCGAAGCTGTCGCCGAGCTCCCAACACGCTGCCAACGCAAAGCCAAAGCTTACCAAGACCACGGTCGCCTGGCACACGCGCGTCAGGCGCTGGGGAGCCTCGATCATCAGAGCCTGCAGCGTACCGTTTTTTTACGCCTTGTGGCAGGCTCGCAGCGCCGATGCGGACCAAGACCCGCGGTTCGCCAGAACCGATGACCGAAGGGCACGCGCTCGATCGCTGGGATCGGCTCACCGCTCTCTTGCTCGCGCTCGCGTATCTGACTCTCTTGCTGTCGACGGTCCACGACCTCGGCTATGCCCGTGACGAAGGCTTCTACTTTCAGGCGGCGCGCAGCTACGAGACCTGGTTCGAGCTCTTGGGCAGTGATTTTTCCGGGGCCATGACGCAGGCGACGGTCGACCGCTATTGGGCGGCGAACCACGAGCATCCGGCGCTGATGAAGTCGCTGTTTGCCCTGTCGCACCACTACCTGTTCAATGCCTGGCAGCTGTTTCGCGAACCGGGGACGGCCTATCGCTTCCCCGGTATGCTGCTGAGCACGCTCGGGGTGGTCGTGACCTACCTCTGGGGAGCGCGTGAGTCGGGGCGGCTTTCCGGTGTGGTAGGCGCGCTCTCGCTGGCGCTCATGCCGCGCGTTTTTTACCACTCGCACCTGGCGTGCTTCGACATGCCGGTGACGGCGATGCTGCTGCTCACGAGCTACGCCTTTGCTCGCTCGCTGGAGGGTGGTCAGCGCTGGGCCGTCGGTACCGGCGTCATTTACGGCCTACTGCTGGACACGAAGCACAACGCCTGGCTCTTGCCCGGCGCATTTGCGCTGCACTTCGTGCTGACCCGCGGCTCGAGCGCGCTCGGGGAGTTGCGCCAAAAACGGTGGCCCGTGCCTCACGCATTCCCCGCGATGCTGCTGCTCTCGCCGCTGGTGTTCTACGCGGCTTGGCCTTGGATTTGGCACGACACGCTGCCGCGTCTGCGTGACTACGCGAACTTTCACCTGCAGCACGAGTACTACAACATGGAGTTTCTGGGTCAGACGTACTGGAAGCCGCCCATGCCGCGGCTGTACGCCTGGCTGATGACGCTCGCGACCGTGCCGAGCATCACGTTGCTCTTGTTCGCGCTCGGGCTCGGGGCCTGCGCGTGGCGACGCTCGCTGCCCTCCACGCCGCTCTTGTGGCTCTTGTGTTTGCTGATGTGTTACGCGCCTTGGTGGTCGAACACCACGCCCATTTTCGGTGGCACCAAGCATTGGATGACGGCGTACCCGTTCTTGTGTCTGTTCGCCGGGCGCGGCTTTGCGCTGGCCCGAGCCCAGCTCCGCCAATTGCTGGCCGAGAAACCCTGGTCGAGCGCGGTGGCGCCGGCCTTGGCGAGCGCAGTTCTGCTCGGCCCACTGTACATGACGCTGCACTCGACGCCTTGGGGTCTCAGCTTCTACACGCCGCTCGTGGGCGGCGCGCCCGGTGCGGCGAGCCTCGGCTTGAATCGAACTTTTTGGGGCTACACGACGGGCGCCCTGCAGGGCGAGATCAACCAGCGCGCGCCCGAGCGCGGCTACGTGTTCGTGCACGATACGGCGCTCGCCAGTTGGGAGATGCTGCGCTCGGATCAGCGCATCCGTGGCGATCTGCGTGGCGGCTTGTCGATCCCGAGCAGCTCGCTCGCGCTGCTCCACTACGAGCCACACATGCGGCGCGTCGAATACCAGACCTGGGTGGAGTATGGCCACGCCGCGCCGGTCGCGATCCGGGCCTACGACGGCGTGCCGATCGTGTGGCTGTACGCGCGCTGACGGCGCGCGCGCCTCTCTTTCACTTCGCCCAGCGCGGGTCGTTCGCGGTGAGCCAAGGTAGCGAGGCGATCACGCGCGCTTCGACGCGGGCGTCGTGGCTATGGCCGGCGCCGGCCACGTATTCGACTTGCGCAGGCACGCCCGCGAGCTTGAACCAATGAGCGGATTTTCGTGCCTCCGCGGCGCATTCTTTGCGACCGCACACGAACAGCACGCGCTCACCCCCGTGCTCGCGGAAGGCGCGGGCGCGCGCCACGCTCCACTCGGCATAGCCGCCCTCGATCAGCACCAAGCGTCTCACTTCGTCGCCATGTTCGGGCAACATCAGCGCGCCCATGGTCGCGCCCTGGGAAAAGCCCGCGTAGTACACGCTGCCTTCGGCGATGCGGCTTTCGGCGCGCGCTCGCAGCGCAGTCAGCGCGGCGAACGTCTCGCGCTCCAGGCTCGGATGATCCGGATAATACTCGCCGTCCGCGGGATTCGGGCCACGCGCGCGCCCGCGCACGCACAACAAGATCGCGCTATCGGCGATGATGCGTGACCACAATTGACAGTGTCCCTCGGCCGAGCCGCCCGCGCCGTGCGTGACCACCACCACCGGCAAGCGTGCGCGACCCGCCGGAACGTGCACCAGTGACGGCGAAAACTCGGGCACCTCCAGCGAAGAGAAGCCGGGCTGCGGCGGCGAACTTCGAGGCGTAGACTCGGAAGCCGCGAGCGCTGCGAGCAGAAGAAGCCGGAACAGCGCTGCCATGCTCGCCGACTACCCGCCGAGATAGGACATTTCGCGCCGCAGAAGGCTGCGCGGCGCGAGCGAGCGCAGCTCCGAATAGCGATCGGCGCGGGCCCGCCACAGCTCACGCAGCTGCTCGGTCAGCGCGCGGTCGTCCGTAGTCGTGCGCAAGAGCGCTCGCAGATCCGTCCCCGAGCGTGCGAACAAGCAACCGAAGATTTGGCCATCCGCGCTCAAGCGCAGGCGCCCGCAGTCTCCGCAGAACGGCTGGGTCACGCTGGTGATCACGCCGATCTCGCCGCTGCCGTCGAGGTAGCGGTACCGCTTGGCGACCTCGCCCGCATAGTTCGCCTGCACGGGCTCGAGCGGCAGCTCCGCGTGGATGCGCGCCACGATTTCACGGCCGCTCAGCACGTGATCCGTGCGCCAACCGTTGGTCAGCCCCACATCCATGTATTCGATGAAGCGCACGATGTCGCCGCTGCCCTTGAAGTGACGCGCGAGCTCGACGATGGTGTGGTCATTGTCGCCACGGCGCACGACGGCGTTGATCTTGATTGGTGCAAACCCGACTGCGCGCGCGGCTTCGATGCCCGCGAGCACGTCGCTCAGCGCCAGATCGGAGTCGGTCATGCGCGCAAACACGTCCGGTGCGAGCGAATCCAGACTCACCGTGAGGCGATCGAGACCCGCGTCGCGCAGTGCTCGCGCATGCTTGGCCAAGAGCGAGGCATTGGTGGTGAGCGCCAGCTCGAGCTCGCCTTCCTTGCGCAAGAGCGCGACCAACTTGTGCAGCTCGCTGCGCAGCAAGGGCTCGCCGCCGGTCAAGCGCACTTTGCGCAGGCCGAGCGGGACGAGCGCGCTGACCACTCGCGCAATCTCTTCGAAACTCAGGATCTCGGCGCGGGGCAGGTAACGGTGCTGATCGAAGTGCTCCCGCGGCATGCAGTAGCGGCAGCGGAAATTGCAGCGATCCGTCACGCTCACTCGTAGATCCGTGAGGGATCTGCCGAGCTGATCGCTGACCGGGTTCATCCGCCATTCATAGCATCGACCCGCGTCGTTTGCCTGCTGCTTTGCCAGCAACGGCCAGGAATCCCGGCGCCGGCGAGGCCGAACACCTGCTATCGTCGGCGTGTGAAGCTCTATTCGTTCGACGGCGTGGACGCCACGCTCGAGCTGCTCCCGCTCGCGGCGCGGCGCGCGCTCGACCTCGCCGGGCTCAAAATCTCGCTGGACACCTGGCGCGCGCTGCCGCTCGCCGAGCGACGGGCGATCGTCGAAGCGGGCAGCAGCGCTCGGGTCGACAGCGAGCGCGTCGCTAGTGTGCTCGGGTCGCGGCCCGCGACGCGCATCGAACCCAGCTTGGACCCGGATATTTCGCTGGTCTCCGCGGAGCTCGTCAGCGCGCTCGGCGCCGCGCGCCCGGTGCCGCCGGCGCTCTGGTCCGCGCTCTCCCCGCTGGATCGCTATTCGCTCGTCAAGGTCGCCGGGCGGGGAAACCCGGAGCGGCTCGAGGCTGCCTACGCGGAGATCGTCGGCTACAGCGCGCTGTCCACGCACCTTTCGCCGGCGGGCGGCGCGCGCATGGTGGACGTGGCGCAAAAGGCCGCTTCGCATCGCCACGCGCTCGCCGAGTCCTGCGTCTCGATGAACGCAGAGGCCTTCGCGCGCGTCAAAAGCGCCACCGTGCCCAAAGGCGACGTGCTCGGCACCGCACGGCTCGCCGGCATCATGGCGGCCAAGCGCACGGCTGAGCTGATCCCGCTCTGTCATCCGCTCGCCCTGACCAAGCTCGAGCTCACGCTGGAGCTCGACGACGCCGCGCGCGCGATCGCCGTGCGCGCCGTGGTCGAAGCCTTCGACCGCACGGGCGTCGAGATGGAGGCGCTGACTGCGGTCTCGGTCGCGGCCCTCACCGTGTACGACATGTTGAAAGGCATCGATCGCGCGATGGAGATCGGCCCGACTCGGCTGTTGGCCAAGAGCGGGGGCAGAACCGGAGATTTCAAACGATGAGCCTGTTCGAGATCCGCGAGACCGAGCTCTCGGTGGCGGAAGTGATCGCCGCCGTGACCCGCCCGGAAGCGGGCGGCATCGCCGTGTTCGTCGGCACTGTGCGCAACGAGAACGCGGGGCTCTCCGTCACGCGCCTGGAATACCAGGCCTACGCCTCGATGGCGGCCAAAGAAATGGCCCGTATCGGCGCAGAAATCGCGCAAGAACTCGGCGACGTGCGCGTGGCGGTGCTGCATCGCGTGGGTTCGCTCGTGGTGGGCGAGGCCGCCGTCGTGTGCGCCGCCAGCGCGCCCCATCGCGGCGAGGCGTTCCAAGCCTGTCGCCTGCTGATCGATCGCATCAAAGCGCGCGTGCCGATCTGGAAGCGCGAACATGGCCCGAGCGGCCCGTATTGGGTCGGTTGGGAAGACGCGCGTTGCGACCCGAGCGCGGAGCACGCGCACGCCCATCGCCACCATCACGATCAGTGACAGCTCTGCCGGACGCTCTTCGTTCCGCGAGTCGATTGGTCGTGAATCGGCTCTGGCTGCGGCAGACGCATTCGCCGCGACAAATGCGAGCAGTGCAACCCATACGCCCGGCCTCGCTTCGCCGCCGCAAATGCGAGTAGAGAAGTCTATTCGCCCGCCTAACTTCGCTGCCGGCAATTGCGGTAGAGAAGTCCATACGCCCGCCTAACTTCGCTGCCGGCAATTGTGGGTAGAGAAGTCTATAGGTCCGGCCACCGCTTCGCCGCAAATAGAGGAGTCGATCCGCCCCACCTCGCTTCGCTGCCGGCAATTGCGAGTAGGGGAAATCGACTTGGGGCTTCATCGGGAACGGGTCGCCTGCGAATAGAGAAGTCTACTCAGAATCGGAGCAGGCAAAGGGGTTCGGCATGCGAATAGAGAAATCTATTTGGATTTGTGGGGACGGACGGGCTCGCCCGCGAATGGAGAAAACTTTTCGGATTGCTGCGACGCGAGTACGCTTCGTGCTTCGCTTCGGGAGGGGGGCGATCGCGCGCCGGGCAGCGCACCTCGCATCGCGCTTGGTACCCGCACTGGGACGCCGAAGGCTGCGCCGCGACACGCGCTGTCGCGTGACCATCAACCAGATCGCCACGCAACCCGCATCGGTGGTCAGCGTTGCATGTCTTCGGGCGTGTCCCAATCGCTCAGCGCGCGTGCACGATCGTCGTCGAAGTCGACGCGCTCGAGCTCCGCACCCAGCAGGTCGAGCACGTGCATCAGCGCATGTTTGCCCAGCGAAAGTGAGCGATCCACCGCGGCGAGCGCCGCCTTTGGGGCGTAGGCCGCGGCCAGCGGTTGCAGTCGACCGTGAGCGACGGGCACGCGGGTCAAGCCCGAGAAGGGCGCGATGAGCGCGTCGATCGCGGCTTCGTCCAAAAACGGGAGATCGCAGGAGAACGCGAGCGCGAGCTGGCTCTCGTCGGCGAGCGCGCGCAGCAGCAAAGCGCGCAGGCCACCGAGCGGTCCGATCCCCGGCGGGTCATCCGCCAATTCCGGCCAATCCAGCGCCGAGTACGACGGCGTTTTTCCGACCAGGTAAATCGAGGCGTCGGGCGCAACGCGCGTGCACTGCCCGCGCAAGCGCTCGAGCAAAGTTTGGCTGCCATCGGGCGTGCGCAGCAGGCCCTTGGGCAGGCCGCCCATGCGCGTGCCCTTGCCGCCCACGAACAGGCCAATCGTGATGCGGGTGCTCACAGCTCGGCCAAGCGAATGTATTCGACGCTATCGCCCGCGGAAAGTCCTGCGCTGTCTTCAGGCACGATCAAGAGCGCGTCCGCGTGCGCCAAGCTGACTGCGGAGCCCGATGCTTGGTTCGTGGCAGTGATCGCCAAATCGCCCTCCAGGCGCGCGCGATAGAAGCCGGTGCGCCCGGGTTTTTGCGGCAGTGCGCGCTGCAACCGCGCGCGCCCGCGCGCTGGCAGCGGCGAGCGATCGCCCTGCATCGCGCGCAGCAGCGGCATGCCGAACAGCGCGAAGGTGAGCTGCGCCGACACGGGGTTGCCGGGTAAACCGAGGATCAACGTTTCACCGTGACGACCGAAGGCGAGTGGCTTGCCGGGGCGGATCGCCACCTTCCAAAAGTCGAGCTGGACGCCCACGCGCTCGAGCGCCGCGCGCACCAAATCGTGCTCACCGACGCTCACGCCGCCCACGGTGAGCAGGAGATCGCAACCGCGCACGGCAGCGCGTAGCGCGGCTTCGGTCGCCTCCAGCGTGTCGCCGATGCGCGGCGCGAGCACAGGGAGCGCGCCGGTTGCGGCGACCAGCGCGCACAAGCTCGGGCCGTTCGAATCCGGAATGCTGCCGGGCGTCGCGGGCGAACCCGGGCTGCGCAGCTCTTCACCCGTACACAAGACACCGACGCGCGGCCGGCGGGCTACGAGCAGCTCACCGCGATCGACGGCTGCGGCGAGGCCGATTTGAAATGGGGTCAGGCGGGTGCCTTTCGCGAGCGCGAGCGCGCCGTCAGCCAGATCTTCGCCGCGCCGGCGGATGTGGGCGCCCAGTTCTGGCGCGACCGCGAACTGGGCGAGGTCACCCGCGCGGGTCACATTCTCCTGCATCACCACCGCGTCCGCGCCTTCCGGGATTGGCGCGCCCGTAAAAATTCTACATGCCGTCCCCGCGGCCAAGGTCGGGGAAAGGCCGCCGGCGCGACTCTCGCCACGCACCGGCAATGACCAAGGCCCCGCGCCCGCGAATGCGCTGCACGCGACGGCATAGCCATCCATGGCGCTGTAGTCGAAGCCGGGCAGCGCGGCCTTTGCCATTAAATCTTCGGCAAGAACGCGCCCAACCCCGAGCCCGAGCTCCAGGCGTTCACTCGGCAAAATCGGCGCAGATTCGATGATACGCTGCAGGGCGTCCGTGAAGGAAAGCATGGGCCGCGCCATTCTACCGCAGCCCTGAAATCCCAGGTCGGGACCCGAGCAGGACCCCTCGAATTTCGTTGGAATGCGGCGGCCGGACCATCCGTCTTACCTGAGCGGAGATCGCGGCGTGCGGACTATCTCGATACCATCCCGGTTCCCGCCCCAGCTCGGGCCGGCGGGTTGCCCGAGCACCGAGGAAGAAGCATGATCCATCGAATGAACAAGCGAGTCGTCGGGGTGGTTGCGCTGCTTGGCCTTGCCTTGGTTGCTGGCTCGCGGCCCGCTCACGCTCAAGATGGCGATAGCTGGTTCGACGACTCGGCGACAGATGCGCCGCCCGCGCCTCCGCCCGCCGCGGCTCCCGCTGCGCCGCCCGCGCCTCCGCCCGCCCCGGCTCCTGCTCCGCCGCCCGCGTCTCCACCGCAGGCACTGCCGCCCGCGCCTCCGCCCCAAGCCCTGCCGCCTGCGCCGGCACCTCAAGGCCAGCAATCGGCACCCGTCCCCCAGCCCGTCGCGGCCAGTGCGCCCGCGCTTCCGGGCCCGCAACCGCCGCAATCACCAGACAACGTGCCCGAGACCGATCCGCGCGCGATCACGGAGTTTCGTCCGACCTTGGATCCGTACGGCACCTGGGTGAACGACGCGAGGTACGGCACGGTTTGGGTGCCGAACCGCGACGTGGTCGGGGCCGATTTTGCGCCGTATGTCAGCGCTGGTCACTGGGCTTTGACCGTGGACAACGACTGGATCTGGCAGAGCGACTACCCGTTCGGTGGCGTGGTATTCCACTACGGGCGCTGGGTTTGGGTGCCGAACGTCGGCTGGGGCTGGGTCGCGGGTCGCCGTTATGCGAATGCGTGGGTCACCTGGCGTGTGCCCACTGACGACTACGCGTATATCGGGTGGGCGCCGATGGCGCCGGCTTGGGGTTGGTACGGCGGCGTCGCGGTGTCGCTCTGGTGGTACCCGCCGAGCGCGTACGTCTTTTGCCCGTCGCGTTACGCCTTCTCGTATCACGTGCATTCCTACGTCGTTCACGATCACCACATGGTGCACGACATCGCCGGGCACACCCGCAACTACTCGGGTGGCGCAGCGCACGCCGCGGCCTCGCCCCGCGTGCTGCCGGCGAACTCGATGGCCCCGCGCGGCCCATCACTGCAACACGCACACGTCCCCGCGTTCGCCGCGCCGATGACCCGCGTGCCGACGCGCTCGGGGTTCAGCTCGCGCCCGGTGCCCGCGGTGCCGCCCGTGCCGTACGGTGCTGAAGCCTCGCGTCGTTCGTTCAGCAGCGGCGCGCGTCCGCTCAACCCCGCGGTCGCTTCCAGCAGCATACGCCCCGCCGCGATCCGCAACTACCGAGCCTCCTCGTTCGCGAACCCCAGCATGTATGCGCGTCGCCCGGCGCTGACCGCGCCGCTCGCCAGCGGTAGCCGCAGCGCGCCGAGCCTTTCGGGGCGCTCGCTGTCCATGCCGTCTACGCCATCCGGTTCGCCCTCGACGCGCTATTTCAGTTCGGGGTCACGCGCGCCGTCGTTCTCCGCTCCGTCCCGCTCGTATTCGGCACCGTCCTTCCACTCCGCGCCGTCCTTCAACTCCGCCCCAGCTCGCTCGGCGCCTTCATTTCATTCGGCGCCGTCGCCCCGTTCGTTCCACGCTCCTTCGAGGCGCTGATTCATGCGTATTGCTTCGTTCCTGGGCGTCCTAGTGCCCCTATTTTCGATCGCTTGCACTTACGACAACGGTGACGCCCACCGAGTCACGAATCCGGACCCGCCGCCCTGCGCCGACAGCGCCCCGACCCCGGTGCAAACCTGGATCGACACCGACGCGCAGATCGAGCTGCAACCGGGCCGCGGTGCCGGGGTCTACGTGGAGTACGCCGCAGGTGGCAAGTGGCGATTGAACACGACTTGCGACGCCGAGCAGAGCAGCGCGCCGTGCATTTGGGACGTCATCGTCACGCCCGAAGATGGCCGCTCGATCAGCAACGTCGTGGCTCAGGATCTGGAAGCCGACACTGATTCCGTGGGTCCCTACACCGAATATCCGCGCGCCATCAATTTGCTGGCCGAGACGACCAGCGACGTCGATGGCGTCAGCTTCGACACCGAGCCGGGCAGCGCGGTCTCGGTCGATGTGTTCCTGGACGGCTCCTGCGCCTTGCCTTACTTTTTCTGGGTCGGCGACGGCGCAGTGCACACGGGTTCGCCATCGAATCCACTGGTCCTGATCCCCACCCCTGAATAGCGCGCTCGGGCGCGCGTCACTCTTCACTCATCCGGCCGCGCTTTGCGTTTGCGCTTTTTGCCTCGGCGGCGGAGCTTATCGAGTGCGCGGGGCACGGCCAGGGTCGGCCCCTTCGATTGCAGCCCCAAGATCGCCTCGCTCTCTCTCGCGCGCTCCCTGGCCAGATCCATGAAGCGCGCTTGGCTGCGCACGGTCGACCCTTCGCCCTCGATGCGCTGATAAACGCCGTCGGCCCCGAGCAGCCAGCCTTTGACGTTGTCCGCGCGCATGGTGCCGAGCACTTCCTCGATCACGCGCTTTTTCAGGCTTTCGTCCAAGATCGGGAACATGACCTCGACGCGGCGCCGGAAATTGCGCGGCATCCAATCGGCGCTGGAGCAGAAGACCTCGTCTTGCCCACCATTTTTGAACTGAAAAATGCGTGCATGCTCGAGATAACGGTCGATCACCGCGTGCACGCGGATGTTCTCACTCACGAGCGGCAGCCCCGGGCGCAAGCAACAGATGCCGCGGATCAACAAGTCGATTTGCACGCCGGCTTGCGACGCCGCGTACAAGCCGGCGATCACATCCGCGTCGACCAGCGAGTTCATCTTGCCCACGATCTGCGCGGGCCGCCCGTTGCGCGCGTGTTCGGCCTCACGCGCGATCAAGCCCAGCACCGATTCGTGCAGGCCGAGCGGTGACACGATCAGCCGGTTCCACTTGAGCGGCGCGCTGTAGCCGGTGAGCATGTTGAAGAACGCGGTGGCGTCCTCGCCGATGTCTTCGCGCGCGGTGAACAGCGAAAGATCCTCGTACGAACGCGCGGTTTGCTGATTGTAATTGCCGGTCGCCAGGTGCACGTAGCGGCGCAGCCCCGTGCGCTCCTTGCGGATCACCATCATCACCTTGGCGTGCGTTTTGAAGCCGAGCAGGCCATACATCACGTTCACGCCCGAGCGCTCCAGCGCGCGCGCCCACTGAATGTTGCTCTCTTCGTCGAAGCGCGCCTTCAGCTCGACCAGCGCGGTCACTTGCTTACCGAGCTCGGCCGCGCGCTGCAGCGCTTTGACCAGCGGTGATTCACCGCCGGTGCGATACAAGGTCTGCTTGATCGCCAGCACCTTGGGATCTTCTGCCGCTTGCCACAAGAAATCGATCACCGCCTCGAACGATTCGTAGGGGTGATGCAAGAGCACGTCGCGCTCTTGAATGGTGTGGAAGAAGTCGTCCGAGTCGCGGAGCGGTGGCACATACTGAGGGGTGAACGGCTCATCGCGCCGTTCACGGCGGTCGTCGTTGGCCGTCAGCTCGGTCATGTCGGCCAAAAACAGCGCGCCATTCAGCTTGTACACATCGCGCTGCGGATCGATGTCGAGCTCGCGGCACAGCCACTGCAGTGAGTCCGCCGGTGCTTCTCCGCTGACCTCCAGCCGCACGGCGTGGCCGCGCTCGCGACGGCGCAGTTCATTTTGCAACGTCAGCAGCAAGTCATCGGCTTCTTCGTCGTCGATCTCGATGTCGAAATTGCGTGTGACGCGGAAGGCATACGCACTCATCACGCGCATCTGCGGGAAAATCAGGCGCGTGTGGCGCGAAATCAGATCCTCGAGCGCCACGAACGCCCGGCGCGTGCCTTCCACCGGCACGCGGATCATGCGCGGCAACATGGTCGGCACCTGCACCAAGCCGAAGGCCGGTTCGGTCGTGTGCGCGCGCTTCTCGAAAATGACGCCGACGTTGATGCTTTTGTTGCGAACGTGCGGGAACGGATGCACCGGGTCGATCGCGATTGGCGTCAGGACCGGAAATATTTCTTTCTGAAAATGCAGGTCGAGCGCCGCTTGTTCCTTGGCGGACAGCTCGTCCGGGCTGACCAGTGCCACGCCGTCTTGACGTAGTTCCTTGCGCAGGCCCTGATTCCAGATCCGATACTGCTCGGCAGCCAGCTCGTGCGCGCGTTGGCTGATGGCCGAGAGCTGCTGCTCCGGCGTCAGGCCGTCCGGCGGGACTTCCTCGATCTCTCCAGTGATTTGCGCTTGCAGCCCGGCGGCCCGCACCATGAAGAATTCGTCCAAGTTGCTGGCGAAGATGGCCAGGAACTTGAGCCGCTCGTACAGCGGCACGCGCTCGTCGCGCGCTTCGCTCAGCACGCGCGCGTTGAACTCGAGCCAAGACAGCTCGCGGTTGATGAACAGCGCCGGATCATCCAGACGGGGCGGCTGGGCCGCTACTGGAGTGGAGGCCGGTACGCTGAGCGCGGGCCTGAGGAAATCGGAGGCGGTGGTCACGGCTAGGCCGAGCCTAGCATTCGTCCCGCCCCGAGCGTGAGCGGCGCCAAGCATCGTGGCGGTTTGTGCAGTAGCCGACAACCGGCGCTGATCGGGCCCATGACGGGCGGAGGTTTGTGTGGTTTAATCATGAGTTGGTAATCGATGGAAGAAAAACAAAGCGTAAGCAGTGGTTCCGTCGCCTCGAACATGGTCTCGCAGATTGCGGCGATGCAAGATTACGATCGCTATCGCGATCTCGCCTGGGAGGGGAGCTTCGAAGAGTACCTGGCGCTCGTTCGCGAGCGTCCGCAGGTCACCCGCAACGCCTTCCAACGCGTCTACGACATGGTGATCTCCTACGGTACCGAGGAGTACATCGACAACAAGAAGAAGCTCGTCCGCTACAACTTCTTCCGCGACGAGATCGACGAGGGCAAAGACGCCGTGTTCGGGCTCGACATCCCGCTGATGCGGCTGATGAACGTGCTCAAGGCCGCGTCCGAAGGCTACGGTCCCGAGCGGCGCGTGATCTTGCTGCACGGCCCGGTCGGCTCCAGCAAATCCACGATCGCGCGTCTACTCAAAAAGGGGCTCGAGCGTTACTCGACCACGCACGAAGGCGCGCTCTTCACCTTCAAGTGGGTGAACCTGGCCGAGACCGGTTTGGCCAGCGGTGAGGCAGACATCTTCGATTCGCCGATGCACGAAGAACCCTTGCGCTTGATCCCGCAAGAGTGGCGCGAGCAAGCGATCAAGAAGCTCGGGCTCTCGAACGAGAAGTTTCGCGTCAAGGTCGACGGTGATCTCGATCCCGCCAGCCGCTTCATCTTCCAGGGCCTGATCAAGCGCTACGAGGGTGATTGGGGCAAGGTCATGACCAATCACATCCGCGTCAAGCGCCTGGTCTTGAGCGAGAAGGATCGCGTCGGTATCGGCACCTTCCAACCGAAAGACGAAAAGAACCAAGATTCGACCGAGCTCTCGGGCGACATCAACTATCGCAAGATCGCAGAATACGGCTCGGATTCCGACCCGCGCGCGTTCAACTTCGATGGTGAGTTCAACATTGCCAACCGCGGCATCGTCGAGTTCGTGGAGGTGCTCAAGCTGGACGTGGCCTTCTTGTACGACTTGCTCGGTGCCTCGCAAGAGCACCGCATCAAACCCAAGAAGTTCGCGCAGACGGACATCGACGAAGTGATCATCGGCCACACCAACGAGGCCGAGTACAAGCGCCTTTTGAACAACGAGTTCATGGAGGCCTTGCGCGATCGCACGATCAAGATCGACGTGCCCTACATCACGCGTCTGACGGACGAGATTCGAATCTACGAGAAGGACTTCAACCACGACAAGGTGCGCGGCCGGCACATCGCCCCGCACACGCTGGAGGTCGCGTCGATGTGGGCCGTGCTCTCGCGCCTGGAAGAGCCGAAGAAGCACAACCTGGCCATCTTGCAGAAGATGAAGCTGTACGACGGCAAGGTGCTGCCCGGCTACACGCAAGACACCGTGAAAGAGCTGCGCAAAGAATCCAAGCGTGAGGGTATGGAGGGCATCAGCCCGCGCTACGTGCAGGACAAGATCTCCAATGCGCTCGTGAGTGACGTGGGTGAGGGCACGATCAACCCGTTCATGGTCTTGAACGAGCTGGAGAAGGGCCTCACCCACCATTCGCTGATCACCAACGAAGACGGCCGCAAGCGTTACCGGGATCTGATCGGCGTGGTGAAGCGCGAGTACGAAGAGATCGTGAAGAACGAAGTGCAGCGCGCGATCAGCGCCGACGAAGACGCGATCAGCAAGCTTGCCGCCAACTACATCGACAACATCAAGGCCTACGCGCTCAAAGAAAAGGTCAAGAACCGCTACACCGGCCAGGATGAAGAGCCGGACGAGCGCTTGATGCGTTCGATCGAAGAGAAGATTGACATCCCCGAAAACCGCAAAGACGACTTCCGGCGCGAGATCATGAATTTCATCGGCGCCAAAGCGGTCGAAGGCAAGAAATTCGATTGGCAAACCAATGATCGCCTGCGCCGCGCGCTCGAGCTCAAGCTGTTCGAAGACCAAAAAGACAGCATCAAGCTGAAGACGCTGGTCAGCGCCGTCGTCGACAAAGAAACGCAAGAAAAGATCGACATCATCAAGAGCCGCCTGATGCGCTACTTCGGCTACAACGAAGTCAGCGCGACCGACGTACTCAACTACGTCGCAAGTATCTTCGCCCGCGGCGACGCCAAGAGCTGATCGGCTGCCAAGCGCCAGCACCACAGCCCAGCATTTGGAGATGAGTTTTGGGGTTGGGGCCCCAAAACCTGAGGGTGGG
>DASSMT010000155.1:0-3831 GCA_035688655.1 Polyangiaceae bacterium | reverse complement strand
GCGTACACAGTACATTCACGCGCCCTCCCCCCTCGCATTGCTCCGCAACATACTGTGCGCATTCACGCGCCCTCCCCCCTCGCGTTGCTCGGCAACATACTGTGCGTACACAGTACATTCACGCGCCCTCCCCCCTTGCGTTGCTCGGCAACATACTGTGCGTACACAGTACATTCACGCGCCATCACACGCGGGTTGCTCGGCGACATACTGTGCGTACACAGTACATTTCATTTTGCGGACGGTCGCCTGCCGGCGAGCGGATTGCACCGTTTCACGTGGGCGCTCCGGCGAGTCGCGGTTCGTTCGCCGCCGCTGACGCTAAGCCGCCCGCGCGATGCGGATCTTTTCGGTTTGCCCGGCGCGATAGAACGCGCGTAGGCGTTCGCGGGCTCGTTCTCGGTCGTTGGCGGCGAAGACGCGGGAGACGAAGCGGGCGGCGAGTTGGTGGGCGAGGCGATAGCGGGCGCCGGCTTCGCTGTCTTCGGGATCGAGGAAGCGCGGGCTGTCGAACAGGCGCTCGAGCAGCGCGCGCTCGTTGTCGGCGCTGAAGCCGAGCGAGAGCACGAATTTGTCGACCTCGGCTTGGAGCTCCAATTCGAGCTTTGTGACGGGCAGCGAGATCCGCGCCCGCTCCACCAAATAAAGAAAGTGACTGACGCCTTCGGCGACTTGCAACCACACGTCGGAAAGGGCGCCGCCGCTGGGGATGTGCTTGGATTCCGGCGGCAAAACCAGGGCGATCTCCAGCTCGTCCGCGCGCTCGCGCACGAGCACCACTTCACGGCTGCCCTGATCGCCCTCGCGCACGAAGCGCGTGACGTTGGGCGCGCGCTCCAGGCCGTAGAAACGCTCGAGCTCGTTTTGAATGCGCCGGAGCTCGCGTTGCCGGCGCGAATGCGACGGTCGCTGCGGGTTCAATGGATCCCTCCGTGCCCCCGCTGCGGTGTCAGGCCTCGGCCGGCGAGCGCCACGGCCAGCGGCGCGGAGCCGGTTCTGACCCAGCGCTCGTACAGGCGGACCACTTGTCGGTTGGAGTTGTGCGCGGAGTTTGCTTGCAGCACGTCCGCGATGCGCGAGACCACCTCGGCAAACATGGCGAAGTTGTCGGACAGCTCGCGAAAGACATCGGGCGCAGCGCTGCCGTCGCCCGCGCTTTGACGAAGCATGCTCGCGGCGCCGTCGTAAGCGCGCGCGCCCAGCGTCCGCACGTAGCGCAGCTCGACGCCGCGATTGGACAAGTGGTCAGCGAAGAAGCCACTCGTGTACAGCACGCCGTCGCCCAGCGACCGCAGGCGCTCGAAGCGCTCGCGACCGACGGCGCGCAGGGCTTCGTCGAGCAGCAGCGTGAGCGGTCGCTCGAGGCTCGCCGCTTCCAGCCGGTCGGGTTTCGCGTAGTCGGCCAGCAGGCCTGCCAAGTAGTGCTCGGCCGCTTCGGTCGCCGCGCAGTGCTGCGTGCGCACGGCCTGGTCGACCAGGTGGTGGAAGAACGACTGCAGATCGCTGGCTAGGTCGATGTCGGGCTGATCCGGGCTCATGACGAAGCTCCCTCCGAAAAGGTGCACGGGCTAAACAGCGGGAGTTTCGAGCGACACCTGGGCACGACGCGAGCAGCGTTCGGGCTCAGACTTCGAAGACTTCTGCCAGGAACCGGCACCTGCCTCTAGGGTACGGGCAGAAGTGTTTCTGCGTTATGCACAATGACTGCGCTTTTGAGCAGCGATCGTGCGCTTCCTCAGCACTCTCCGCGCTCGGCTGCTAAGCAGGCGGTCAGTGGCCATTTTCAGCGCGAACTCGGCCCGAGAATCGTTTTGCGGCGGCAGCGAGCAATCCACCGGAGCGCCCCTTGACAGGGAAAGGGGGCTGGCTAAGTTCCTCGCGCGTTGTTAGCACTCGTGTCGGTTGAGTGCTAACCAGGCAAATTAGAATAACTTCAGAGGTTTACAGTGGTTCGGCACAGCGAACCGCGGGGGCCTCGAGAGAACCGCAACCAACACCCATCGAGGGATTCACATGGCTACCAAAATCCGTCCGCTGCAAGACCGCGTGATCGTGAAGCGCGTCAAAGAAGAAGAGAAGACCAAGGGTGGGATCATTATCCCGGACAGCGCCAAAGAGAAGCCAATCGAGGGCGAAGTCCTCGCCGTCGGCAACGGCAAGGTGCTGGAAGACGGCAAGGTGCGCGCGCTCGACATCAAGCCGGGTGACCGCGTTCTGTTCGGCAAGTACTCGGGTACCGAGGTCAAGCTGGACGGCGAAGAAGCACTCATTCTGCGCGAAGACGACATCCTGGGCGTGATCGAGAAGTGATTTAGGGAGATCAAAGAAAATGGCTGCCAAAGAAATCGTTTACAAAGAATCCGCCCGCAACCTGATCCTCAACGGCGTGAACGCCCTCGCCGACGCGGTCAAAGTGACCCTCGGCCCGCGTGGTCGCAACGTCGTCATCGAGAAGAGCTTCGGTTCGCCGACGATCACCAAGGACGGCGTGACCGTGGCCAAGGAGATCGAGCTCGAGAACAAGTTCGAGAACATGAGCGCGCAGATGGTGCGTGAAGTTGCCTCGAAGACCAGCGACATCGCTGGCGACGGCACCACGACGGCCACCGTGCTCGCGCAAGCCATCTTCCGCGAAGGCTCGAAGCTCGTGGCCGCTGGCCACAACCCGATGGAAATCAAGCGCGGCATCGACGCCTCCGTCGAAGCCATCGTCAGCGAGCTGAAGAAGGCCGCCAAGTCGACCAAGGATCCGAACGAGATCGCGCAGGTCGGCACGGTCAGCGCCAACGGCGACACCACCGTCGGCAAGCTGCTCAGCGAAGCCATGGAAAAGGTCGGCAAGGAAGGCGTGATCACGGTCGAAGAGGCCAAGAGCGCCGAGACCTCGCTCGATGTCGTCGAAGGTATGCAGTTCGACCGCGGCTACCTCAGCCCGTACTTCGTGACCGACCCGGAGCGCATGGAAGCGTCACTCGAAGACGCCTACATCCTGCTCAGCGAGAAGAAGATCGCGAACATGAAGGACCTGCTCCCGGTCCTCGAAGCGATCGCTCGTCAGCAGAAGCCGCTCCTGATCATCGCCGAAGACATCGAAGGCGAAGCGCTCGCGACCCTGGTCGTGAACAAGCTGCGCGGCACGCTCAACTGCGCCGCCGTCAAGGCCCCGGGCTTCGGTGACCGCCGCAAGGAAATGCTCAAGGACATCGCGGTGCTCACCGGCGGCCAGGTGATCGCGGAAGAGCTCGGCCTCAAGCTCGAGAACGTGACCATCACGGATCTCGGCCAGGCCAAGCGCGTCAAGATCGACAAGGACAACACCACGATCGTGGACGGCGCGGGCGACAAGAACAAGATCAAGGCTCGCCAGCAAGAGATCCGTAACCAGATCGAAAACACCACCAGCGACTACGACCGCGAGAAGCTCCAAGAGCGCCTCGCCAAGTTGGTCGGCGGTGTTGCGGTGATCAAGGTCGGCGCTGCGACCGAGGTCGAGATGAAGGAGAAGAAGGCGCGCGTTGAGGACGCCCTCCACGCCACGCGCGCGGCCGTCGAAGAAGGCATCGTCCCCGGCGGCGGCGTCGCGCTGCTCCGCTGTGGCAAGGTGCTCGACAAGCTCGAGGATCTCGGCAAGGCCAAGAAGGTCGTCATGGACAAGGACAACACGACGATCGTCGACGGCGCCGGCAAGAAGGACAAGATCAAGGCTCGGCAGCAGGAGATCCGCGCGCAGATCGAGAACACCACCAGCGACTACGATCGCGAGAAGCTACAGGAGCGCCTCGCCAAGCTCGTCGGCGGCGTGGCGGTGATCAAGGTCGGCGCTGCCACCGA
>DASSMT010000138.1:0-19767 GCA_035688655.1 Polyangiaceae bacterium | reverse complement strand
ATCTTCGAGCAGGAAGACCTGGCCCTGCGAATCGGCCGCGGTGATCACCTTCTTGCCGGTGCGCGTGCGCGCAGCGCCGCTTCCGCCACCCATGCGCGGAGCACCCGGCATGCTGCCGCCGAGAAACGGAATGCCTCCCTGCGGACTCCCACTGCCCTTGGCCGAAGGCGGGGGGCTGAAGCGCAGCGCAGCATTGGGCACGAGCAGCACGCCCTTGCGCTCGTCGGTGGTGATCGTGGCCGTGGCCGTCATGCCCGGGCGCAGCAGCCGCTCGCTGTTGTCCACGGACAGGACGGCTTGATAGGTGACGACCGTTTGGCCCGTGGTAGGCAGGTTGTGGACCGAGACGACCTTGGACGAAAAGCCGTGGCCGCTCCAGGCATCGACCAAAAAGCTCGCGCTTTGGCCTTCTTTCACCTTGCCCACGTCGGCTTCGTCGATGTCGACGTACAGGCGGAGCTGCGTCAAATCACGCGCCAGTGTGAACAAAATCGGCGCGGACATCGACGCGGCCACGGTTTGGCCGGGTTCGACCAAGCGCGACAGCACGATGCCGTCGATCGGTGAACGAATCACCGCGTAGGACAGTTGAGTCTGCGCATCCTTCAACGAGGCGCGAGCGAGCGTGGCCTGCGCAGTTGCCGAAGTGATGCTCGCGCTGGCGCGATCCGCGTCGGCCTTCGCGGCGTCGAGGTCCTTGCTGGAGATGAGGCCCTTCTGTGAAAGATCGAGCGAGCGCAGGTATTGCGCTTTTGTCTGGGCTTGGGTGGCTTTGGCCAACACCAGCGATGCATCTGCCGCGTTCACTTGCGCTTTGGACTGCTCGACGCGCGACTGCAGCTGCGTGGTGTCGATTTCCGCAAGCACCTGCCCGACCGTGACATGGTCGTTGAAGTCCACGTTAATTTTGGTGATCTTGCCCGAGATTTGCGAGCCGACGTCGACCGAATCCAGACCCTTGAGCGTGCCAGTCGCCGTGACGGTCTCTTTGAGATCGCCGACTTGCGCCACAGCCGTCAAGTAGCGAACACCTTTGGCCTTGCTGCTTTTGCTGCGCAAAAAGAACACGCCACCCGCGATCCCGAGCACTAGAACCAGGCCGATGATCTGATAGATTCGGGCACGTCGTCGTCGGGCTTTGGTTTCTGCCAAGATAGCAGCTGCGTCCGGTCTGGCGCTCATTGTCGCTAGATTAAGCCTACGGCGCAGAGCCCGCGTAAGAGTATATTTTTTTTTGTGTCTGATTGTGTTTGGCTCGGGCGACGATCGGGACGCTCGTGTACGCTCTCTTGCATCATGGAAGGCGCGCGCCTCAAAGTTCTGGTGGTCGAGGACGACGCAAAGATCGCGCGTCTCACGCGGGATTACCTGGAACAGCACGGCTTCGATGTCACGCTCGTGAGTGACGGCGTTGCTGCCACACGCGAAGCAATGCGACCGGAGTTCGACGCCGTCGTGCTGGATCTGATGCTGCCGGGCAAGAGCGGCTTCGAAGTGTGTCGCGAGATCCGCGAGCACTCGCACGTGCCGATCATCGCCGTCACCGCGCGCGTGGAAGTCGCCGATCGCGTGCTCGGGCTCGAGCTGGGCGCTGACGACTACGTGACCAAACCGTTTTCTGCGCGTGAGCTCTTGGCGCGCATTCAGGCCGTCGTCCGCCGCGCCGAGGGCCGCGCCGGTCCGCGCGCTCGTGAGGTCAAGGTCGGCCGGGTGATCGTGGATAGCGCCACCTTGCGCGCTACGCTCGACGGCCAACCCTTGGCGCTCACTTCGTACGAGTTTTCGTTGCTCCGCGCACTGGCCGAGAACGCCGGCAAGGTGTTGACGCGTGAACGTTTGCTCGATCTCGCCAAGGGCAATGCCGAAGAAGCCTTCGATCGCTCGGTGGACGTGCGCATTTCGCGGCTGCGCCAAAAACTCGGTGACGATCCGCGCCACCCGCGCTTGCTCAAGACCGTGCGCGGCAGTGGCTACATGCTCGTAGCCGAGGAATCTGCGTGAGCGAGCGCTCGGGCGCGCGCCCGTGGTTCCTGGTTCGCGTTTACTCGTACGGGGTTTTGATGATTGCGCTGGCTGTCGGCGCGAGCGTGCTGGTCGCGCGCTACTCCCTGCGTTCGGCGCTCGACGGCCCGTCGCGCCCTGCGTCCACCTGGATCGCTTGGCACATGGCCGAGCTCGCCGATCGCCCGGAAGAGTTGAATGCCCAGCTCTTGGACCTGAAGAACCGAGTCCAAATCGACATGGCCGTGTACGAGCTGAACGGCAGGCTGCTCGGCACGACCAAGCAGCCGGCGCTGCCGCCCGCGGAGGCGGATGAGCTCGCTCGCTTGCAGCAAGATGGCACGTTGTTCGGACGCGGCTGGGGCCTGGTGCTCGAGCCGAAGACCGAGCGCAGTCCGGCCCGTTACGTGGTCCTGCGCTACAAGGCTCCGGACTGGCCGCTCAGCTTGATTCTGCGTCAGGCCGCGGTCGCTTTGCTCGTGCTCGCGTTGGTCTCGATTCCGCTGGCACGCTCGGTCACCGCGCCGCTCGCGAGTCTGTCCAGCATGGCGCGTCGCTTCGGAAAAGGTGATCTCACGGCCCGTTTCCGCTCGCGTCGACGCGACGAGATCGGCGCGCTCGGCCGCGCGTTCGACGACATGGCCGACCGCATCACCGCGCTGCGCCGTTCGGAGAAGGAGCTCTTGGCCAACGTCTCGCACGAGCTACGCACACCGCTCGCGCGCATTCGCTTGGCGCTCGAGCTGGTGACCGACGGCGATCGCGACAAGGCCAGCAGCTACCTCACCGACATCGGCGAAGATTTGGCCGAGCTCGAACGCCTGTTGGAAGACGTGCTCAGCACGGCGCGCATGGACCTCGCGCGCGACTCCGCGGGCGATGCCCAGCCCCCGCTGCACTTCGAATCGCTCTCGGCACGCACGCTGATCGAGGCCGCTGCCAACCGCTTTTTGGTGCGCTACCCCGAGCGCGCACTCACTTGTCGAATCCCCGCGCAGCTGCCGATGCTCGAAGCGGACCCGGTGCTCCGGCGCGTGTTCGACAATCTGCTCGACAACGCGCGCAAATTCTCGGAGAGCCCGGTCGAGCTCAGCGCGCGCGTGACGGAAGACGGCGCACAGCTCGTGGTCGAGGTGGCCGATCGCGGGATAGGCGTCTCCGCTGCCGACCAACAGCGCATTTTCGAACCCTTCTACCGCAGCGATCCGAGTCGCACGCGCGCGACGGGCGGCGTCGGCCTGGGCCTGGTGGTCGTACGCCGGATCGTGGAGGCGCACCACGGGACGATCGAGCTAGAGAGCGAGCTCGGCATGGGCAGCCGCTTCTCGGTGAGGCTGCCGCTGTCGCAGCCGACATCGCAGCCGCCGTCCGCGCGCCTCGCCGCGCTTGACGCTGCGCCGCAGCCCTGATCTCGTAGCCCCGCTTGGCCTCTACTCCCGATCCGTCTCCGGGCGTTGTCGTCTTGGGCGCGCCACGGGCAGTCTTTCGCGATTTTCACTATCGCTTCTTGCGCGCGCCCTGGTGGCTGGCGCTGACCGCGATCGTGATTGCCTTCCTGCTGCTGAACGCGGCGTACGCGCTGCTCTACTTGTGGACCGGAGGCATCAAGCACGCTCGGCCGGGATCGTTCGGTGATGCCTTTTACTTCTCGGTGCAGACCATGGGCACCATTGGCTACGGCGACATGTACCCGATGTCCGGCGCTGCCAACACGCTGGTCGTCAGCGAGGCGGTGGCCGGGTTGATCGTGTCCGCGCTGGTCACCGGCCTGGTGTTCTCCAAGTTTTCGCAGCTGCGACCGCGCGTCGCGTTCACGAGAACCATCACCGTGGCGCCGATGGACGGCGTACCTTCGCTGATGTTCCGCCTAGGCAACGAGCGCGGCAATCAAATCGTCGAGGCGGTCTTGCATGTGGTCATGATCCGCACCCTGCACACGCGAGAAGGCATGACCTTCTACAAGATGATCGATTTGCCTTTGGTTCGCGAGCGTTCGCAAACCTTTACTCGCTCGTGGACCGCGATTCACAGCATTACCGAAGACAGCCCGCTGTACGGGATGACGGAACAGGAAATGCGCAAAGAAGAGCTGGAGTTCGTGGTCACGGTCGTGGGCACGGACGACACGTCGCTGCAGCCCGTTCATGCGCGCCGTAACTACACTCATCGCGACGTCGTGTGGGGCGCTCGCCACGCCGACATCCTGACTGAGCGCGCCGACGGGACACTCGTCTTGGACCTGACGAAATTCCACGACACCGTACCGACCCGAGCGACGGCGGATTTCCCGTACGGGCTCCGCGACTGAGAACTCGATCGAGGCGACCGACACAGAGTCGATGACCCGGCCGCAGCCGCGGCCGGGCACGAGACGCTGCCAAAGCTACGCCTTGGCGGCGGCCTTTTCCTTCTTCTTCGCCTTCTTCTCTTTCACGGTGAGCTTGGGCTTATTGGTCGTCTTGGACTTCTCTTGGCCTTTGGGCATCTTGCAAAACTCCCTGCGCAAGCCGAAATTTGGCGCGCAGCTTCTAACTACTCCTTGTCGCGCGTCTCTGGAAGGGCAGAAAGGTCAGCGCGCGGTCAGCTTCTCCGCGAGCCGGGCCAGCGAGCTCGGGTCCATGTCCGAAACCAGGGCATAGCCCAGGTCATGGTCTTGCCAGAGCAAAACGTTGTAGCCGCGGGCAGCGGCGCTCGTGGCCGAGCGCCGGCCTATCGATTGCTCCGCCGACGTGCGCCCGGGAAAGCTCAAATCCTGGCTGCGAAACACGAACAAACTGGCGATATGCAAGCGGTGCTTGAAGATGAAGGTTGCCGCCTTGCGGTCGACGAACAGGGCGATCGCGCCGCCTTGAAGGGGGAATTCTTCGTCGCCGCTGAAGTCGAGCACGGGGGCAAAGTCGAGCTTGCCGGCAAACCAAGGCTTGACCTGATGAATCCCGCCGCTCTCGATCTCGACCGGGTGCGCTGCGTACAACACACGCAGGTGGTCGTTGATCGCCTCGTCAATCAGCGGTTCGCGCCGCTGGCCATGGAGTACCAGCAGCAGGCCGAGCAGCGCTGCTGCCAAACCAGGTACGAGCACGGCTGCCCAGCGAACGAGGCGCTTTTGCTGCGTACGGTTGTCTGTTTGCGCCGGCTTCGCGCTCGCCCCAGCCGTCGCGGTCGCTGCGAGGCTCTCGCGCAAGCGGTCGGGAAGCGTGAAGCGCGGGCGCAGTTCGAGCGCGCGTTCGAGCGCCTGCTCGCGCTCGAACAGTCGACGGCACTCGCTGCACGTCTGCAGGTGTGCGGTAAAATGGGCGCGCTGCGGTTCCGCGAGGCGACCGCGCACGGCATCGAGCAGCTGCTCCCTCGTCGCCTGGCATTCGCTCATTTGGCGTACTCCTTCAGCGCTTCACGGAGTGCGGCGCGAGCGCGCGCCAGCCGCGACTTGACCGTGCCGACCGCCGTGTCCATCACGCTCGCGATCTCGCTCTCGGTAAAGCCCTCCAGGTCGAGCAAAATCACGCTGCGCGCGTCGTCCGAGAGGCGATTCAACGCAATCTCGATGTCGCGCGCGACGAACCCACGCAAGCGGTCGAGCTCGATGTCTCCGCGTAACCAGGCGTCGCCCGCGCTGGCTTCGACCTCGCTCTCTGCGTGTGTCGCAAGGGGCGTCTTGCGTTGCCGCCGCCTGGCGTCCAAAAAAGTATTGCGCAAGATTCGAAACAGCCAAGCACGCAGGTTCGAGCCGACGACGAACGAGCTCTCCGCGTGCAACGCGCGCGTGAACGCCTCTTGCACCAAATCCTCCGCCTCGGCCGGATCACGGCACAAGTAGCGAGCGAAGCCGTACAGCGCGTCGGCCTGCGTCAAGAGCTGGGCCGCAAACGTCTCGCTCCGTGGCGATTCGCGACGCATGCCCTCGGCGTACCAGTGCATGCTGGCGTCTCGCAAGTGCGGCGTTCTGCTGGTGCGTCCGGGACGTGCCGAGCTCGGGTTCAACCCCGATGAAACGTGCTCGAGCCTGGAATGGTTCCCTGAAATAATTCGCCAGTGTGCCCGGATTTTCCGGGACGATGGCCGGCTGGGGGCGTTGGCCAAGCATGAACATGGGTGATCGAAGGGACCTGTTGCGCCTGCTCGCCGTTTACGGAGCCACGTTTGTTCTTACGGACACCTCCACCAACAGCACGAGCAACGAACCGGCACGATTGTGCATCGCGCCGCGCGCTCACTGGTGTTTGCTCTGCCTGGGCCCGGCTCAGTTCCCAAGAAAGCGCCGCTTCCGTGGGATGAACACAGCCTCGAGCACGGTCTCGGCTACCGCTGAATCACCCACAAGGGTGATGTGTTGCGCGTCGCAGAATACCCGTACGTGAAGGCCTGAGCCAAGGGCGCGACGAGTCAGAGGCGCGCCGCGCCGCGCTGGCGTGGTGAGCAGCCACTACTTCGATAAAAGCGGCGCGGGTCCGCCGAACCAGTGGCCGACCGCGGATCTCGCGCGTTTCCGCGCCGCCCGCTGGGGCGACCCCAGCACGAGCGGGCACTGTCGCCCGCATGTCGAGAGCGGGGTGAGTCGGGGGAGCGTGCGAAAATGGGGAGCTTTCGGCGGAAAAGGAGTACCCTCCTCGGATCCCCGCCATGCCAAGACCGAGCGATGCGACGGAGGACACCGTTACCCTGACGTTGAGCGGCGTCGGGTTCGCGCACAGCGCCGCGACCGTAGATTCGACGGTGCCGGTCGAGGCTGACCTCATCGCCAGTGACAGCCTGCGGCCATCGGAGCTACGCATCGTGACTTTGCTCGGCGAAGGGGGGATGGGACGCGTCTCGCTCGCCGTCGACCCTGTGCTCGGCCGAGAGGTTGCCGTGAAGGAGTTGAGCGGCAAGCACCTGGACAACGAGTCCCTTCGCCAAGACTTCATCCGTGAGGCACGCGTCAACGGCGGACTGCAGCATCCCGGGATCGTCCCCGTGTACGCGCTGCACGCGGAGCCGACCGGGGCACTCATGTTCACCATGCAGGCCGTGAAGGGGAGGACGCTCGGCAGCTGGTTGGATAGCCCTGAACACTGCATCGGCAGCCGGGAGCGCCTGCAGAATGGCCTCGAGATCTTCGTGAAGATTTGCGACGCGCTGGCATACGCTCACGGCCGCGACATTCTGCACTGCGACATCAAGCCCGACAACGTGATGGTGGGCGACTATGGCAGTTGTTACCTGATGGATTGGGGACTCTCCCGGCCCAAAGTGCATGAAGTGCGCGGTGGGGTCCGCGGCACCCCGGCCTACATGGCGCCCGAACAGGCCCGCAACGAACTGCTCGACGAGCGCGCCGACATCTTCGCGCTGGGCGCGATCTTGCTCGAGATCGTGACCGGTGCGACCCCGTACGGGCGGACGTCATCGTCGCATTGCCAAGCCCTGGCGATCAGGGGTGAAGTGATCGACGTCGCGGGAGTCGCAAAGGGCCTGGGCGTTTCGTTCCGAGTATGCAAGATCATCGAGCGAGCGGTGGCTCCACGCCGGGAGGACCGCTACCAGTCGGTGACGGACTTGCGCGACGACGTGCGGGCCCTGTTGCTCGGCGGTTTTCACTTGCCGCGACGTAGGTTCAGCGCAGGCTCCCTGCTCGTCCGGGAAGGCGACATCGAGGATACGGCGTACATGCTCGTCAGCGGCCATTGCCGGGTGTTCCGGCGAGTAAATGGCGTAGAAACGACGCTACGAAAGCTTGGCCCTGGCGACATCTTGGGTGAGCTTTCGCTCTTGCTCGACACGCCACGCACGGCCAGCGTCGAAGCTCTGGAGGAATGCACCGCGCTCGTGATCGACCGCGACGCCATCGAGCGCTCGGGCGCAATGGTGGGCTGGCCTGCTGCGCTGATGCGCAGCCTCGCGCAGCGCTTTCGCGAGCTGGAACTTCGGCAGGACGCTGCCCAGTCTCCGCAACCCGAAAATCTGGATCCTGAGGACAGGAATCGCTGATGACACAACCTCCCATCACCTGGAACGAAGATCTCTGGCGCTTGTTGTTCGCGATCGGTCACCCGGATTTGATCGCGAAACAAAAGCATTTCCAGAAGCAGGGGCTGCCACCTCGCTGCCGGCTGTGCATGGCTCCCTTTGGCTTGCTCCCCGTAGCTGGTTGGGGAGACGACCATCCCGGGCCTTCGAACCGCAATCCACGCTTCTGCAGCTTGTGCGACCAGTTCATCCGCGCCAATCCTGGTGGCGCCAAAGTCACGATGACCATGGTCTTCACCGACGTTCGCGGCTCGACCGCGCTCGCCGAGTCTCTCGGGCTGGAAGAGTACGTCCGGCGTATCAACGCCTTCTACCGACGCACCACCTCGGTGTTCGTCGAGACCGACGGCTTCATGATGGACGTCGTCGGCGACGAAGTGTTCGCGCTGTACCCTTCGGGTTTTTCGGGGGTCTCCGAGGCCGATTCCGGCGTTTCCGAAGCCGATCTACCGACCGTTCGCACCGCTACTGCCGCCAAGAAGGCGCTCGGCGCAGTGCAGCGGTTGGTCGATCTCAGCAAGAACAGCGCTGAAAACGAGCTCACGTTCGGCGTCGCGGTTCACACCGCGCCCGTCTACATCGGGACCATCCGCGGGGCCGAGGAAGGCATCTCCGACGTCCGTGTCTGGGGCATCGAGGTCAACAAGGCCGCACGCATGTGCGCTCAAAGCGGCCCCGGGGAGGCATTGCTCAGCGCGGAACTGTGTGAGGCCGCAGGCTTCGACGCAGCCGAGCTGCCAACGCGGGTTCTGGAGCTGAAGGGGATTTCGCAGCCGGTTCGCGCGCGCGTCTGGGCGTGACTCAGGCGAGCTCAGCGCGCACCGCGTTTTCGCGGTGCCTTCGGCGGCAGCAGGTTCAGTGGCGAGTTCGAGAACCACCAGGTCGTGCCGAGCTGAAGTGGGTGCAGCTCCGTGAACTGGAAGCCCAAATACTTCCAGAAGCCCTGATACCGCACGTCGTATTGCCTGCGCGTGAGCGGATTTTGCACGCGCACCGGGCGGCTCGGGAGCTTCGGAAAGTTCACCGTGACGGCGGACTCGAGTTTGTCCTTTGGTAGCCAATCCGGGGCTTTGGCCAGACTCAGGATGTGATCGTAGTCCGGCTCCTTGGTCTGATAGCTTTGCATGTGGGCCTCATTGCCGGCGCCGAACAGCACGTAAGTCAGATGCTTGGGATAGTCGAAGTTGAAGTCGAAGTGACGGAAGTAGACCACGCGCTCGACGCTGACCCGAACCTTGGCGATCGCCGGTGGCTGGGTCCACGGCCACTTCTCGTACTGACCCTTCGGCGCGCTCGGCGGTGAACGGTCCGGAATGCCTTCGAAGATCTCGGCATCGAAGGAGCTGAGCTGGCCGCTCGCGAGCTGCGGGATATCCAACGCTGACTCCTTCAAGTTCGCCAGGAAGTAGGCCTGTTCCGGTTTCTGCCGACGCCACTCGCGGAACTGCGTCATGACCTCCGACGGCAGCTGCGCGCGGAGCACGATTTGATAGCAGTGCTCCTCCATATGGAACATCGTCATGTGCACGAGGAACAGAGTTTCCTCGCCGACCATGATGAAGGCATGTCGGCGCATGTCCGGTTCCATCGGCATCGGGTCCGGCTGCAGCATGCATTTCAGATCCTTCTCTTGATCCGGAGTGAGCTTGCTTCGAGACCGAGACTTGGAGTCTGACTCCGCGCTGGCGGAAGTCTGCTTGAACGCGCCCTTCGCTTTCTTGCTCATGTTCATGATGATAGGTTCATAACATGAAGGATCGTGCAAACAGGGTAGCGAAAGCGGGCAACAAGCTCCGTGATAAGCACGGGATCGAGCTGCTGGGCAGGGGCACGGACGCCGTCAGCGCGTGGTTCCTCGGTCCCAAAGGAGAGAACGGCGATCTGATGCGGCGACTCGTCGACCAGGCGCTGCTCTCGCACCTTCGCTTCCGCAGCGAGGTCTACCCGAAGGACCCTCGCTTCATCACTCCAGAAATGAAGCTCTCCCCCGCCTACAAGCGCTCGGCGAAGAAGCTCGAAAAAGAATTTGCGAACGTGCTGCGCGCGCTGCAGGAATCCGGGGCCTTCTTCAGCATGCGCAGCCAAGGGCACATGTTGTGGGACGTCACCATCCCAGGGCTTGCCGGATACTTTGCGGCCATGCTCTACAACCAGAACAACGTGGCCGCTGAAGCATCGCCGGTCACCACCATGATGGAGATCGCGGTCGGCGACGACCTGTGCCGCATGCTCGGCTTCGCGGTCCCTTCCGCCAGCTCCTCGGCGCCCCGGCCCTGGGGGCACATCACGTGCGACGGTTCGATCGCCAACATGGAGGGGCTGTGGATGGCGCGCAACCTCAAGTTCTATCCATCCGCCTTGCAGGCTGCCGCGCGCGGCGAAAAAGCGGCGGCGCCGATCCTGAAGTTGAGCGTGCCCCTGCTCGATGGGCGGCAAAAGAAGCTCGGGCAGTGCACGCCTTGGGAGCTGTTCAATCTGCCGATCGACGCCGTGCTCGAGCTCCCGACGCAGATCGAAAAGCAATTGGGCATCTCCTCCGCGGCGCTCGCGCCGTTGATGGCAAAGTATACCGTCTCTGCGCTGGGGATGGCGGGGGCGTGCCAAGCGTATCTCCAGAGCCGGGGTCTCGGGAACCTGCCGGTGATGACGTCGCCGACGACGAACCACTATTCCTGGCCGAAGGCCGCCGCCTTGCTCGGCCTGGGAACGAACCAGCTGTGGAGCGTTGGCGTCGATCTCGACGCGCGCCAGCAAGTCGACCTCGCCGGGCGATTCCCGGGGGACGAGCGCACGCTGCGCGCACGCTTGCAGCGTGCGCTCGATACCAAGACCCCCGTCATTGCCGTCGTGGCCGTCATCGGCTCCACCGAAGAGAGCGCCGTCGATCCCTTGCACGAGATCATCGAGCTGCGTGACGAGTTCCGCGACAAGGGTCTGGAATTCACCGTTCATGCGGACGCCGCGTGGGGCGGATATTTCGCGTCCACGCTCCATCACGCCCAGCCGAAGCCCGCGCCGCAACGTCGTGGCGCGCCGTTCCGCTCACTCGAGCTACCCCAGGCGTTGGTGCTGAAGGCCATTCCCGAGACGCCGATGAGGGACGACATCATCAAGTGCTACGTCGCACTGCGCGCGGCCGACTCGGTCACGGTGGACCCGCACAAGGCGGGCTACATTCCCTACCCTGCAGGCGCGCTCTGCTACCGCAATAGCGACATGCGAAACCTGGTTTCGCTCAAGTCGCCAGTGGTCTTTCACGGTGATGCCGACCCGACGGTGGGCGTGTTCGGGATCGAAGGCAGCAAACCAGGCGCTGCCGCAGCGGCGGTTTACGTGAGCCACAGGGCTATCCGCCCAACCCGAGCCGGCTATGGCAAAGTGCTCGAACAGTGCATCTTCTCGAGCAAGAAGCTGTACTGCCGGCTGCGCAGCATGGCAGGACCGGACGATCCGTTTTGCCTCGCGTTCGTGCAGCGTCTGCCAGCGGAGAAGCAAGGTCGCCCGCAGGCCGAGATTGCTCAGCAGGTGAAGGACATCCGAGCTTGGTTCGTCGGAAAGTCGAACCACGAAATCGTCCACGGTGGCCACTATGACTTCTTCAAGCAGCTCGGCAGCGACCAGACCATCCTGAGTTGGGCCGTCAATTTCAAGCGCAAGGACGGCACCTGGAACCAAGATCTCGACAAGTTGAACAAACTCAACACTGCCCTGTACGACACTTTCAGCATGATGCCGCTGCCGGGGGGCAAGTTGAAGAAACCCTCGGATGTGGCGTTGATCGTCACGGCCTCGGATTTCTCGGTAGCCAGCTATGGTGCCGATTTCGTGGGCAGCTTCCTGTCGCGTTTGGGCATCCAAAAGACGCCCGCGGAGTTGAACGAGCCGAACTGCCCTTCAGTCGACTTCAACATCAGCACGCAGATGGATCCCTGGTTCACCGAGACGGCGGGCAACCCGCAAGACGGCTTCCTCCAAACGATCGAAGATACAATTCGGGCGGAGATCCTGAAACAAGTGAAAGCGCTGCGGGCCCTCCGCTGACGAATGCCAGGCGCGCGGCTCGTGACACGGCCTGCGCTGTTCGCTGAAGGGCACTCGGTTTGTTGCTCTTCGTTACTGCGTCCGGCTCGGCGGTTTTGCTCGCAACGCGACGCCGAAGGCTGGGCCGACGCGCGCCGCGCCGCGTGACCATCAAAAACCCAACTTCAATTTTGTCCGGTATGCCGCATACTGCGCGCCCTGATGACTTACCGAGCTGCCGACAGTCGTTACCAGAGTATGCGTTACAACCGAGTGGGCCGGAGTGGTCTCCAGTTGCCCGCGGTGTCGCTCGGCTTATGGCACAATTTCGGCGGGGTCGACACGTTCGAGAATGCTCGTGCCATGTTGCTGCGGGCCTTCGACCTCGGCATCACGCACTTCGATTTGGCAAACAATTACGGGCCGCCGGCGGGATCGGCCGAGCTCACCTGTGGTCGTGTGCTGAGCGAGGATTTGCACGGCCATCGCGACGAGCTCGTGATTTCGAGCAAGGCTGGCTACGGCATGTGGCCCGGGCCGTACGGCGAATGGGGCTCGCGCAAATATCTGATCGCCAGCGCCGATCAGAGCCTGCGTCGGCTCGGGCTCGAGTACGTGGACATCTTCTACAGCCATCGCTTCGATCCCGAGACGCCGCTCGAAGAAACCATGGGCGCGCTCGATCGTCTGGTGCGCAGCGGCAAAGCGCTGTACGTCGGCATTTCGAACTATCCAGCCGCGGAGACGCGGCGCGCAGCGCAGATTCTGCGCGAGCTCGGCACGCCGTGTTTGATCCACCAACCGGCGTACAGCATTTTCAACCGCTGGATCGAACCGGAGCTGCTCGCCGCGCTCGAGTCCGAGAACATGGGCGGCATCGCTTTTTCGCCGCTCGCTCAAGGGCTTCTGACGGACAAATACCTGCACGGGATCCCCGGGGATTCGCGCGCGGGCAAATCGCATGGCTTCCTGCGCCCCGAGCAGGTCACGCCCGAGAAGCTCACGCAGATCCGGAGCTTGAGCAAGCTTGCCAGTGCGCGTGGGCAGAAGCTCGCGCAAATGGCGATCGCCTGGGTGCTGCGCCACCCGGGCATGACCTCGGCGCTGATTGGCGCAAGCCGCGTCTCTCAGATCGAAGACGCCGTGGCCGCGCTCGGAAACAGCGAGTTCTCGGCCGCAGAGCTGTCGCAAATCGACGCCATCGCGCCGGCCTGAGCGCGCGGGCCGGAGTGCACTAGCCGCCGACGCTGGCTCTCTGGTCGATGGCGCGCGTGAATTGCTCCGGATAGTCGAGCAAGTCTCGGGCGCGCTCCGCGGACAGCTCGGCGAGTTTGCCGCGTTGCCGGCCGAGCGCGCATTGCAGGTACAGCGCTTCGCGCAAGAGCGGCACGAGGTCCGTCGCACAACGCTTTTCCCAGGCCTCTTCGCTCTGTGTCGCGCGATCCACCGAGCCTTCGAAGTCGATCATCATCAGCTCGAGCGGCGTCGGGCAAACGATCAAGTTGTGCAGCTCGGCGTCGCCGTGTGCGAGGCCACCGGCTTGCAAGGCCAGATGCTTGGCCAGCGCCTCTTCGCACAACTTCCACAGGCCCGCGGCGGCGGCGAGTGGCAGCTTCTCGGCGAGCGCGATGTTGGCGGTTTGCGGCTCGGCGTTGAACGGAGACATGCGCGAGTAGGGCTGTCCAGGCAGCAAGCAGCTGCGAAATGTATTTGGCGTGTGCCCGATCGGCGGCGGGATGTCGATCAGCGCGGCAGCGCGCGCGTGATTGTCGAACTCGTCTTTCGTGTCGCCGTGCATCTGGCCCGGAAAGTACGATTTGCGAAAATGCAGCGGAAACTGGGCCGCGAGTGGGAACGCGGCTCGGGTTTCGGCACTGGCAATCACCAGATCCCCGGACATCAGCATCATCTTGCCGACTTGGCGCTTGGCAACGGTCCTCACCACATAGTCGCGCTGCGGCGGCGTATCGATGAACGTCAGGTACTCCCGTGAGAGCAACACCGAATGCCTTGGCGAAACCGGAACCAGTCGCTCTTCATCCATCGCGCGCTGACCCTCCCAGATGCGCCGGCTCGCGGCAAGCAGCCGCAATTTTGGCGGCAATCGGGCTCGGGCCCGGCGTTGCGCGCGCTTCGACGCCAAGCGCGGCCGCGCGCATCGATGTCCCGAAACAGTAGCGATGAGTGCGGTCGAGTAAGCGAGTCGGAGCAGGCAGCGGACACTGACACACACGCAGATTGCCAATCATTATCGACTCTCGACGCTTCCCGAGTGTGCGTTTTCTGTCACGCTTGGGAGCATGTCTTCTTCGAACTCGGGGGCGCCCGTGCGCCTCGCGTTGCTGGCCTTTTTGGCGTTTCCCGGTTGGGCGTGTGCGACTGCGATCAACGCGGCGCCTTCGGACAGCAGTCCACTCGGTGTTGGTGGCAGCGGCAGCGGCAGCGAAAGCAGCGGCGGCAGTGCAAGTGAAGGCGGCAGCGCGAACTCCGGTAGTGGTGGAGTGCCAGGTGCGGCAGGCAACGGCGTGAGTGGCTCGCCTGCGGCGGGCTCGCCGGGCAGCGCGGGCAAGGGAGGCAGCGGTAGCGGTGGTGCGGGGAGCGCGGGCTCCACGGGCAAAGCGGGCGCGAGCAGCGCGGGTTCGCCGAGCGGCGGCGCGAGCACAGGCGGAGCGAGCGCAGGCGGCGCGGCTGGCTCGAGCAGCGCGGGTTCGGCGAGCGTTGGTGGAGCGAGCGCCGGAACTACGGGCAGCGCAGGCTCGGGCGAAGCGGGCGGCGGCAGCGGCATCACCTGTGACGCGGCGCACGCGACGGTGACCTTCAACCAACAGGACACGAAGGATGTTAAGGCCAACGATTGCGTGCATCTCGTCGTCAACCCGGGTTGGGCGACGGTCCAAGTGAAACTTCAGGCGCAGCCCGGCACCGCGACGTACCCGGTGCCGTTCTCGTTCGTCTACTGCGGCGGCAATGGTACCGGGTCACTGACCGGCAACTACGTGGACGCAGTGCTCAAATCAGGACCAAACCCGGGCTGCGATGTTTTCGTGCAATTTACCGGTGGCGATACAGCGGTTAAGGTGACTTACTTTGATTGATCAGTCATCGTCCGCGTTTCGTACATGCGTTCTTTTGCCTTAATTTCTCCGTCGATCTTGGTTGCGGCCGCGAGCGCGGTCGGTCTCGGTCTCTTGCCGGCGTGCTCCAGCACTGACACGCCTGCTCCTGACAAGGGCCATGCGGGTGCTCCTGCGGGCGGCACTGCCGGCGGACCTGCGGGCGGCGCGAGCGCAGCTGGGGCCAGCGCTGCGGGCGCGAACTCGAGCGCTGGAATGAGCGGATCGCTGGCTGGCGCAAGCAGCGGTGGTGCTGGCAGCGGCGGCACGGTTTCGGCGGCCGCCGGCGCGCCCGCAGCTGGCGCGCCCTCGGGCGGAGCGAGCAACGGCGGCGCGGCCGGAGCTGGCGTCGCGGGGGCAGCGGCAGGTGGCGCGGCCAGCGCGTGCCCGGCCGATGCGACCTTCTGTTCCGGCTTCGAAGTGAGCACGCTGCCCACGGGCGCGGTTTACAAATACAATGCGGCACCCGGGGAGTGGACGCGCGATTTCGAGGTCGACGGCACGCTCGCCCATAGCGGCAAATCCTCGCTGCGGGTGAAGTCCGGCTCGGAAGCGGGCGGATCGGGTGCGTATCGCATGCTGGCCGTGCCCGCGCCGTCGGGTCCGTTTTGGGTCCGCTTCTACATCCAACAAACCGAGCTCGATCTGGGCGGCGCCGACCACAACGTGTTCGCCAGCGGCGCGGTCAGCGACGACCCGAACGGAGCCTCGATCGAGTTCGCGGAAGACGTGGGCATCGCCTTCAACACCTCGGACGCCGTGCGTTGGCCCACGGGCTACGGTCGCCTCACCTCGGGCGGCACGATGCCGTACAGCCTGCCCAAGGGCATGTGGCATTGCATCGAGATCTCTTTCGATAGCCAGGGCAAGCACCAGCAGTTGTTCATCAATGGCATGCAACAGATCGACGCCACGGATTATCCGGCTTCGTTCAGTGGCTCGCTCAAGAACTTCAAATTCGGCTTCAACCAGCTGCACGGGCCCGCGCGCAAAGTCTGGTACGACGACGTAGCGGTCGCGCCCTCGCGGATTAAGTGCCTGTAACCAGCAACGGGTGCAACCCGCTCCGGTCCGAATTGTCGATTGTCGTGGCACGCAAGAATGCAAGTGACATCTCTGTGCTCGACTACCGGATTCGCTAGCTACTGCGCCCCTCGTTGACACGGCTCTCGATCTGCGAGAAGTACGCGCTCGATCGAACCGAGATTTCGGGGAGCTTCAAAATGAACATCGTTTTCAATCGTTTGAGCAGCATGCTGTCGGTCGCGGCGCTGAGCGTCGCGTTGTGCCTGTCCTGCGCGTCGACGCCCACGTCGGACATTCACGTGCACTCGGCCGCCGACCCCAAGGCGAACCTCACGGCGTACAAGTCCTACGCTTGGAACATGAATGCGGGCGTGCTGGCGGACAGCACCGGCGCTTGGACGCGAAAAGACCTCGACACTCAGTCCGAAGTGCAGTTTCTGATCGACAAAAAGCTGCGCGAGCGCGGCATGACCCAGGCGCAAAGCTCGCCGGAGCTGCTCGTCTCCACGCTGATCTTGGCGGACGTGCAACAGCTGGAAGAGATCAAGAGCAAGCACGGCGAAGTGGCGTCCACCTTGGATCCAGTCGGCAAGGGTGCGCTGCTCATCGAGCTCGTCGATGGCCAAACGGGCAAGACGGTCTGGCTCGGAGCTGCCGAAGGTGACATTCGCGGCAGCAACTCGGTGGAGGTGGCCAAGCAGCGCTTGGCCTACGCCGTCGACCAGCTGTTCGACAAGCTGCCCAAGTGAAGCTCAGGCGCTCGTCGTCTTGCACAGAGCGAGGTAAGCCGCTTCGTGCAGGCCCGCGATCACGATGGCGTGCTCGGTGAGTAGCGCCTGCTCGGCCGCGCTCCAGAGCGCTGCCGGGGGGCGGATCGCGCCGCGCCGGTGCGCCGAGCCGAGCAGCGCGCCCAGATAGCGGGCGAGCTCCGGCAGCTCTTCGGGCCGCAGACGCGACAGATCGAGCTTGTCCTCTTGGGGCAGCAAGCGACGGACGAACAAACTGGCGTCGGAAAGCTCGGTCGTGCCCAGCATGCGCGGCGGGTGCACCAAACAGGCTCGAGTCGCTCGCAAGACGCGCTCCGCCGGCGAAAGCGACGCGAGCGGCTCGGCCGCTGCCCCGAGCAAGCCTTGACCCGCCGCAGCCCCCTGGGCCTTCATGTCGAAAATCCAGCGGCTATCGGGCTCACCCTTGCCGTGCGTCAAGACGGCGACGCGCAATACTCCCAAGCTACCCGTGCCCGCGATGCGAAAGGCGACATCTTCGACCAGGAAGTGATCGCGCGCTTGCGTTCGCCCCGGATCCAGCCGTTCGACGTAGCGCGCGAACGCTGCCCGCGCCTTTTCGGCGAGCTCGGGGCCCAAATCCCGATAGCGATCCCCGCGTACGAAGCGCCGCCCGGCGCCCGCGCGCTCGGTTCTGCGATCGAGCAAGTCCTTGTGCGTGCGACCAGCGACTTTGTCGAGCAATCGGCGCACGGCTTGCGGCACTTCCGTGAGCGCTCGACCTTGGCACAGCGCGGGCACGTAACCCTCCAGGATTAGCGAGCACAAGCGCACGCTCTGTTTGCCGTCCGAGCCGAGCTCACGCCCGCCGAGGACCACGCTCGTCAACAAGCGCACCACGTCCCAGCGAAAGGGCCCCACGAACGCCTCGTCGAAGTCATTGATGTCGAACACGACCGCTTCGACGCCGCGCCCGTCTTCACTGCGAAATGCACCGAAATTCTCCAAGTGCGCATCACCCACCAACCAGCCTTCGCCGTCCGGCCCCAGAGCGAGCTCCGGATGCTCGGCCAGGAGCTCATAAAAGAGCCCCGCAGCGCCCCGCAAATAGCCCAGCGGCGAACCGGTCATGCGCGCGAGCTTGTGCTCGAGGAGCCCGGGAAAAGTCAGCGTCGCAGCCCGATCGCGCGCGAGCTGTCGTTCGGCGTAGAGCAGCGGGTGAGGGGAGAACATGGCCCGAGCAGGATAGCCTGGTTCCCACGACGGGGGCGTATGCTCAGCTTCGGCAACGAGCGTGCCAGACTCGAGCGCGCACTACAGCGTGCCAACTGAGCCACGACGCGAGCTTTGCGTCGCGCAGCGCGCGCTCGGCCCGCTACCCCCAAATCAACAGTCTTGGGTACTATCAGAACAAACTGCATGCGAATCGTTGGTAGAGATTGGAGTTCCCGGGTTTGGCTGCTCGCCATTGCCGGGAACCTACTTGCTTGCGGGAGCCAGAGCGACGAAGACAAATTTGCTGGTTCTGCGGGGAGGGCGTCGGAACACGCGGCTGCAGGCGGTAAGGGCGGCGCGAACGCCGGCGGAGCTGCAGGTGACCACGGTGGAGGTGTCGCGGGTGCGTCGGGCGGCCAGGCTGGCATTGGCGCCGGGGCGGGCGTCAGTGAGAGTGCGGGCGCTGCCGGGGCTCCGCACAGCGCTGCGGGGGCCGGAGGTGGGAGTGGCGGCGGCAGTGCGGGTGCCAGCGGCGGCAGTGCGGGCACCAGCGGCGGACAGGCAGATGCGGCGGGTACAGCAGGTGCGGCGGGCGGTGGCGGGCTGACGAGCTGCGCTGCGCCGCTCTCCGTCGGCGATGTCACGAACCTCACGGCCACCGAACAGGTCGAGACTTACGCGGTCATGGGCAGCACTGCGAGTCAGCTGCGGAGCAGCATCAACGCCAATCGCGGGCATGACTACGACGCGCAGACGAATTGGTACATCCATTGGAGTTACAAAAACTGCGCAGCCCCCGAGTGGACCGTCACGCTGACCATCGACTACAGCTTGCCCAATTGGGATTGGCCCGCGTCGGCCGATCCGGTGCTGGTTACGCAATGGCGAACTTACCTGAGTGCCCTGTATTGCCATGAGTATGGGCACGGCAAGCTGGGGCTGGATTGTGCCAACCGCATTTATGACGACCTGGCGAGCATCCCGGGGAACGTCGACTGCAACGCGGTGTCGAGCGCCGCGAACGCGCGCTTCCAGAGCATTTTGGCGGACTGTCAGGCGAAAGAAGCCAACTACGACGCTCAGACGAACCACGGCGCCACCATGGGCGCGCTCTTTCCCCCCTAGCCGAGCGCCGTTTCGAACCGCGCGCGGCTTGCCTCGAAGCCTCGCGGCGTCCGCTCAGTCTCCGATTACGAACGTCGCGCGCAGGGCCGCATAGGCGAACTGCGCGTTGCCGCCCGCGTCCACGCTCTGCGAGCTTTGTCCCGAGTTGGTCTTTGCGCTGGCGAGAAACAGCCCTTGCAGGCCGAATTCGGCGCCCAAAGCGAAATTACGGCTCAAAAAGTAGTCGCCACCGAAGCCCAACATCACCGGAATCAGAATTGCGCTGGCCGTCCCGTCACTGGTCGAGTTCGTGCACGTCTGGCTGCCGTTCGGGTTGTTGACGCAGTCCGTGGACGTCACCGTTGCGTCGAGCGACGCACGCGCGAAACCCGCGGAGCCGACCAGGTTTGCGCGCGCGCGGCCGTCCTTGGAGTGCCACAGGTCGATGATCGCAGTCGGCGCCACTTGGAACATCGTGAGCGTCACCCAATCGCCAGCCGAGTTCACACCGATACGACTCAAGCCGAGCCCCAAACCGAGCGAATACGAAGGTCCCT
>DASSMT010000085.1:0-2821 GCA_035688655.1 Polyangiaceae bacterium | reverse complement strand
AACGATCCCCCCGTACCAGATCGGCTCAGATCTTTCCAGGGCAGACAAGCTCTGTTCCGATTCAGCCGCCGCAGCGTTTCTCGGCGGCACGCGCTGGAGAGCTTGGCTCTCAACCTCTGCGGCGACCACGAACATCAACGCTGCCACGCACGTTGGCGCATCGACGTCTGGTTGGATCCGCGCTGACGGCCGTCCCTTCGCTACGAGCATGACCGGCCTGCTCGCAGGCAAGATCTTCTATCCGCCCAGTTTGACGGAAATGAATACCTATCGAAAGCAAGCTTACGCGGTGGCCACCGGCACCGGCCCGGACGGCGCTGCATTACCCGACGCCACCTGCGGGGATTGGACCGCTTCCACTGGGTCGACCTGGAACGGAAATGCGACCAATACCACCGGGAACTGGACTTTTTCGTTCGTGATCAGCGGAGATGCCTGTGGCAACTCGCTGACCCCGGTCTACTGCTTTGAAAATGACACTGGCATGGCCGCCGTACTCGCGCCCGTCGTTCCCAGCACGGGGCGTCACGCGTTCGTCTCCAAGAGTGCGTGGTTGCCGGGAGGAGGCGTCAGCTCTGCTGACACTCTGTGCCAAAACGAAGCTACGGCTGCTGGTCTGGCCAACGCTTCCACCTACCGCGCATTGCTGACCACGACCGTAGCGGCCACCGATGCCAGTCGTATCAGCTTGACCGGGCAGCCCTGGTTCCGGCTCGATGGCGCTCAGCTGGTGGCCAGCGCGTCGGACTTGGCCGCTGCCACCGCGGACACCCTGTTGACCTCCCTGAACGTCGATTCGACCGGAGCCTATCTAAGCAATCAAAACGCCTGGACGGGCAACGCGGTGGCGCCGTCCTCGACAACGCAGATCCTCAACTGCAGCAACTGGACTTCTAGCGCGGCTGGCTCTGCGTGGTGGGGGGCTGCCACCGCATCAGCGCCCACCTGGTGGGCAGGCAATATGCAGGCGTGCAATGAGGTTGCCAATCTGTACTGCTTCGAGCGCTAGTTCGTTTCGAGCCAAATTTCGAGCTCAGAGCGCGCTTTCGCCGCGCGCTCGAGCTCGCACCTCGGGTTATGAGATCGACGCCGAAGCTCTGGCACTGACGGTTGAGGAGCCCGCACATCTCACTCGACGTGCGGGCTCTAGATCGAAGCAGCGCTACGGGCGCCGCCCGGGGTCACTTCGTGTATTCGAGCGCTTGCTCCAGCCAGAAGACGCCAGCCTTCGGTTCGTTGCGCTGGCAGTCACCGTCGGATTCGCCCGGGCGCTTGAGCCAGAGAAAGCCGTCGACGAGGGGCTCGCCGGTATTGGTGGTGGGCGGACGGCCGATCTTACGGCCCGGTGGGTTACACCATGTCTCGAGCTCATTCTTTGCGGCCTCGTACGGGCCAGCGCCGTTGCGGCTGGTGTCGACGATGAAGTGCTTGCCGCCGATCAGCGCGGAGATTTCTTTACCGTAGGCGACGCACTCGTCGGTCGTGCGATAGTTCGACGTGTTGACGGAGAAGCCGCTAGCGTGCTCGACGCCGGCCTTCTTCAAGCGTTCGGCCATTTCCCGCGCGGGCACCCACTTGGCGTGACCGGCGTCGATGTAGATGGCGGCTTGCGCGTTTTGGCGGAGGACCTTCACCGCATCGTTGAAGAGGAAGTAGCGCTCCTCTTGCAGATCGGCTGGCAGGCTCGTGATGCCCGGTAGTGCGTCGGGTTCCAGAATGATCGCGACGGGTCGGTTACCGACGCCCTGGTAGATGTCGCGAATCCAGCGCTGATACTTTTCCTTCGAGGCAAGACCGCCGGCCGAGGCGCCGACGCCTGCCGCTTCTGCAGCCGCGTCACGATGGGGAATGTTGTAAGCGATGATCACAGCGACGCTGCCGTCCTGCTGCGCGCGATCCACAAAGTGCTGCGCGGCGCGGAAGATGTTCGAGTTCCACTCACCCATCCAAAGGGCTTGTGGCTGCTTGGCAATTTTGTCGAGCTGCGCGGCTTTCTCCGGGTCCGTCTTGCGCAGGTAGTTCGCCCTCAACATCACGTTCGCCTCCGGATCGACAAAGAGCTTCGCGCCCTTGAGCGGGTTGGCGGTTACCGGCGGCGGAACCGGAGGATCGGTGATGGGCGCGTCATGATCAGGCTGCGAGCTGGCATGCGACGCAGCGGAAGATGGAGACTTCGCCGGGTCGGAGCCGCAAGCGGTCGCGACGACCAGAGCCGCGCCCAAAGCGAGGATGGAAGTGAACGAAGTGTGAACGAGCGAATTTGTCATTGGTGGGCCAGAACCTTTATACCGGGGAAGCTAGCCGTTGTGATTAGCACGATTGGAATCCGTTCCGGTTCGTAATGGATCAAAACGATGCGCTCTTCGGTAGCCAGCCGCGCTCGGACGCCACGCCCGTTCGTGAGCGCTCGAATCCGCAGCGTTCCAGCTTCCCTCGCGGATCTCAGCCAGGCGACCTGTTCGCGGAATCGCTGCCCCAGTAGGAATTACGCGAGAGTGCGGGGCTCGTTCCGCATTGTCCTTCGCGGTGGGTGTTGCCGGGCGGGGCCGGGCGCGGGGCCCTGAGCGCTGGCGGCATTGTGGGCGCTTCTGACGAGAGCTACCCGAGCACCGCGTCCAACTGCTGGTAACAGGCCTCCATGCCCTGGTCCATGCCGGAGGCGATCGCACCGTCACGAGCCTCTTTCGATGCGTAGGTCTGCGTGATGCGCATGGTGGTGATGCCGGTTTGCTCGCTAAACTCGTGCTTCTCCACGAGCGAGCCGATGAGCTGACCGGATCCGAGCGCCATGATTTCGGTGTCAACCATGCGCTCGTACGGG
>DASSMT010000058.1:0-14157 GCA_035688655.1 Polyangiaceae bacterium | reverse complement strand
CAAGGCGGCGACGCGGTGCTCGTCGGGCTGGCCAGCACCATCCGCGGCATGATCCGCAACGAAGACGTGTTCGCGCGTTACGGCGGCGAAGAATTCGCCCTGATCTTGCGCGGCATCGATGGCGCAGGGGCTCATACGGTGGGCGAACGCTTGCGCGAACGGGTCGCGGCCGCGCGCGTAGACCACGAGGGCAGAGTGCTCACGGTCACCGTCAGCGTGGGCTGCGCTTCATTCGCCGAGCTCGACGAAAAGACTCCCGAAGCGCTGGTGAGCACCGCCGACAGGCGCCTGTACGCCGCCAAGCGCGGGGGCCGAAATCGCGTCGTGTCGCAGGGCTGAACGCCGCGTTTGCTACTTTCTGCTCGAAGCACTACCAATCGGCGCCGCGCATGCGGTCAGACGACGAACCCCCCGCGGACTCAGCGGAAGCACGAGCCACGCTCGAAGCCATCCAGCGCGCGCTGGCCGAAAGCGACGATGACCATGCTGGCGAACGCCTAATCCCGAGCGGGAACCCCGCGCGACCAAAGCAGCTCGGCTGGGCAGCTCTGGCGTTGCTACCGGTGTTTTTGTTGATGGCGTGCGACGGCCACTTCGCGCTGAGCGTGCCGCTCTGTGCTGCGGCGCTCCTGATCGGAAGCTTCGCCGTGCTCGATGCGCTGGGCACCTTCGACGACGTGGCCGCACCAGGAGCATCTCCGGCGTCTCCCCTCGCCCCAGAGCCCGCGCTCGCGACGCCCAGTTTGCGCAGTATCGCACCGCGGCTCGCCGAGCTGGGCGGAGCACTGGTTTTCACGGTCGTGGTGCTTCGGCTCGCGGTCGCGGGAGTCCTGCCGCAGCCGGTCTTTAGCGCGGGGCTACTCGTCACGCTCGGCTTGATTGCGCTCGTGATCGCGCTTTGTCGCCTGGCCGAAGCCTTGCGCATCTTCGCGATCGACGGCGTGCGCTGGTACGCGCGGCGCGGCTTCTGGTTGGTGCTGCTCAACCTACTTTTGTACGTGCCGCTGCTCGGCAGCTACTCACTCAGCGATCCATGGGAGGTGCACTACGGGGAAGTTGCCCGTGAAATGCTGGCCCGCGACGATTGGCTTTCGCTGTGGTGGGCACAAGACGGCTTCTTCTGGTCGAAGCCGGTGTTGGACTTCTGGCTGCAGGGAGTGAGCTTTTCGCTCACCGGCGTGCACTTCATGCCGGACCAAATGCTTTCTGCGGCAGGCTCCGGTCTTTCGCCTGCGCCAGAGTGGGCCGCGCGGCTGCCGATCTTCCTGCTCACGGTGATTGCCACCTACTCGCTGTACAAGGCGGTCGCGAAAACGTTCGGCGGACGAGCCGGGTTTCTCGCGGGGGTAGTGCTCACCACCGCTCCGTATTGGTACTTGATCGCGCACCAAAGCATGACCGACATGCCGTACGTCGCGCCGCTGACCGCGGCGCTCGCGTTGGTCGTGCTCGCGATGCGCACGGAGGCCGAGGCGCTCGCGCCGAGCTTCACGCTGCGCGTGGGCGCACGCAGTCTGCGCTTTTCGGCCTTTCACCTGCTGTTCGGCAGCCTATTGCTCTCGGTGCTGCCGCAGCTCGTGTACCTGCTGACTCGCAATGTCACGTTGCAGCTCGGAGCGGCGCACTTTGGCTTTCGCTGGCACTGGGACGAATTCATGGCCGGCTCGGGGGGTGGTAACTGTGGGCTACCGGGCAATGAATTGTGTCGCTGGCTGGAACCCGTCAATCGCGTGTTCCAGCCAGCGCTGGGCGCTTTGGTCTGGGGTGGGGCGCTCGGCCTACTCTTGTTCGTCAATCGCGGGGAGCGCCGCGCGCAGCGCCTGTACTTCCTCGGAGCTTGGTTTTTTACCGCGCTGTCTGCGCTGGGCAAGGGCGCGCCCGGCCTGGTGCTGCCAATCGTGATCGCGCTCGTTGGCCTCGGCGCCGCGCGGCGCTACCAGGATTACGCGCGAGCCGAGCTGGTTTCACTGTGCTTGATCTTCGCCTGCGTGTGCTTGCCCTGGTACATGCAGATGTACATGCGGCACGGCGATCCGTTCGTGGAGCGCTTGCTGAGACACGACATGTACAAGCGCGCTTTCTTGCACGTCCACGACACCAACACGGGTGACGACGTGAGCTTCCGCTACTACGTCTGGCAGCTCGGGTACGGCCTCTTTCCTTGGGTCGGCTTCGGTGCGGCCGGCCTGCTCTGGTGGCTGCGTTACGGCGACGAACGCAACGACGCGCACAGTGAAGTGATGGCCTTCATGGCGCTGTGGTTCACGGTGGCTTTCGCCATGTTCGCGATCAGCCTGACCAAGTTTCACCACTATGCCTTGCCCACGGTCCCGCCGATCGCCGCGCTCAGCGGGGTCATGCTCGATCGCGTCCTCGGCCCGACCCCGCTTTTCCGCCCGAAGCACGCACTCGGCTACTGTGCGGGGCTGGGCGCGAGCGCGCTGCTCTTGGTGTACGGTGCGCTGCGGCTGTTCCCGGGCGCCTGGAGCGGCCGAGTGACGGGCAGCCAGCTGCCGCACAGCGCGCCGCTGCTCGGCTGCGCGCTGCTCGCGGCTGGCGGCCTGCTCGCGCTTTACACGGTGAAGAAATTCGGACGAGCAGCGGACGCGGGAGACGACTCGTTCAGCGCCAAACACGAGCGCGCAGTGCTCGCGCTGCTCGGCGTCTCTGCGGCGGTGCCAATCGTGCTCGTAGGGCGTGATCTGTCGACCACGGTGTTCAGCGACATCGAGGGTCAAGCGCGTCTGCTGCAGCTCTTCACTTACAACTATCGCCGCGCCTGGCCGACGGAGTCGCTCGACTTCAACGGCATCCTGAAGGCGTTCAGTCTGGTGTGTGCCATGCTCGCGCTCGGCTTCGCCTGGCCCAAGCTGCAGCGCCACGCGCTCGCGCTGTTCGCGGCGGTGGCCGTGCTCTGGACCGCCTGGGGGCTCGACGTGTACTTGGTGAAAGCCTCACCGCATTGGGGGCAACGAGAGACGATCCTCGCTTACTACACGGCTCGCAAAGGACCGGAAGAGCCGTTCGTCGCCTATCAAATGAACTGGAAGGGCGAAAACTTCTACACCGGCAATCGCGTGCCGGCGTTCGTCTCCAGCGGGGCCAAGTTCAAGAGCTGGATCGGCGAGCAAAAGAAAAAGGGCACGAAGGTGATGTTCTTCACCACCGAGCACAGCCGCATTGCCTCACTGAAGAGCGAGCTCGGCCCGGTGAAGAACTTCGAGGTCCTCACCGAGCGCACGCTCAACAACAAATTTGCACTGGCGCGGGCGACGTTCTAGCGCTCGACCACGCATAGCACTGCGACGCCGAGCCGCGCCGGTACGGCGAAGGGCGCGGGCGGGCCGCTCGGTTTCGACAGGTCGCGCGGCCTCATTCACTCGGCATGACTGAGTATTTTTCCAGGGCTACCGCCGAGTCGTGGGGCAATGGGCCGTGTGCTAGTACGATCGTGCAATGAGCGCGTGTGGACGAAAGCCGAACGCGGATCCACTCGTTGGAACGGTCCTGGGCAGGTATTTGCTCACGCGCCTCGTGGGCGAAGGCGGCATGGCCGTGGTGTACGAGGCGACGGATCGCGATCTCGGGCGCAGGGTCGCGATCAAGACCCTGCACGAACGCCGCGCGCTGTCCCCCGATGTGCGCATGCGCTTTCTCCGGGAAGGGCAAACCGCCTCCAAGATCCGTCACCCGAACGTCGCGGCCATCTACGACGTGGGGCGCGGCAGTCGGCCCTACTTGGTGATGGAGTATCTCGAAGGCGAAGACCTCGCTCGCTGCCTTCTGCGTCAGAAGGTGCTCGGCGTCGAACAGACTGCAGACCTGATCTCACCCGTGGTGGCCGCGGTGGCCGCGGCGCACGATCTGGGCGTCGTTCATCGCGATCTGAAGCCGGACAACATCTTTCTCTCCGTCGAGCAGGGCTCGATCAAACCCAAAGTCTTGGACTTCGGGATCTCGAAGATCGCCGACCAGCCGGCGCTGCATGCGCTGACGACCACTGGCGAATTTCTGGGTACGATCGGCTACGTATCCCCGGAGCAAGCGCAAGACTCGAAGTCGCTCGATGGCCGTTCGGATCAATACTCGATTGGAGTCATTCTGTACGAATGCACCACGGGACGCCGGCCGATCGAAGATTCTTCTTACCCAGTGCTGCTCGAGCGAGTCATCGCCGGCCAGTTCACGCCACCGCGCAGCATCAATCCGAACCTTCCGGACGCCTTCCAAGCCCTGATTCTGAAGGCCATGTCCCGCGATCCGGCGCAGCGTTTTCCGACCACCCGCGCGCTCGGACGCGCGCTGCTCGAATTTGCGAGCGAGGCAGTGCAGGCATCCCTCGCCGGTGAACTGCAGGATGGAAATGAAGCTCCGCGCACCGCTCAGGCCGAGAGCGGGCTGGCAGCGGCGGCCGCGAGCAAGTCAGGCACGCGGCTCGCGCTTCCCGAGGCCGCGCGCGCACGGTTACCGGCGCACGCCGCGCGCAGACACCACTGGTTGGGGGCCGCAGTCGCGCTGATCGCCGCGATCGTCGCGATCGCCGCAATCGTCATTTGGGCACCGCGCTGAAGGTGGGCGCCGCCGGCGCCGAGCTCGCGCCACGGACACGGAGCTATTCGTCGCGGCGGTAAGCTTCGATCGGCAGCTCGTATTGGGTGAGCCAGCGATACACCTGCTTGCGTGAGCGCCCCACCTCGCGCGCAATTTCTGCCACGTTGCCGCCGTGCAGCCGCAGTAGCGCCTCGAGCTCCTCACGCGAAGGAACTCGCGTCGGCAGGGTCCTGGCCGGTAGCGGCGGTTCCGAACGAAGCTCGCGCTCCGGCGCTTGGCTCGGGCGCGAGCTCTCGAGACCATCGACCAGCGAGACATCCCACACGCTCTTGCCGGCACCGCGCACCGCGAGCTGCGTGACGATGCGTCTGAGGTCTCGCACGTTGTGCGGGTAAGCGTGGTACAGCAGCGCCGCTACGAGCTCGGGATGGAGCTCTGCGGAAGAGTCGCCAGCCAGTCGCCAGAAGATGGGCAAGATGTCTTCACGCCGTTCGGAGAGCGGCGGGAGCTCGACCACGAATTCGGAGATGCGAGCCAGCAGGTCCGCGCGAAACTGTCCGCGATCGGATAAATCCTTGTTGGTGGCGGCGACGATTCGCACGTCACAGCTCACCGGCCGTGTGCTGCCGACCGGCACCACCGCTCGCTCCTCGACCGCGCGCAAGAGCTTCGGCTGGAGCAGCAGCGGTAGCTCGCCGATTTCGTCGAGGAACAGCGTGCCGCCCTCGGCCGCACGAAACCAGCCGAGCCCCTCGGACTTCGCGCCAGTAAATGCCCCTGCTTGGTGGCCGAACAGCAAGCTCTCCGCCAGCGCTTCGGGGATTGCGCCGCAGTTGACGGCGATGAATGGCCCGCCGCGACCGCTCTGCTCGTGCAGGCTGTGCGCCGCGAGCTCTTTGCCTGTGCCCGATTCGCCCAAGATCAGCACGGTCGCGTCGCTGCGAGCCACGAGCCCGAGCGTTCGTCGGATCGCGCGCAGAGCCGGAGAGCCACCGACCAACGCGCTGTCGATCGGCGCTGCCGTCGACTGTCTCGCCTCTGGCTCGGGCTCGAAGCGAAACAGGAAGAAGCTGTTGCCGACGCGCACCACCTCACCGGGCAGCACCGTCGCGCGCTCGACCCGCTCTCCTTGCACGAACGTGCCTGTTCGACTCAAATCCTCGATGGTCGCCGAGCGCGCGCTGGCATCGAACCTGAGCAGTGCGTGGCGCCGCGACACGCACTCGTCTTCGGGTAGCCAAAGCTCCTGCTCCGCGACCGCCCTGCCGACCGCGACTTCCGCGCTATCGAACACACAGCGCCGAATCGGCGTGGACGCTTTCGACGCTTGCAGAATGGACACCACCGGCAGCAGCGGCATGTCCAGTCGCAGTTGCGCAGGCTCGACGGTCGTCTTCCAAATCAGGGGCAACTTGCACAGAAGATTATCGCAAACCCAGAGTCGAGCGTTAGTGCCAGCACGTTTGTCGCGGTTCAGCCCGCGTTTTGCGCGGGCGAAGCCTGATCGATCGTCACGTAGCCGGGCATTGCTTCGATGCGCTCGATCCACGAGCGAATCGCGGCGTAGGGCTCCAAACTGAAGCCGCCCTGCTCGGCACAGTGCACATAGCCGAACAGCGCAATGTCGGCGATGGTGTAGCCATCGTCGACCAGATACGTGTAGTCATGCAGGCGCTCTTCCATGATCGACAAGGCACGGTTGCCTTGCCGGTACCAAGCCTCGAACTCTTCCGGCCGCGTGGGCACGACGTCCGGGAAGGTGCGTCGAAAGCGCGCACGGCCGATCACCTTGGCCACCTCGCTTTGCTCGAAAAAGAGCCATTCCAACACGCGCGTGCGAGACAGTCCGGGTGCAGGCAAAAAACGCGTGCCCTCGGCCAGGTGCATGAGGATCGCGCTCGACTCACGCAGGCAAGTGCCGTCGGGTAGCTCGAGCACCGGCACTTGGCCGAGCGGATTTTTGCTCAGAAACGCGCGCTGGCGGGCTTCACCCGCGATCACGTCGATGGTGCGGGTTCGATACTCGATGCCGAGCTGACCGAGCAGCAAGCGCACCTTGTAACAATTGCCGGAGAACGCATAATCGTACAGGATCGGTTGCTCGCTCATGCTACGCCTTGCTCTCATAGTCGATCATCCGCACACCGCGTTTGGCTTTCTCGGCTTCGGTAGCGGCGCGCAGCTTTTCGTATAGAGCCACGACGTCGGCTTTGATTTCCCGGACGTGGAGCTCCGGCGTGGACTTGTCGAAGGTCTTGAGCAGGAGATTGCCGGTGCCCATCACGCGCTGAAGGAACGGACGGTCCACGGTGTAGTCGGCGATCCGATACAGGTCGATTTGTTCGAGGCGCTTCGAGAGCACGCCCGTTTCGACCACGATCCGGCGGTTGGTGATCCGGTACAATTTCGAACCGCGGTGCCAAAGGCGGCGGATGAGCCAAAGGCCGAGGGTGAGGATCACGAGCAACAGCACCGAGACGCTGGGCACGAGTGCACGACGGCCCTCGAAGAGCACGATCTCGCCCGCCTGTTCGCCGTCTACCTCGGACACGCTGGCTCGCTGCGCCTCACCCGGCGCGTTCAGGCCTGAAGCAGTCGCCTGAGCTCTTCTTTGATGATCGTCTCAGCCAGCGTGGGCACCACTTCCCACACCACCTGCTCGACCACCTCACGCGACAGAGACAGCACGGCCTCCACTTGCGTGCTGCTCAAGCCCAAGCCGCCGAGCTTCCCCGCAAAATCAGCCGGCAACGGCGCGGGAGCGGCTTGCGGGCTGCTGGCCGCTTTCGGGCTCGAAGCGGGCGCCGCGGCGGCCACCGCTGGGGCGGCCTTTGGCGACGAGCCGACGTCGATCGAGGGTGCGCCGGCGGTTGCCGGTCGCGCGGGGGCGATCGGTTGCGCGGGCACCACCGGCGCAGGCGCCGGGGCAGCGGCAGGGATGACCGGGCTCGGGCTCGAACCATAGGCCAAGGTTTGCACCCGTGGCCGAGCGGCGGGCGCCGCATCTGCCACCTTGGCGCTGGCCGACGGCATGACGACGGCCGTGGGCGCGACGGCGCTCATCACCGGCGCGGCAGCCGCGCGGCGAGCGATGGTGGTGACCTTTTCGAGCAGCTGCTGGGTGTCGAACGGCTTGTCGACGAAGTCGTCTGCCCCCACCGCGCTACCACGCGCGCGATCGTACGGCTGCTGTTTGCTCGACAGCATCACGACCGCAATATTCGGCGAAGCCGCTTTGATCTTCTGGCACAGCTCATAGCCGCCCGCGTTCTCGAGGCCAGCGTCGACCAAAGCAACCTGCGGGTTCTCGCCGAGTTTGCCCAGCGCCTCGTCCGCGCTTTCGCAGAGAACGGTCCGAAAATCTTCGCCTGCGAAGGTGATTTCGAGCACCTTGCGCATGGTCTTGCTGTCATCGACAGCCAACAACGTGGTGGTCACGGAGTCCTCCGGTGTGACGTATGCACGAAGCCGGATCATCGGGTTCCACCCAAAAACTGTCAAGGATTTCGCCAAGCTTGCCGGCCACCCGGCTATATAAGCCGCTACTTTCGGCATTTCACGGCGCATTCGGCCGCGCTCAGTTCCGCCCTGGCGGCTATCGCCGCTCCGGCCGGCCCCGTCCGCTCGCGTTTTGCCTCAGCGGAGCATGAACCAATCGACGTCGGGCGTGAGCTCGAGATGAAAATGGTTCCTGTGGGCCGGATTGTAGTTCGGTGTGAGAATGCTGTTGAACACGTGCGCCTCGGCAGCGGCGCACACCAACTCGTGCAGCTCGCGGGCTTGCGGCGAGTCTGGGTTCGGCGGACGCGCCGCTTTCACGCACTGCTCGACTCCGAGCTGGCCATGGAAGTGCTCGAGCACGTTGAGCACCTCGCCGTTGTCCTTGCGCAGCTCGCGCACGTCGATCGCGAGCGCCCCTTGGTGGCGCCGCGCCCACTCGGTCATGGGCCAACTCTTGGCGGGCGGACGCCAAACCGAGAACATCCGCACCTCGGCGATGGAATGCGCCCGCAGCACCTCACCAAAGTCGTCGAGCGAGAGCACGAGCCGACAATCGAAGATCTCCCAGGGCACGCTGGACCGTTCGCCATCCGGAAAGTCGGTACGATAGAGCACGCCCGCGAGCCTGCCGGTCAGGCGGACCGGGATCTTCACTCCACGCTTGGGCTCTTCCCGTGAATATGGAATGTGCCGTTCGTCCAAGAGCGCGAGACAAGCCTCTGGGGTCAGCTGTCCATAAGCCTCTGCGCGCGAGCCCGGCGCGCGGCGGAGCGGGATCGGCTTGGCATGGGCGCTGCCGTGCTTGCCGTGCTTCACGGCCGTCGCCTTGGGCTTTGGCTTCGGCTTGGACGGATGCGCCGACGTCGCGCCGAGCAGCGCGAGCCCGAGCGCAGCAATCGCGGACCAAGGCAGACTCACCCCGGGAGCCTGACCCGAAGCCGGCGAAAGGGCCAAATCCGTGCCGATGTCGAGCCACGAATCGACGACGCGCGTCATAATTTGACGAACCCAGCGAAAGAGCAAAGGATCTCGGAAGCAAATGTCGGTCAACCCGCCCCTCAGCAAGCGAGCCCGCTCGGTGCTGTACGCGGTCGTCACGGAATTCATTGCCACGGCGGAACCCGTCGGCAGCCGCACCCTCACTCGCAAGTACGGCTTCTCGCTCTCGGCAGCGACGATCCGGAACGAGCTCGCGGATCTCGAAGACTCGGGCTACCTGGCACAACCGCACACCTCCGCCGGGCGGGTCCCGACCGAGGCCGCCTATCGTTTGTTCGTGGATGCGTTGATGCAAGTGCGCGAGATCTCGCAGGGCGACGCCGCGCGCATCCGAGAGCGCTTCGCCGATCTGACCGCCGACTCGGACATCTTGCGCGAGTCCGGCAAGCTGCTCTCGGATCTGAGCGGCGCGCCTGCCGTGCTCGTGCGCGCGCGCACCGAGACGCGCACGCTGCTCACCCTGCGCTTCATCCCGACGCGCCCGTTCGAGCTGCTGAGTGTGATGGTGTTCTCCGACGGAACCGTCGAGAACCGCTTCATCCAGGTCGACAAGGCCGTGACCGAGCACGAGCTCGAGCGCGTGCACAACATGCTGAGCGAGGTCGTCAAGGGTCGCACGCTCTCGGCCATCCGCGAGCATTTCGTGAGCTACGCCTCGACCCACGCCGACGAGATCGAAAGCCTGCGCCTTTTGGGTCTGTACTTGGTTCGGGCCGCGACCGACAACAGCACGCGCGGCGTCGACGTAGTCATCCAAGGGCAATCTCGGCTGCTCGAGAGCCCGGAATTCGGCAACGTGGAGCGCGTGCGAGAGCTGTTGTTCGCGCTCGAAGATCGCGAACGCCTGTTGACTCTACTCGACCGCACGTTGGCTTCCACGCACGTGAACGTATTCCTGGGTGAAGAAACGGAAGCCATGGTCGGCTTTCCGGTCAGCCTGGTGGCCGCGCCTTACCGGGAGGAAGGCGGCGAGGCCGGCGGAGCGGTGGGCGTGATTGGCCCGACGCGCATGGATTATCCGTTCGTCGTGCCGCTGGTCGGCGCGACCGCCAACGCGATGAGCGCCGTGATCGCCCGGCTGCGGGATCCGAAACGCACGGGCAAAGGCGAGTGACGAGCGACGAGTGACGAGTGACGAGCGACGAATAACCAGCAAAAAGCAGCGGAAGGCGCGTCGCCGGCGCGCGAGTGACAGCGGCGAAAAGCCCCCGTATCATCGTTGGTTATGGCTCAAAGCTCGCTCGACCAAGCGCTCACGTTCGCCGAAGCTTCCATGTACGAGGCAGCGCTTCGCTACAGCGCCGCGTTGCTCGAGCTCGAACCGCGTGCCCCGCTGCGCTTGTTCTTGAGCGCGTGGATGCTGGGCGCGCTCGGCGAAACGGAGACCGCCAAGCGCGGTCTCGCGGTGGCCGTCGAGCGCGCGGTAGACTCCGGCAATCTGCCGCTGTCGGTCACCGCGGCCTGCAAGCTGCGAGAATTCGGCGGCGACAGCGCGGCCTCGTTGTCATTGGTGGCGAAGGCTTTTGCCAAGGGCTCGGCCCGCTTGCTCGACAAGCGCGGCGCTCCGCCCAACCTCCCGGGGGTCGCCGCGGACTTCTCGCCGTTCCCCGAGTCGCTCGCGGGCAAAGCCCTGCTGGACAAAGCGAAGGGCATCGTCGACACCAGCGTGGAGGCCTTCAAGAGCGATCGCAGTGCGAGCGACCCGCCCAAGCTTTCGCCGCAGACTCTGTTCTCGTCACTCGACGAGAAGGAGCTGTATGCGATGATCGAGATCTTGGGCGTGCGCGTCGTGCCACGCGGCAGCGTGTTGGTCGAAGAGGGCAGCACCGGTGACGAAGCGTTCTTCGTGGCGCGCGGCGAGCTCGACGTCCAGAAGGCTGGAAATAAGCCAGGGGCCGCGCCGATTGCCCTGGCGCGCCTGGGCAGCGGCGCGTTGTTCGGGGAGATGGCGCTGCTCTCGCGCGCGCCCCGCACGGCCACCGTGCGCGCGGCGCTCCCATGTTTGGTGTTGGTCGCCAAGAAGGCCGCCCTCGATCGCGTGGTGGCGTCCGCGCCCGGCGTGGGTCGCCGCTTCGCCGAGTTCTGCCGGCGACGCATGCTCGAAAATCTGCAGCGCACCAATTTCGTGCTCCGCTCGGCGAGCCCCGCCGAACGCCCGGCGCTGATCGAGCGCTTCGCGATTCGTAGCTTCGAAGCCGGCGACAAGCTGCTGACTCAGGGTGCAGACGCCGATGGCCTGCACCTGATCGGGCTGGGCGAGGTCGGCCTCTTGCATCGAGACGAGAAGGACGGTGACACCACGCTCGTCGCCACGCTCGGGCCCGGCGATCTCGTGGGCGAAGTGGCGCTGGTATTTCGGCGGCCCGCGCTGGCCGACGCCATCGCTCAGCATCCGACGGTTACGCTGTTTTTGCCGGCCGAGCGCTTGATGGATCTGGTCAAAGCGCACCCCAAAGTGTTCTCCGACTTGTACGATTTGTGCGTGAAGCACGACGAAGAGCACAGCCAAATGGTGGAAGAAGCCGCCGAATCGGAGAACTTCGTGATCGTCTGAGCTCGGCCGCTCAGCGCTGGCTCCCGTTACCCCCGGAGCTTCAAAAAGCCGTCAGCCAAGTGGCGTAAAAGCCGCCGCCAGACAGTGACGAGACCGCGAGCGCGCCGGGCACGCCCAGCGTCTCGGAAAAGCTCTTGCCGACGCTGCTGCCAATCGCTTCGCCGAGTAGCGCGCCGGACACGATGTCCGACGCCCAGTGGTGATCGCCGAACCACATGCCCGCTGCGACACCCACCGCCAGCGGATAGCCCGCAAACGAGAGCCAGCCGAGCTCGGGGTTCGACGCGCGAAACGCGGCGGCTCCGGCGAACATGATCGCGGTGTGCCCGCTCGGCCAGGCGCCGATTCCGCGTTGGAAGGGCGCAAAGTCGCGCGCCCGTTCGGGGTGTTCGAGACGATCGGGCGCGCTCGGATCGGCGCCCCCGTTCGGCCACTGACGACCGACCGCGAACTTCGTCACGCCGATGAGGGTGTAACTGAGGACGCCCGCTTGCAGCAGCGGAGCGAGCACGCGCTGCGTCGCACACGACCCCGTCGCCAAGCCCACCGTGTAACCGACCAAGACACCGCCACCGAGCACGTATGGCGTCCAGACGCTGACCGGCTCGAGCCGAGGCTTGCCGAACAAGTCGTGCTGCGCGACCAAGCGCAGCTGATGATCGACGCCCGTGGGTGCGAGCGACAATGGCGTCAGCACCGCAAACCAGGTCAGCGCGAGCGGCACGGGGCGCGCGAAGTTCTTCGCGCTGCTCCCCAGGCGTGACCACGGTTTGGTCGCAACGCAGCTCGTCTGGGCCGGCTCGCTGGCTTTCGGCTCGGCTTGCGCGGGCGCGGCCAAGGTCGAAAGCGCGAGCACGCACAGCCCGAACAGCGGGCCCGAGAGCGCCCGCTGACCGCCATGACCGCCGGCAAATTGCATGCTGCAGCGCCCAGTATCCTCTGGCCCGAGCGCAATTTCCCCTGCTTTCGTGCGGCCCAGGCCGGCGCATGCTTGACCTACCCCGACCCGAACGCTAAGCCGGGACCCCATGAAGAGCTCGTTTCGGTTCGTAAGTGTCGTGGTGTCCGCAGTCGCCGTGCTGCTCGGCAGCGCGCAGGCCCACGCCCAGTCCAAAATCGCGGTCGTCGACACGCAGCGCGCGATCATGGAAACCGAGGATGGGCTCCGCGCTCAAGCCACGCTCAAGAAGGTGTTCGACAACAAGCAGCGCGAGCTCGACAAGAAGCAGGAAGATCTGCAGAAAGAGCGCGAGGACATCGAGAAACAGCGCGATGTGCTGAGCAAGACCGCGCTCGCCAAGCGCGTGGACAAGTGGCAGCGCGAGATGATGGCGTTGCAAGGCGTGTTCGTCGATTACAACAAAGAGCTGCAAAAGAAGCAGGGCGAGCTCACGCAACCGATCGTGCAAAAGATCATGGGTGCGATCCGCCGCCTGGCCACCCAAGACGGCCTCGACTTGGTGATCGACAAGCAAGCGGCTCCCTACGTGCGCAGTGATCTGGACGTTACCGATCGCATCATCACCCTGTACAACCAGGGTTCGGGCGACGACGGCAAGGCGGCAACCAAGAAAGAAAGCGCTGCTCCCGGCCCGGCACCGACACCGTTGGCGTTGCCGAACGCGACGCCGCCCGCCACGCTGCCCGCCGCGCCGCCCAAGAAGTAACCCGAGCCGGCGAGCTCGGGCGTCTGCGGCGGGGTCTTTGGACGATGGCGACCAATCCACGGAAGAGCGTCAAACTCGAGGTACGGAAGATCCTCGAGATTTTGCCACATCGCTACCCGTTCGTGCTCGTCGATCGCGTCACGGACATCGTCCGAGGCGAGAGCATTCGCGGCCACAAGATGGTGAGCGCGAACGAGCCCTGGTGCCAGGGTCACTTCCCGGATCGGCCGATCATGCCGGGCGTGCTCATCATCGAAGCGCTGGCGCAGATAGGTGGCATCTTGGCCTACGCCTCCGAGCCTTTCGATGCTTCCACCAGCTTGATGTACTTCCTCGGCATCGACAAGGCGAAATTCCGTCACACCGTGACCCCCGGTGACCGCCTGGACTTATATGTCGAGGTGATTCAGCACCGCTCGAACACCTGGAAGTTGCGCGGTGAAGCCACGGTCGAAGGCACGCTGTGCGCACAAGGTGAGCTGCTCGCATCGATCGTCGACCGCAGCTGAGCGCCATCAAGCGCGACAACGTGCCGCATCACGCCGATGGCCACGCGATGATACGGCAATTGGAAAGCATGCTGCCACGCGCTCGCTTCCTTCCGCTTCGCCACACGATTTCTTACACGCTCTTCGCTGCCTGCGTTGCCTGCGTCGCGCCCCCCGACGACGCTGCCCAATTGAGCGCCGGACATCCGCTGTCGCAGCGCTCCGTACACGGACTCGTGGACGCGACGGTATCGCTCGAGGGCGCGCAGCTCGCACGCGGCGCGAACGATCTCGCGATCACGCTGCAGGCGACCCAGGCGACCCAGGCCAGCGCCGCCCCCGTACTCACTCACGTGGATGCTTCCATGGTCGCCCACGGTCACAGCACCAGCGCCAG
>DASSMT010000047.1:0-13254 GCA_035688655.1 Polyangiaceae bacterium | reverse complement strand
ATGCGTTCGAGCGGGATGCGGGTTGCCACTTGTTGGCCTCGTACTTGGAGTTAGGGTGCGGCCAGTAGCGAAAGCGGCCGCGGAAGGGAAGCGCCTATAGCACCTCGCTTGTTTAGGCCCAGTGACCTCTTTGCGATCCCGTCCTCCGTATGCGATTTTGATCTGCAAAATATATCAATGAAATCGCTAGTTTATGTGTGTTTGTAACGCTTCGGTACGTTGACACGGCAGGCCCCTGGCTCGACGTGTCGGCCCGTGGATTTTCAATTACAGGGCAAACGCGCACTCATCTCAGGGTCGACTGCGGGCATCGGATTCGCCATCGCGCGGGCGCTGGCGGCGGAAGGAGCCAGCGTGATCGTGAACGGACGGACCGAGGAACGCACCGCCGCGGCCGTCCGGGCCATTCGTGACAGTGGCCTCGCGGACGCCGACGTCCGCGGGATCGCCGCCGACCTCGGCACCGCCGCGGGCTGTGAAAAGCTCGTGCTGAGCGAGCCGGACGTGGACATCCTCGTCAACAACGTCGGCATCTTTGCAGCCAAACCGTTCGCCGAGATCGCCGATGCCGAGTGGCTGCACTTTTTCGAGGTGAATGTGCTGAGCGGGGTGCGTCTGTCACGCGCCTATCTGCCGGGCATGCTGAACCGAAACTGGGGTCGCATCTTGTTCATCTCCAGCGAGAGCGCGCTGCAGATCCCGGTGGAGATGATTCAATACGGTACGACCAAGACCGCGCAGCTCGCCGTCGCGCGCGGCTTGGCCGAAATGACCAGCGGCACGGCCGTCACCGTGAACTGTATCTTGCCCGGCCCGACCAAGAGCGAGGGCGTCGCCGACTTCGTCAGCGGTTTGGCCGCTCAACAGGGCAAGAGCGCGGCCGACGTCGAAAGGGACTTCTTCAAGCACGCACGGCCGACGTCACTCTTGCAGCGCTTCGAATCGCCAGACGAGATCGCGGCGTTGACTGCGTTCATCGCCAGCCCGCGCGCGTCCGGAGTGAACGGCGCCGCGCTGCGCGTCGACGGCGGCGTGGTTCGCGCGATCGGCTGATTTTTACGGTAAAGAAGGGTAAGGGAGAACCATGTATTACGAAGCATTCTCGCAGTTCAAAAAGACGCTCGGTCAGCTCTCCACCTGGCTCGACAAGGCCGAGGCGTTTGCCAAGGAAAAGTCGTTCGATGCAAACCTGTTCCTGAACTTTCGCCTCGCGCCCGACCAACTGCCGTTCGTAAAGCAAGTTCAAATCGCCTGTGACACCGCCAAGCTCGGTTCCTCACGCCTGACGGGCAAGGAAGTGCCCTCGCACGCCGACAACGAGCAAACGCTGGAAGAGCTTCGCGCGCGCGTCGCCTCCGTGCTCTCGATCCTCGACGGCTACTCGGAGAAGGATTTCGAGGGCGCGAGCACGCGCACGATTTCGCAGCCGCGCTGGGAAGGCAAGACGATGACCGGCAAGGACTACTTCTTCGAGCACGTCCAGCCGAACTTCTACTTCCACGCGGCGCACACCTACGCCATCTTGCGCCACAACGGCGTGCCGCTCGGCAAAAAGGACTATTTGGGTCCACTCAGCCTGCGCTAGTTGCCGGTTTGCGCCTGCACTCGGTGCGACGCGCCACGATCGTGCCGAGTGCCTTGGGCTCGCATAGATTGGTAACGATCGCGCGAGCGCGTCCTGCGCTTCGCTTCTCGGCCCGAGCGCCCGGAAGCGAGCTCGCCAAAACCTCGCCAGTGGCGGGCTCCGCCAGCCCGACGCAGGCTCGCTGGAGGCACGTCGCGCCTCGATCGAGCCATCGGCCCCGGCTTTATCGGTCGTTTCAGGCTGAGTCGCGGCATGCGCGGGCCGAGGCCGCGGTGCGAAACGCCGGGGCTAGTCAAAAGTTCGCGTGACTTGACTGGGGGACCCCCGGGCAGCGAATCTGGAGATTCCGTCCGGCTAAGAGCCTGGTGCGGGCCGAACGATGCCGCTCAGTCCAGGAAGCAAGGTTGGCGACAGCTACGAACTCGTGCGTCAGCTCGATCACGGGAACATGGGGGAGCTGTGGGTCGCTCGCCAGGCGGATGTCCGCGATGTGGCGATCAAGTTCATCCTTGGCGCTCGCCCTGAACTCCGTGCTCGCTTCGAAGCCGAGATCAAAGCGATCGCGCGCCTGAACAGCAACTACGTAGTCCGCGTCTTCGCGTGGGGTGAGTTCGAGAGCATGCCGTACATGGTCATGGAGCTGCTCTCCGGACACAACTTGGACTCGCTGCTGCGAAAGGAGGGGCGCCTGTCCGCGGACCGCGCGGTGGACTGTCTCGTCCAAGCCGCGGCGGGTGTCGCATCTGCGCATCACTTGGGTATCGTGCATCGCGACCTGAAGCCCGCGAACTTGTTCTTCGATCAGGCGAGTGGCGTGGTGAAGGTGCTCGACTTCGGGATTGCGGGGGCGGGCGCGGAAATCCGCGAGTCGCTGACGCACGACGGCATGTACATGGGCACGCCCAACTACAGCGCGCCGGAGCAGTTCGACGACACGAAGCGGGTCACCCCTGCCGCAGACATTTGGGCGCTGGGCGCGATCTTGTACGAACTCGTGAGCGGAAATTTGGCCTTCCCCGGCGTGATTCCCGGAGTCTTGGTCGAGGTCCGTGAGCGCGAGCCGCCCCGGCTGGGGAACGAGCTCGGTCTGCGGCCCGAGCTGATCGCGATCGTAAACCGATGTTTGGCGAAGAAGCCCGAAGCACGTTTTCAGTCCGCCGAAGCATTGATCGAGGCTCTTGCGCCGTTCGGCACCGTGACCGCGCACTCGGTGGCTGCGTCGATCTGCGCTGGTCGCGGCCTGCAACTCGGCAACGCCCCCACGGAGCTTGCTCCAGCGAAGCAACCGACCCCAGGCACCCAAACCCTCGAACCCATGGTGCAAAACGTTCAAGCCTCGAACTACCGCTTCTACAACCTGGACGCGCTCGTCGACGCATTGGCTGCGCCCCGGGTGATCGACAACGACAGCGTGCGCCCAGTCGTATTCATGCTGGGCGCTGGGGTGAGCCTGCCTGCGGTGCCTGGAGTCGTGGAGGTCGTCAAAGCTCTGAAGAGCCTACTGCCCGATGACCAGCAAAGTGTTTTTGACGTCGACTTGGCTCGTTCGACGAATCCGTACCAAGACGCGTTCAAGTTCTTGGGCGGGCGGGCATCACTCACCGATGCAGCAAACACGGTCATTCGCAAAGCGGTGCTCAGGGCGTACAACGTCAGCGTCAACCTGCCGAATGGCCCGAAAGCCGAGCAGGACGCGTGCGGAAAGGCCGAGAAGGACCAGCAAAACTGGCGCATTCCGAAGGGCTTGGAGCATCTCGGGACGCTCATCGCCCGGGGCCAGAGAGAGCCCGGGCTGGCTCGGTTCTCACGCGTTCACCTGACCACTAATTTCGATCCGCTCTTGAGGATCGCCGTGAACATGGCCGGCGGGACGCTGCGCCCAGTGCCGCTCACCGATGATCTGCCCATTACCGAAGCAGAGGACGACGACCGCCCGCTTTATCACCTGCACGGTTTTTGGCGTTATGGGCAGACGAAGCACATCGAGCTCGACACCCCGCGACCGAGGCTCGAAAGGTCACTGCAAAAACTGCTTGGAAGCTCGTTGCTCGTCGTCGTCGGCTATGGCGGCTGGAACGACGTGTTCATGAAGGCGCTGGATGACGCGGCTGCGGATCAGGACGCGACCGAGATCCTCTGGGCATTCTTCGAGCGTCGCGAGCGACTCGAGGCGGATCCCCGTTCGCGCGCCTTGTTGGAGCGCTTGGCCAAGCACGGCGGGAAGGTGACCTTCTACGAAAATATCGACTCGAACGAGCTTTTTGCCAAGCTCGCGAGCAAGCTCAAGCTCTATTCGAAGCCACCCGAGCCGGTCGCGTCGCCGAAGCCGGAGAGTGACCCGCCGCTGACGCCGGCACTCACGCTTCCACCGAACGTCGCCAAAGACGCGCTTGCCGGAGGAAGCAGCACATCCCGTCCTCCACAGCTGCCAGTGAATTCGGGCGGCTTGTATGTCGCGCTCACGGCAGCGGCGGCGCTCGCGGTCGGCCTGGTCTTCTGGCTCTCACGCGGACCCGACAATCCCGTAGTGCCGGTGCATCCTGTCGAAGCACCCACAGCGCCTTCATCGGCCAGCCTTCCGCCAATAGCGCCGACCGTGGACCCGGGCCCCGCACGACCCAAAGACTCCACCTACGCGCTCGAGCTCACCGGTGATTGCCAAAAAATCGAACGGCTTCGGATCGTCCAGGAGCCGCGCATCGAGATCGCGGTTCAGGACTGCTTGGGCAAGGATTTTCCTCGGAATCTGGTGGGGAAGAAGCTCGACATCGTGTTCGACCCTGGGCATCGGGCTACACAGGTGACGGTACAAACGAAGATAGCGCCGGGCACGGAATTCAAGTGGGTGTCCATCAATGTGCCAGCGCCTGTCGGAACACCGATTCGGCCTCCGAAGATCCCGCCGGTGCCAAGCGCAACGGCGAGCGGCTCTGCAGGCGCCGCGAACCTCGGTGCCGCTGGCGCTGTTCAGTCTCCGCCGCCTGCTCCGTGCAAGAGCTGTAAGGATTGTTCGGAAAACGACATTCACTGCTTCGTGAGCTGCTGCAAATGAACTTGCGTGCACTCATCTGGTTCGTTTTCCTACTCGCGACTCGTTCGGTCTCGGCAGAACCTTGCGTTGAAGCGACGCAGCTGACTCGTGAGGAGATAAAGGATATTCTCACCGCGGACAGCGAATCACCCAAGGCAGTGATTGCTATCGTTCGGTACGAGGGCAGCCAGGACCCGACCGAGCAGTGTCTGCGTTCCGTCGCATTACAAGCGGCGTGGCGTGTTCGAGAAGTCACGGTCACAGACTCTTGCCATGAATCATTCCCCAAATTGACCTCCAAACCAAAGGAGGGGGACCGCTCGGTCGATTTGACGGTGGCCGGCGAGATTTCGAGCGTGACGCTCAGGGCCCCGAAAATCATCCGTAACGATGGAAATCCGTACACGAACGTAGTGCACGTCGGTGCACCGAACTACGGACAAAAGCGCGTCCTCAGCTTGTCTATAGTTCAGGCTGAGTTCTGGATCGACTACGTTGTAGGTTGCGGCTCGTCGACGCTGCACGGCTCGAAGCCGCTCCCGGCCGCCGACGGCGAGCTACGGCTCGGCTTCGAAGTCATCGTCCCTCCCGAACACGCAAACAAGCCGTGGAAGGTCGACGGGCATCCGTGGTTCAAAGGTTACTTTGCTGCCCCCGGGGAGCACACCGTGACACTCGATGGACGCCCCGACTGCTCGTTTCCCAAGGTCAGCGAGACATCCCCCGGGGTCGAGTTCCCGGCTAGTTGCCTCGCCCAGGTAACTCAAACTCCCGTGCCACCACCGGTCATCACGGCGTTAGTCACGGCTCGCGGCGAAATCGTCCGTTCGGGTTTCGGTGACTTGGCCTTGCAAGGGGGGGCCCGCTTTCGCCTCGGTGGAGCTTGGAGCGCCGCAGCGCAAGTCGGTGGGCTGTACTCCACGAGTGCACGCGGTTTCGTCGAGTCGGCCTCGCTGCATTGGGACGTGGTGCGGCCGCTCACGCTCGGCCTGACCGCTGAGGTGGTCGAAGCATCCATCGACACCGTTGACCACGACTCGGTGTGGGCATTCGGATTTCACCCGCAACTGCAAGCGCGAGTCGCCCTAATTGCGGGTTTCGGGGCATTTGTTGCCCCCAGCTGGTTCTGGATCTTCAACGAACAGGTTCGAATGACGAGCGAGGCCAGTTTTTTTGCGCTCGGCTTCGGCATCGACTGGAGGTCGCGATGAAGCGGCGAATATCCTCGATCGCGTGCGCGACTCTGGCCCTGAGCTGCGGGCATGAAAGCGTCGGCGACGCGGGCGGCCAAACGAGCTCGACCGGCGAGAAGCAGCAGAGTGCGGTGCTTCAGCCGTTTGCCGCTGCTCTGCGCCAGATGCCGCGCGACGCGGAGCCCGCCAACCTCGAAAACGTGGGCTCGTTTCTGCGAACAGCTGGCGCGCTGCGCAAGCTGCGCGCCCACCTTCCGCTGCGCGGAGATCTGCCGCTCGTGCTCGAGCGCGGCGATCGAGATTTCGGCGTCGAAGTTCGGCCGGAAGGAGCGCAGCCGCGTCCCGCGAAGATCGAGGGCTCTTTCGTTCGCCTGAACCAGGGCGGCCCAGGTGCGACCGACATGTTGCTCTCTGCGCTAGACGATGCAGTCGAAGACTTGGTATTGGTGACCGCTCCCGAGCAACGCGAGCTGCACTACACGCTCGATGTTCGTCGCGTAGCCGGTATGCGACTCGTCGGACGCACGTTGGAATTTCTGGACGCAGCGGGTTCGCCGCAATTGCATGTCTCGCCGCCCGCGCTGGTCGATGACGACGGCGTACGGCACCGGGCTAGGCTGAAACTGGAGGGTTGCGCGTTCGACGCTTCTCCGCGCTTGCCGTGGGGGCGGCCGGTGACTGCGCCGGGCGCAGCGCGCTGCACCCTGATCGTGAGCTGGGACAGCGAGGGCCTTCGCTATCCAGTGGTCGTCGATCCGTTCTGGTCGTTGGGTGAAAACATGGTCGAGCCACGCTTCGCGCACACCGCGACGCTCGTCCCGGCTGACAAGAACGCAGGAACGCCCGATCGCGTGTGTGTCATCGGGGGCAAGACAGACCCGGCTCACGTCACCGACGGTGCCGAATGCCTGGATATGGCAACTCAGATGTGGTCGCCCGTCGATCCCTTGGCACAGAAGCGCTGGCATCACACCGCCACTCGACTGATCAACAATCAAGTGCTCGTGGTCGGTGGTGAAGATGACCCGGTGGTTCTCGGTTCACCCAATCCGCTCGCGACTACAGAGATTCTCGATCCGACCACGGGCACGTGGCAGCCCGGCCCGCTCCTGCCGTTGATGCCGCGCACGCTGCACACCGCCACACGCCTGAAGAGCGGCGCGGTCGTGGTTCTGGGCGGAGGCAGCCCGTTCCCGCTCACTTTGGAAGATCCACAGCAGACCGGATCGCAATGGGAGAAAGGGACGCAAGCCATGCCGGGCGCCGGGCGTTTCGGCCATGCGGCTGCCGACGCGGAAGGGCGGATTTTCATTTTCGGAGGCTCGCCGACGCCCGACCTGCTCACGCCGCTCGCGGACGTCGCCAGCTACACGACGGTCAAAGGCGAAGAGAAATGGAACGTCCACGATCCGATGACCGACGAGAACGGCGGATTGGTGCCGAGAATCGGTCACACCGCCACCGTGCTACCGGTCGTCGAGTCCGGACCGAACCCGCAGGAAGAGCTGATCTTGATCGCGGGTGGCGCGCGCATCGCACACCTGTTCAACCCGCACAATGGCCAATACAAACCGCTCGGGAAGCAGCCGGATTGGCTGCGACGCAATCACGCGGCAGTGCAAATGCAATCCTCGAGAGGCGACAGCTTCGTGGTTTTGATCGGCGGCGCGCAAAGTCAGGCGGACGCGCCGCCGCCTTACCCTGGCAGTGAGGTTTTCTGGCGTGCCAACAACGGCTGGAACAAGTTGGACTTGGTGCTCAACAAGGCGCGCGAGGAGCACAGCGCAACCCTGTTGAGTGACGAGCACACGATGGTGGTCGTCGGCGGTCGACTTGCTTCGAAGCCCGTTCCCGCGCCCGAGTTGTTCACGATCGCCGAACCCGGCGAGCCTTGCTCGGCCGATTCAGATTGCGTCGTCGGCGTGTGCTCGGTTCAAAGCGTGTGTTGCGATGACGTCTGCAAAGGTGAGTGCGCCACTTGCGACACCGGCTCGTGCAGCATCAAGAAGGCAGGCGCGAGCTGCGGAGCGCCAACGGAGTGTCACGAGCAGGTCAGCTGTGACGGAAAATCGCGAGAGTGCCCGTCGCCGCCCGCGCGCACAGCCGGCTCCGCTTGCGGGCCCGCAGACGCGGGCACGTGCGACGAAGGATTGTGCGTGCTCGGCCAAGCTGGTGCGGCCGGAGAAGGCGGCAGTGGCGGAGATCAACCCGACCCGGGCACGCTGGCGGGCTCTGGCGGGACTCGCAGTCAGCCCAAGGATCAGCCCGCAATCCATTGGAGTTGTCAGACGAGTCCGCAGGGTCGCGGGAGCGTGCTGTTTCCGCTGGCCTTGGCAGCCTGGTTGTTTCATGCGCGTCGACGGCGCTCGGGAGCTCGCTCGTGAGCCTGCGCTGGCCGCTCGGCTCGCCGGTACTCAGCGTCATCGCGGTCTACGCGTTGACGCTGTGGGCCTGCGCAGGAGCGGACGATGATTCCTCAGTGTCGCACGGCGGTCGCGGAGGCGAGACGACTCACCCGGGAGCGGGCACGCATTCGGGCGGTGGTGGCCAGGGCGGAGCGAGCGGCGGCGCGCTGAGCTGTGAGGCGGAGCCTCCGAAGCTTCTGCTGACTTGGCAGGCACTGAAGACAAGCGGTGGTCCGAGCGCACGTTCGTTGCACGCGGCGACAGCAATTGCCGACGGGGTGTTGCTGCTCGGCGGAGCTGACCAAGTGACTGTGCTTGCCGACACTTGGAGCTTGAGTGGCAGCGACTGGCAGCTGCTCGAGCCGGGGCCAACGGCCCGGGCCGCGCATGCCATGGTCACGACGTCGGATTCGGCATTTCTGTTCGGCGGTTTGGGTGTCGACGGTCCGCTCGCAGACACTTGGGCCTGGAAAGACGCTTGGAAAGAGCTCTGTCCCGCAGGAGCGTGTACCCGGGCTCCTTCGGCGCGCGCGAGCCATCGCATGGCGTTCGATCCAGCTTCCAAACGCGTGCTGCTGTTCGGGGGCAGCGACGGACTGCCGCTGGGTGACAGCTGGGAGTGGAGTGACGGGAACGGCTGGCAACAAACCTGCGAATCAGCCACGAACCGGGTAGCGGGCGAAGGCGGAGCCGCTGGCGCCGGATTTGCGCCGTGCGCGCCCCCGGCCCGCGACGACCATGCGATGGCTTACGACCCGATCTCGCAGCGAGTGCTGATGTTCGGCGGCCACGATGGGCGAACGGAACTCGGCGACCTGTGGGCGTACGAACACTCGACTTGGATCGAAGTGAACGAATTCAGCGGCGATGCTTCCCCGGCGGTTTCGGGTCACGTGATGGCCTATGACCCAGGCGCGAAGGTTATGCTCGTGACCGGAGGCCTCCGCAGCGACGTCGAGGCGAACGCTTCGTACGGACTGCTGACGGAAAGCATGACTTGGCTGAAAGCCCGAGAAATCGGCGAGGTTCCGAGCCAGCGAGCGCACGGTTCGCTGACCTACGACGAGTCCGCGCAGCGCCTGGTCTTCTACGACGAAGGCGCCTGGACGGTGAGCAGCCGGCTCATTCCGACTGCCGACTATTGCAGCTGTCTCGCTAGCTGCGAGGCCGTGTGCGAAGATTCGGAATCGCTGTGCAAGGACCGCTGCCAGCGAGGTATGGATGAGCCGCCGGCTCCGTCCGACTGTTCGAGCAATGCCGGAGCTGGCGGTAGTAGCGAAACGGGCGAAGGCGGAAGCAGCGGCGCTTCTACCGAGCCGACTCGGCCGAACGACGCGACGTGCCAGTCCTTGTGGAGCTGCTGTGACACGATCCACGACGTTGACGCCTGCAAGCGCACTGCCGCGGCCGATGATTCGAAGATTTGCAACGAAGCTCAGCCGCTGTGCAAGGCGCTACAGTCCGGCGGGATCGAGGGAGCGAAGTGCCTCGCGCTCGGAGCCTGCTGCGCCAAGCTGAAAGGTTCGCTGCTGTCGATCTGTTTCGACATCCTCTCGGGGCGCGACGCGGATTGCGCGGAGTTTTTGGCTAGCGGCTACTGCGAGGCCAACTGACTCGCCCTGTGCCGATGGCGGTCGTTCATCGGCGCGGCGGAGCGAGCCTGAATGACTATTTGCCCACGTGCGCGCTGCCCGAGGCACTGCCTGACGCGCTGCCCGAGCCAGTGCAGCTGCCCTTGCTCGCGACCACTTCGTGTCCGCCTTCGGCGCTGTCCGAGTAGCTGCCGGCATTGCCTTCGAAGCGTAGTCGTTTGGTGAAAGCGCTTGCATGCGCGTGCCCTCGAGCACCGGGTCCGGCGACACCAGCACCGAAGCGAGCGCGCGGCAAGGCCCTCGTGCAATTCGATGTAGTCGTTGACGCGATGCGCCCGGGCGCGTCGAGCGCGATAAAACGCCCTTGCTAGCACTTATCACGTAACCGAATCCGCGCTGCAGGGCTACCCGCTCTCCATCAGCGCGAAGCAAATCGCGCAGGAGGGCTCATGGTATATTTGTGCACGCGATGGACCGGTGCTGCGCTAGTCCTTTTCCTCGCCGCCTGCTCGGTGGCTCCTGATACTGGCGCTTCATCCGAAGCTACGACTCGCTCCAGCGAGCTAGCCGTCACGGTCGGTTACCGAATTGACGCCGTTCCTTCGCTCGTCGCGAACGGCGCGAGCCAGGCATCAGCGCTCAACGCGGATGGCGTCGTCGCCGGGGCTGCCCAGGCGTCATCCGGGGCGACCCGCGCGATCCGCTGGATGCCCGGTTCGAACCCGGTGGATCTCGGGACCCTGCCCGGTGGCAACACGAGCAGCGCAACCGGCGTGAACCGCGCACTCTCCGTGGTGGGTAGCGCGGCTGTATCGACCGTCGCATCTCACGCGTTCGTGTATGCCGGCTCCGGGCCAATGAAAGACATCGGCCACCTGGATTTCGGGGGTCTCTCCCCCACGACCCAAAACGTGTCCGCCGGAGGGATCAACGACGCGGGCGTCATCGCGGGCACTTCGCCGTTACAGCTCGGTGCGCCGAGCTTTGCCGCGTACACGCGCGCTTTCGTGTGGAAGAACGGAGCCCTCACCGATCTCGGTTCCCTGGGCGGTTCGAACAGTATGGCGTCCGCTATCAATTCGAAGGGATGGGTCACTGGCAGCACGGCAACGCCCGCCGCGGCGGAGCATGCCTTCGTCTGGAACGGTGGCCCAATGATGGACATCGGAATCTGCGACGGCGCCGCGTCCTCCCGGGGGCGCGCCATCAACGAGGCGGGCGATGTCGCCGGTTGGTGCTTCTTTCCTCAGGTGAACGGATATCCCAATGGCCACCCTGCCATTCGCCATGCGTTCTTATGGACCGCGAACGGGGGCATGCGCGACCTCGGCACCCTGGGCAACCGCCATGGAGACGTGCTCGGTATTGGAGCAGATGACACGGTGGTGGGGTTCACGGTCGCCTCCACGGGAGGGAATGTGGCGTTTATCGCGCCTGCGGGCGGTGCCATCCAAAACCTGAACGACCTTTTGCCCGCCGGCTCGGGATGGACCCTGAGCGAAGCGCGAGCCATCAATGCACAGGGAAGCATCGCCGGTGTCGGCACGCTGAACGGCGTCACGCGCGGGTTCGTGCTCACTCCAATCCGTTGACATTCAGTGACTGCTATCTACGCTTTCGTCGGTCAGCATGCTGACCGACGAAGAGCTGATGGAACGCTACCGAGCGGGAGATCGGGGAGCCTTTGCGGAGCTCTTCCGCCGGTATGCTCCGCTGCTGCTCCGGATCATGCAGCACCGCATCACGCGGCGGGAGGACGCGCGCGATCTCGTGCAACAAGCGTTTCTCCAGCTGCACCGCTCCAAGGACGATTTCCGGCAAGGGGCTCTGCTGAGGCCGTGGCTGTTCACCATCGCGATGAACCTCAAGCACCGTCATTTCCGGAGGCGCGGGCGCATTCAGGAGACGCCCGTGGAACAGAGCACACTCGACGAGATGAACTTCACTGCCTGGTCCATGGACTCCGCCGATGCTGGTTGTGACGTCCGCGCGCTGCTCGCGGAGCTGCCCTCCGAGCAACGCGAGGTCATCGCGCTGCACTGGCTCGAAGGGCTCTCCTTCGACGAGGTGGCGACGGTTGTCGGCGTGAGCCTCTCGGCGGTCAAGGTCCGCGCCCACCGCGGCTACTCGGCCATCCGCAAAGTGCTCGCTTACGGACCGAGCGAGACCGAGCTCGCGCCATTTCGAGAAAAGGGAAGGAACAGTGGATCGTCCAAGCGAGCCCAATGAGACCCGACCCCCGGCGCCTGTCTGGGCGCTCAGGGAGTCGCTCGATGCGGAGCTCGTGGCATTGCACGAACGCGTCGAAGCCGCCCTCGTCAACGAGCGCCGCCCCATTCAGAGGCTCAGAGCGCTTTCGACCCCGACGCGCGTCACGCTGGCGACCGCTGTCTGCGTCGGACTGATCGGCGGCGTTGCGGTGCTCTCGCTGCGAGCGGATTTCCGGGCTTACCCCAAGGAGCGCCTCGCGTTCGCGACAATTGGCTTCACGCTGCTCCTCGCGCTCTTGGTCGCGCGGGTGCTCCGGCCACTTCACCGCGTCGACGCTCCGAAGAGTCGGGACCTGGCGCTCGCTGCGATGGCGTTTTTGATGCCGCTCGCGTGGGCCTTCGGTCAGCCCCGTATGCTCGCCGCGACGGCGAGCCGCGTCAGCGGGGGCAACGACTGCCTGCCGGTCGGTCTGCTCTTGGGTGGACTCGCCATCCTGGCCTTTAGTGTGCTGGATCGTGCCACAGAGGCCGACATGCGAACGAAGGTGCTCGGCGCCGCCGCCGGCGGAGTGGTCGGAAACCTCGCACTCGCGTTTCATTGCCCACGCCTCGAGACGTTCCACCTGGTGCTGGTTCATGCCCCGCTCAGCGCGGTGCTGCTCCTATTCGCTCTCCTCGGCGTTACACGTCGCTCAACGCCGGACTAAACCGTAGGCGCACTGCCGCGTTGTCCTCCTGTTGCGGAAAGAATGGAGTAGCAGCGCTGCACTCCCCATTTTGTGGGTGCGCGTGCCGCACGCGTGCGCGCACGCGTGCGGCACGCGCATCCCACGCTCGCTTCGGAGTCGAGATTCGATCGGTCTGATCGGTCACGGCGATTCGTGGGTGCATCTCGCATCCGAATTGCCGAGCGGCCGGGCGGCCCAGTCTTTGCACACGCCCGAGACATGGCGCGAGGCGGTCGCGTCGACTGGGGCTCTGCGCGAAGTAGGTGGGCACCTTTGCCCAATTACCATCTGCAATCGAGGAGGCGAGCAATGAAGATCCTACACGCAATCGTTTGGGTACTAGCATTCATGGGCGTCGTGGCCTGCAGCGCTGCGACTTCGTCCGACGACGGCCCCGACACCGCGGCGACCACCGAAGCGATCAGCGTGTGGCCGCCGCGCTGTGGCCCGCGAAACTGCTGGGCCATGTGTGTGACGTGCGAGTACGATATCTGTCTTCACGAGGGCGGG
>DASSMT010000028.1:0-5066 GCA_035688655.1 Polyangiaceae bacterium | reverse complement strand
CAGAGCTACCACCTGTTCGGGGGCGACGTGCAGGCTCTCCCCAAGCAGGCGTTCGGCGAGCAAGCGCGCAAGCTCCACGCTGCGCTCGAGTGCGCGTTCGTCGGCTCGCGCTTCGTGCTGGCGAAGCGCGAGTGCTTGTGTCGCGATGGCGGCGGCGGCGTCGGCCCGGGCCTCGGTCTCGGCACGCAGATGCAGCTCGGCGGCGGCGCGTTCTGCGTCGTCCAGCAGCTTCGCGGCGCGAGCCTCGGCGGCTGCCACCAGAGCCCGCGCGCGCTCGGCCGCTTCCAGCACTTCACGCCGCACCAGCTGGCCTCGCGGCGGGGTCTCGCGTTCGACCGCGAACGACACCGGCACGGCGTTCTCGAGCCCGTCGGCTTTGATCACTCGTCCCAGGCCGAGCTTCATTTCACGGCCCGGGCTGAAAGCGAGCTCACCAAGCGCGAGAGCTCTCGGGCGAGTGCTTCGGCGCGTCGCTCGCGCTCGGGGTGCGAGAGCCGGGTTTGCAAGGCACGCGCTTCCAGGTGCGGCGCCGGAAATGGCGCCAGCAAATCGGCGTCGCGTCGGCCGGCGAGGTAGCTCACGGCTGCGAACGCGCACTGAAAATCGCGGCTGACGAACTGACTCATCGTCAGACCGTTTCGATCACGACCGCCACGGCTTCACCACCGCCAATGCACAGCGTGGCCAAGCCCCGGCGCGCATTGCGAGCGCGCAGCGCGTGGACCAGCGTGGTCAGGATCCGCGCACCCGAGGCGCCAATCGGGTGGCCTAGGGCGACTGCGCCGCCATTGACGTTGACGCGCTCGAGATCGAGCCCCGCGAGTTTGGCGCAGGCCATCGGCACGCATGAAAATGCCTCGTTGATCTCCCAAAGATCGATTTCGCCCGGCTGCAACCCGAGCTTCTTCAGCGTGACGGCGATGGCCGCTGCCGGCGCTGTGGTGAACCACTCCGGAGCTTGCGCAGCGCCGCCGTAGCCGACCACGCGCGCCAGCGGCGTGAGCTTGTGTTCGCGCACGGCACGTTCACTCGCGAGCACCAACGCCGCGGCGCCGTCGTTGATGCTCGAGGCGTTGGCGGCGGTGATCGTGCCGTCTTTGTTGAAGGCGGGCTTCAGCTTACCGAATTTGCTCGGATCGCCGCGGCCCGGCTCTTCGTCTTCGCTGATCGAGAGCGCATCCCCTTTGCGCTGCGGCACGGAAACGGCCGCAATTTCCGCGGCAAACGCGCCGTTTTTCTGGGCGATGGCGGCGCGCCGGTAGCTCTCGCTGGCGAACGCGTCTTGGGCTTCCCGCGTCAGGCCGTATTCTTTGGCGCACAGCTCGCCCGCGTTGCCCATGTGGAAATCGTTGTACGGATCCCACAGGCCGTCGAAGATCATGCCATCGACTAGCTTGCCGTCGCCCATGCGATAGCCGGAGCGCGCTTCACGCAGGTAATAAGGCACGTTGGACATCGACTCCATGCCGCCGGTCACGACGATTTGCGCGTCGCCGAGCAGCACGGTCTTGCTGCCGAACACCACCGCTTGCAGGCCCGAGCCGCACACCTTGCTCACCGTGGTGGCGGGCACAGTGGCGGGCAGGCCGGCAAAAATAGCAGCTTGCCGCGCCGGTGCTTGGCCGACGCCGGCGCTCAGCACATTTCCCATGAAGACTTCGTCGATCGCGTCGGGCGCGAGCCCCGCGCGCTCGACGGCGGCGCGAACGGCTACGGCCCCCAGACGCGGCGCAGGCAGGTTGGCGAACGCGCCCAGATAGGCGCCGATCGGGGTGCGGGTAGCGCTGACGATATACACGGCGGGATTGGTCATGGATTTCAGGCGAAGAATTTCAGGCGTCGAATGTTCAGGCGGAGATTCTCAGGCGGATAGGCCGGCGCGGTTCAAGTTCCTGCGCATGCGCTCGGCGGGATCCTCCAAGTTCGGCGCGAACGGCGTACCGGTGATCAGATCCACCGCTTCGATGTAGCGGCGCATGGCTTCGACGCGCACGCCGTCGGGGATCTGCGGTACCGGGCCCTCACCGCGGTAACCCTGATCGACCAAGTAGCGGCGTACGTATTCTTTGTCGAAGCTCTCAGGGTCGTGGCCGGCCTGGAAGCGCTGCTCGTAGCTCGCGGAGTACCAGAAGCGCGAAGAGTCTGGGGTGTGGATCTCGTCGATCACGACGATCTGCCCGTCTTTGGTCTTGCCGAATTCGTACTTGGTATCGACCAAGATCAAGCCGCGCGCCGCGCACAGCCGCTGGCCCTCGCGGAACAGGGCCATGGCCATGTCGGCGGCCGCGTCGAAGTCGGCGGCGGGCATGCCGGAGATGCGCAGAATTTCTGCACGCGACGCGGAGATGTCGTGGTCGCCCTTGGGGGCCTTGGTGCTGGGCGTGAGCAACAGCTCGGGCAGCTTTTCGTGCTTCCTCAGCCCCTCGGGCAGGCTGTGACCGCAAAATTCACGCGCTCCGCGCTCGTAGTGCACCCAAATGCTGGTCGATGTGGTGCCAGTCAAGTACGCGCGCACGACCATTTCGACCGGCAGCGGCGTGCACTCTTTGGCGATCAGGATGTTCGGATCGGGGACCTCCAGCACGTGGTTCGGGGCGATGTGCGCCGTGTTCTCGAACCAAAACGCCGCCGCGTGGTTCAACACTTGCCCTTTCAAGGGCAGGGTCCCGAGCACGCGATCGAACGCGCTGATGCGATCGGTGACGACGATCACGCGCCGCCCGTCCGCGGTGCTGTAGTTGTCTCGTACTTTGCCCTCGTACTTCTTTCCGAGCAGCGGAAAGTCGCTGCGTTCGAGGGGATGCGCGAGGGCCTTCTGAATCAGGGAAACGTCCACCAAAGTGCGCAAAAGCTAACACTATCCGGCGAGCTTGGTAGGCGTCACGGCAAGGTTCTGCCGTGCCGTTGTGAAGGTTTGATGATAGTAGCGGAATCGCCGCGGTTTCCCTCGTCGGGGGTTTCACCCCACCGTGAGTTTTGGGGCCCCGACCCCAAAACCTTCGTGGTATCGCGCGGTACGCAAAGTTCATGCAGACCCTAGCCTTCGGAACGCCGCGTAAATTGCCGAGAGCGAGCCAGGTGCTCGGTCGCGTGGCCGTGCTCGACATCGCTTTTGCAGGTGCGGGCAGCGGCGGCGGCTTTCCGAAGATCACCCAGCCCTTCATCGAGGGCTTGGGCGATCGGCTACGCGTTTGGGTCGATCATCACGATCACGAGCTGCATCAGAAGTACGCGTCGGATCCGCGCTTCGTGCTTGCGACCAAGGCCGAGCACGGAGCCTGCCCGGAGATGATCACGGAGCAGCTCGTGGCGCGCGTGGGCATGATCGACACCATCGTCTGCCACACCGATTTCGACGGCCTGGCCAGCGCGGCCAAATGGGTGCGAAACGGCGTCGAGCCCTATCCCGGCTGCGACGCGGATGCGCGTGCCATCGACACGCGCCTCGGCACTCCCAGCTCGATCGCCAATCGCTTCGACCGCGCGCTCCGCGCGAGACCGCGCGACGAGGGGCTTTTTGGCCTGATCGTGCGACATTTGGCGACTGGCCTGAAAGACGAGTCGCTGTGGCAACCGATCGATCGCGCGGCCGAAGATCTGATTCCGATCGAGCGCGAGACTCGGCGCGCCGCCGAGCGCTATCGGCGCCTGGCGCCGGGCGTGGCTTACGTAGAGCTCGGCGCCGAAGTCACCCGGATCGACAAGACGCTCTTGCTCTTGCTCGGGCAAGAGCGCGAGCCGGTCAGCGTGGTGGTCGATCGCGACAACGTGAGCGTCGCCGCGCGCTTCGACAGCGGCCTCAATTTCGTGGACTTGTTCAAGCTCGGCGGTGGCATGCCGACGCGCGTGTCGGTTCCCCGTCCGCGCTTGGCCGAGGTGCTGCGAGCGCTGGGTGTGGATCCGAGCCAAGCGGGAGTCGAAGTGTGAGGTCGAAAGCGCTCCTTTTGGCTGGTTTGTTGGGGTTGCTCAGCAGCGCGCGGCCGGCGCGGGCGGCGACCAACGTGGTCGCGTTCGCGGCTCCGGGGGACGGCCAAGGTGGCTTGGCCGTAGGCTTCGACGCGGCGGGCGCGCTGCGCATGGTGCCGTGCGCGGCGAGGGGCTGCAGCGTCGAGCGCGGCGTCGAAGTCGCTTTTCCCGCCGAGCTCCGGAGCGCGATCCCCAACGCGCAGTTCTCGGTCGTCGGCATCGGTGACGGCCGGCGCGCGATCGTGGTCTCGGTGAGCGCCGCACGGGCGGCGCGCTCCTGGACGGCGGTGCTGGTCGGGGGCCTGGGTTCAGCCGCGCCAGCCGTCGTTTTCGCGGGATTTACCGGCTTTACGGCGGGTGAAGAGGGCATGCGCCGCGGTCAGCGCGTCGACATCTCGCCGCCCGACGAGAGCGGCGCGCGGCGGATCGTGATCGGCGAAGTCCAAGAGGATTTGTCGCTGTGCGGGCGCCCCGCGCTGCTCGCGCCGCAGATGCTACTGAGCAGCGATTTGAAATTGCACGCCGCCAAGGTGCAACGCCTGAGCATCGAAGAGCGGGAGAGCGCGCGGCGAGTGAACGCCGTGCGTGTGGTACCCGGTGCCGCAGCCCCCGCTGGCCAAGGCATCCTGCACGCGGTGGCGGCGACCAGTGCCGTGGGCAGCCCCAGCGCACTGACTGACGGCAACCCCGAGACGACCTGGGCCGAAAATCGCGGCGGCGCTGGGCGCGGCGAGTTCGTGCTCTTGAACACGCCGCCGGAATTGCCGATCACCGGGCTGGATCTGCTGATTCGGCCGGAAAAGGCCAAACCCGAAAACGGCGTCGCGCCGCGCGTGTTTTGGCTGGCGTCCACTCGCGGCCTGATCGAAGTGACGATGCCCGAGGACGCTTGGAAGTTCCCCGGCGCGCACTACAGCGTGAAGCTCGAGCCGCCCGTGCAAGGTGATTGCCTGGCGCTGGTGACCGAGAGCGCGTTCGACGAAAGTCCGAACGCGCGCGTGACCTTCGCCGAGCTCAGCGCGCGCACCGAGTTCGACGCCGCGTCCGTGTCGGCGCTCGTCGCGGCTCTGGCGGGCGGCGCTGAGCGGGCACGCGCGGCG
>DASSMT010000458.1:0-3717 GCA_035688655.1 Polyangiaceae bacterium | reverse complement strand
GTCGACCCGAAGCGCTTGGGGGCGCGCTGGGGCGCCATACAGAGTGAATTCGCCGAGGCGCTGAAGCGCCGCGATCTGGCGGCATTTCAACGCGCGATCGCTGCTCTCGGCCCAGCGCTATGTGACGCGCATCCGCGCGCTGCCGACGACGTGAACGAACTACCGGACGAAGTTCAATGAGCCGTGCCCGACCAATCAACGCGCGTACTCTGCTCGTCTGGCTGACGGTGGCAGTGGCGCTCGGCCTGCTGCTGTCGTACTCGGTCGATGCCTGGGCGCGTCCTGGGGGCGGGCACACCTACTCCGGTGGCTCATCGCGCTCTTCGGGCTCGTCTGGCTCCTCGCGCTCTTATAGCGGGCACTCGAGCAGCGGCCACTCGAGCAGCGGTGGCGATGACGCTTCGGGCCTAATTTTTCAACTGATTCTTCTTTGCATTCAATATCCGGCCCTCGGCGTGCCGCTGCTGGCCGTGGTCGTGGTGTTCTTCGTTGGCAAGGCCGCGATCGGCGCCGGTCAGAAGGGCTGGTCCACCACCGCCGAAAGCGTGCAAGCGGTGGAGCGCGTCGAGCGCAACGCGCGCGTGGGCGCGACCGAGCTCGATACGATCCGTGCGCTCGATCCCGGCTTCTCGCTCGTGCTGTTCGAGGACTTCGTGTACATGCTGTACGCCGCCGTGCTGCGCGCGCGAGCGATCGGGACGCAGGCACTAGCCGCCTACTTGACGCCGAATCTCGCGCAGACTCTGGTCGATCCGCAACTCTCGGACGTGCAGGGCATCGTGATCGGCGCCATGCGTTACGTGCGTTTCTCCGGCACGCAGAGCCAGATGCTGGAAGTAGAGCTCGAGCTCGAATCCAACTACGTAGAGGTGCTGCGCGCGGGCGGTACGCGCCGTTACTACGCAGTCGATCGCGTCGTGCTCACCCGCGCGGCCAGCGCCCGCTCCCGCCCCAAGGCTCGCGCTCACACCCTGGATTGCCCCAACTGCGGCGCTCCGCTGGAAGCCGTGCGCGGCACGGAGTGCAGCTATTGCCGGCAAAATGTCGGCTTCGGTCGCTTCGACTGGATGGTCGCGGATTTCAGCAACAAGACCCGCGAGACACGCGGACCCTTGCTCACGAGCGACGTCGCCGAAACCGGCACGGAGCTACCCACCCTGGTCGATCGCGGAGCTCCCCAAAGGTTCGAAGACCTCGCGCGCAAAGATCCCGCGGTCGGTTGGCAAGCTCTGCAAGGTCGAGTCGCGCTGATCTACTCGGAGCTGCAAGCCGCCTGGTCGGGTCGCGACCCGCTCCGGATCCGCCCCTTCGTGTCGGACAACCTCTTTCAATCCCTGTACTACTGGATCGATCTGTACACCCAGCAGCGCTGTCGCAACGTCACGGAGAACGCCACCATCCTACGCGTCGATCTGGCGAACGTGCTCAGCGACGCCCACTACGACGCCATCACGCTGCGCATCTTCGCCAGCAGCATCGACTACACGATCTCCGACGAGGGCAAACTGCTCAGCGGTCACAAGAGCCGCACCCGCACCTACTCCGAGTATTGGACGCTGATCCGCGGCAGCACGCGCCGCGGCGAGCCGCGCCGCGACAACAACTGTCCCAACTGCGGAGCGCCTCTGCGGATCTCGATGACCGGACAATGCGAATACTGTCGCGTCAAAGTCACGAACGGCGACTTCGACTGGGTGTTGTCGCGCATCGAGCAGGACGAAGCCTACGGTGGCTGAGCGCTCAAATCAGCTTGCGGAACAGCTCGACGCGCGAGCTGGAGCCGGTCTTGCGCAGCAGGTTTTCCTGGTGGAACTTGACCGTGCGCGGGCTGATCCCGAGGCGCACGGCGATCTCGTCGAAGTTGCCGCCCAGGCACAATAGCTCCAGGATTTGCGCCTCGCGCTCGGTGAGCTTGGTGGTCTTGCCCAGCGCGGCGATGCGCTGCTGGATCTTGGATTTCTGACCTTGTTCCAGCGCAGCAGCCAGCGTGGCAGGGCCGCTCTCGGGGACCTGCCAAGCGTCCACGAGTTGATCGCGGAGCGAGCGCTCGTGGAATGGAAACGCCATCAAGGTATACGTTTCTGGACCGATCGCGAAGGTGCCCACGACTTGCCGCGGTGAGCTGGCTCGGTCCCACAACTCGGCCCACTCCTCGGGGCTCCTGAACACGCACAGCGAGTAAGCAAGGCGCTCGTTGGACATGATCAAGTTCGACTGGCGGGCGGTGATCGTCAGCCCGCGCGGGGTTGGCTTCTGGTAGTCGTGCCGGTTCGCGAACCAGCGCATGAACAGCGCGCGCATGCCATTTTCGGGCGGATGTTGGCGCACGAACTCCGCGGCCAAGCGCGCTGCTGGATCGCGCTCGGCCAAATGAATGTCCGCCGCGCGGGTGAGCATCGTCGCGTGCCAAAACGACTCCAACAGGCCGCCTTGCACTTCGTCTCTAGAGACCTCGAAAGCGTGCAACTCGGCGCGAAAGTGCGCGCGCGCAATCTCCGCCGATTCGTCGCCTTCGAGCCCGCGGATCAGCTCCACGAGCTCCGACTCGTCGCGGGTCTTCGCGGGCTCGAAGGTCAGTGTGCCGCGTTGACTCTCGGGCGCGCTGAGCTGCTCGATGGAGGGCACGTCGCGGTCCAAAAAGAACAAATCATCCAGGCCGGCCTTGGGCGGGCAGTCCGTGGCGAGCTCAGCGACCATGAATTCTCGCACTGGGCGGTAGATTGACTGATACCTTTGAGCATTCTCGCGCTGAGCTCGAGCGACGAGCGCAAGGCGCGCGAGCGCGTGCGGTCGGAGGCCGCTCTCCGTGTGCTGGATGAACGGCTGGCTCGCCAGCCATTCGAACAACTCCGGGGCGAGATGCGCGGACTCACTCGAGTTCGCGCTCAGCACGTGTTCGAGCAACTCCGGCGTCGTGGTGTGCGCCAAGGCACAGACGTCGAGTGCCAGCTGCTGCTTGTGCGTCGTCGGACGCAACTCGAGCGCGACGGTCAGGGTGCGTTGCAGCTCGCGCAGGTGTTCCTGGGCGAAAACCGGTGCACGGGTCCGTTTCAGAATCTCGGTGGCGACGGCCAGCCCGAGCGGATAACCGCCGACCGCGTGCAAAATGGCGGACTTTGCCACGTCGGGCACTTCGTGCAGTTCCAGAAAGCGCCGGGCTTCGGCCTCCGGCCACGGGGCGAGTTCCAAGCTTCGGGTCAGGCTGGACCAGCCGGGATCGAGGCTCAGGCGCGGGGACTGCGCCTGACGCGAAGCGATGACGAGCAGGACATCGCTCGGCAAGCCCGCTGCGAACTGCCCCAGCAGCCAAGGTTCGAACGCCGACAGGCGCTCGTGGGAGTCGAGCAAGAGCACCGGCCTGAGCGCACTCGGATGGCTGCGCGCTGATTCGAGCAGCAAAGTCGCATGCCTGGTGTAGCAACGTTGAACCTCGTCTGCCGAATGCAGGTTCACTTCAGTCGCATTCACGTAACCGATCGGGAGTGACGACAGCTGCCCCTGGCGCAGGAACTCGAGCAGCAGACTGGTCTTGCCGACCCCCGCTTCCCCCGTGAGGTACACGAGTGAACAATTCGGATCTTCCAGCGCCGAGTCGAGCGCCGCGAGCTCTGATTTACGTCCGATGAACCAGCCCGATCGCTCTTCACTCAGGCGTTGTCCGAACGTGGACGAGGGAACCGTGATTGGGGCAACAGGCTGCAGCTTCGACTGGATCAT
>DASSMT010000136.1:0-10334 GCA_035688655.1 Polyangiaceae bacterium | reverse complement strand
GGCGGCGGCTGCGGCGGTGGCGTCGCGGGTGGCGGCAGCGGCGGTGCAGTCGCGGGTGGCGGCTGCGGCGGTGCAGTCGCGGGTGGCGGTGGTGAGGGAGGCGCGCTGGCGGGCGGCGGCAGCGGCGGTGCAGTTGCGGGTGGCGGCAGCGGCGGCGTCGTGGCGGGCGGCGGCGGCGAGGGCGGGGCGCTGGCAGGTAGCGGCGGCGTCGTGGCGGGTGGCGGCAGCGGCGGCGCTGGAACGGGCGGCACGGCAGGCAGCGCCGGCATTGGAGGCAGCGCTGGCATTGGAGGCAGCGCCGGAACCAGCGGCAGCGCCGGCAGCGGCGGCGCCATTGGTTATGCACCGAACAGTGAATACCTGCGCGATCCCGAGCTCGCGGTCGAGACGTTGAAGGCCCTGGCCGACTTCCGCGCAAAATCGCGCGACGACAAAAATGGCGGGTTCTTCACGTTCGTCAAAGCGGATGGAACCGTCGGCTCCGATCGGCACAAAGGCTTCGTGACCACGACCCGAGACGCCTGGGCGTTCTCGCGCGCGTTCATGGTCACCGGTGACGAGATCTACCTCGACCACGCGACGCACGCGCTCGAGTATTTGTTCGCTCACGGTTGGGACAGCAAAAATGGCGGTTGGTTCTTCACGGGCGACGAATTCGGCAATCTGACGCCGTTCAACCAGTATTGGGATCCGAATACCTGGAAGTGGAGCTTCGTGCAGCACTACGCCTTGCTGGGGATCGGCGCCAATTGTGACGCGACACGCAATGAGGCGACGTGCGCCTGGTTTACGAAGGGTCGCAGCTACCTCGATACCAAGATGTGGGACTCGAATGCGGCGCAGCTCGGCTACTACGACAAGACCAACCTGAATTGGAGCAGCCCGACCGGCAAGGGTTTCACCGCGACCGTGGATGCGCTCACCACCAACGCCATTCAGTCCGAGCTCTTGTGGCCGACCACCTTCCAGCAGCGCAGCGTCGATCTGGCCAACATCGTGACCGAGCGCCTGGCAAAGAATCTCGACTTGAGCATTGCCAAGTACGGCTTTCCCGAGAACTACAGCACGAACTGGAGCGTCGACAGCTCGCAGACCAATGTGGATACGGGGCACATCCTGAAATCAGCCTGGGTCTTGGCGCGCGTGTATCTGCGCCACCCCGACGCGCGCTACCGAGCCGCCGCGCGCAAACTGATTTACGAGGTCTTGAACAACGGGGGCTGGGACGAAGCTGCCGGCGTCCCCTACACGACCGGCAATTGGAGCACGGGTCAGGTCACGAAGCTCGCCGAGTGCTGGCAAATCGAGCAGGCCATCACCAGTGGCTTGTCCAACTGGTACATCGCCGACAATCAGGCCGATCGCGACAAGTTCTTGAAGATGGCAGATCGCGCGCTGCAGTTCTTCTCCAAGTACGTGATCGACCACGTCAACGGCGGCACGTTCAAGATGAACAACCTCAATGGCTCGCCGACGGACGGCGTGAAGAGCAACTACTACAACGTGGAGTATCACTCGACGGAGACGTTCTACTTCACGTACTTGTACGGTAATCTGATGCTCAAACGACGGCCGGTCGCGCTCTACTACAAGCTGACCGCAGCGAACGCACAGCGTGTCATTCAGCTCACGCCGGTCGCGATCGACGATGCTTCGCTGCAAATCCAGTCGGTCACGCTCGACGGCGTGCCGCTCACTGCGTTTTCGGCAGCCACTCGTGAAGTGACGCTGGCGGCAGGGCAGGGGGGCAAGCTGCGCGTGGTGTTTGCGCCGGCACCGTAGCCCGCTTTCGGCGACACGGAGCCCGCTCGATATCGTCGAAGTGGGTGTGCGCCAGATCGCGGCGTGTTCGACTGAGACCCAAGAGCCAAGCCCCCAAGCAAGCGGCGCCAATCACAGGACGTTCGCACGGCATCGCCTCTGGACCATCCCAACCTGATACGATCGCGCCACGCCGAACCGGCACGCGCCCGCGTTCGCGCGGGCACTCCCTTTCGGCCGTTTGGGATCAGGCGCGTGAGCAAACCCGGCGAATCATTGAACCCGGCTTCAAGAGGCAGCGAGGTTTGACCGCGTGAACCCCTCGTGGTTAGGCTGCGAAGAGTAATGGCTGGTTGGACACTGGGGCCCCTTTTGCGCGCGGTCGATGCCTGATGGAGGCGGGCACGATCATCGGCGGCAAGTACCGAGTCGTCTCACTACTCGGTCGCGGAGGCATGGGCTCGGTGTGGCGCGCCGTGCACACGAGTCTCGAGGCTCCGGTCGCCATCAAGCTGATCGATGCCAGCGTCGCAGCGAGCCCCGAGGCGCTCGCGCGCTTTCATCGTGAAGCCAAGGCAGCCGCGGCGTTACGCAGCCCGCACGTGGTGCAGATCATCGATCATGGAATCGATGCCGAGACGCGGCAGCCCTTCATCGCCATGGAATTGATGGAGGGCGAGAGTCTGGCGGATCGCTTGAATCGCGTCGGGCGACTGGCACCGATCGAGCTCGCGCGCGTCATCACACAAGTGGCGCGCGCCGTTTCGCGCGCGCACGAGTGCGGGATCGTGCATCGCGATCTCAAGCCGGACAACATTTTCCTGGTGCGCAACGACGACGAAGAAATGGCCAAGGTGCTCGACTTCGGCATCGCCAAATCTCTCAGCTCGCCGGGACTCCATTCGGTGACGCGCACGGACGGTCTCGACGTCAAACCAGGCTCGGTCGGCGCGACGCAAACCGGCGCGGTCATGGGCACGCCGTACTACATGAGCCCCGAGCAGATCAGTAGCTCCAAAGGCGTGGACTTTCGCAGCGATCTCTGGGCGCTCGGCGTGATCGGCTTCGAATGCATGACCGGTCGCCGTCCTTTCGAAGCCGACACGCTCGGGGGCTTGGTGCTCGAGATCTGCGTCGGACACAGGCTGCTCCCCTCGACCATCGCGGCGGTTCCGCCCGGGTTCGACGCCTGGTACGAACGTGCCACCGCACGCGAACCAGGAGCCCGCTTTGGCTCGGCGCGCGAGCTCTCGGACGCGTTGCGTGCCGTGTGCGGGATGACCTCCAGCGAGGGAAATCAGGCAGCCGATTCGCGCTTTTCGGCGCCGGTTCCGGCTGCACAAGTGCGCTCGACCCCGGCGCTCTTGCGCACCGAGACCGGCGCGCCCTTCGCGCGAACCGACGCCCCCGACTTTCGTCGGCGCCCGCAGACGACGAAATGGTTCTCGCTCGCCGTGGTACTCGCCGGAGTGGGCACAGCCGGCGCCATTTGGTGGACGCGCCAGTCTTCGATCGAGCCTCCTTCACCGACGCCAAGCTCGGCGGCGCCGCCGTCACTGCCGAGCTCGAAGGACATCGACGTTCAGCGGCCCCCGCCCGAGCTGCCGCGGGAAGCGACGCCCGCGCCCGATCCGGTCGCCACGGTCACGCCGGATCCTCCACCTCCCAGCGTGCTCAGCGCACCCCGAGACACGCGCCAAAAGGTGGAACTCTCGGGCGGAGTCGACAGCGGTCACCGTCCGGCCAAGCGCAAATCCACCAGCCACGACAAAGCCGAAGTCAGCGCTCCGCCAGCCCCGAAAAGTCAAACGTCGGTCATGGATGACGTGCTCGATCAACGGCAATAACTCATGAAGCGTTGTTCCCCGCTCCCTCGCCCAGCGCTCGCGGTTTCGGCATGCGTGGCGGCCCTCGCGCTCACCTCGCGCTCAACCGCCGAATCGGACAGCGCTGCCGCGGAGGCCCTGTTCCAGGAAGGGCGCGCGCTCTTGAAGAAGGGCCGCGTCGACGAAGCGTGTCCCAAACTCGCCGACAGCCTGCGCCTCGACATGGCGACTGGCACCTTGGTTGCGCTCGCGCTCTGTCACGAACAACAGAAAAAGTACGCGTCCGCATGGGCTGAGTTCACCTCGGCCGCAGCGCGCGCCAAACGTGAGGGACGCACCGACCGCGAAAAGCTCGCGAATGAACGCGCGGCAGCGCTCAAGCCGCGTCTCTCATCGCTCACGGTCGAGGTGCCCGACGAGGTTCGCGCGCTGCCCGGGCTCGAAGTCACCCGCGACGACGCCGTGCTCGGTGAAAGCGCTTGGAACAGCTCCGTTCCGATCGACGGTGGTGAGCACTCGCTGCGCGTGCGCGCAGCTGGCAAGACGGCTTGGGAAAAGCGCGTGACCGTCAAGGACGAAGGCGATGCGGTCACGGTGCAAGTGCCGACGCTGAAGGCCGATGTTTCGCGGGCCGAACCGGGTCCCCCAGCCTCGGCGGCAGCGAGTCACGTCGCGAGCACTCCCAGCGAGCCCGAGCAAAAGGCGAAGCGTCCCTGGGGCACGCTCGAATGGGCAGGCGTCGGCACCGCCTCGGCGGGGGTGGTCGCGCTCGGCGTTGGCGGTTACTTCCTGGCGAGCGCGCTCTCCAAAAACTCCGCGTCCAAGGACAGCTGCACGGGCGATACCTGCGTGCAGCCGGGCTACGATCAGCGAATGTCCGCCTACGAGAAGGGCAACCTCGCGACCGTGTTTGGGATCGGCGGCGCCGCGCTGGTCGGCGTCGGCGCGTCGCTCTTCATCGTGGGCCGCACGCGCTCCAAGGAAGACACGAGCGCACGATCCGGTCCCGAGCTGCGCGTCGTTTCGGATGGGCGCAGCGTCACGTTCAGTGGCAGGTTCTGATGCAGCCTTTGCCTTCTCGAGTGCGCTGGCTCGCGCCGCTGACCTTGGCGCTCGGGTGTAACGCTGTCTTTGGCATCAACAAGCCCATCCTGGACAATGGCAGCGGCCCTGAGATCGAGGGCGGGGACGCCGGGCAGTCGCCCGGCCGCGGGGGGACTGCGGGTAACGCGGCACACGGCGGTAAGAGCGGCGCAAATGACGGTGCCAGCGGCTCGACTCCAAGCGGCGAGGACGCGGGCGCAGCCCCCAGCGATGGCGGCGGTGCGAACGGCGGCAGCACGAGCGGTGGCACGTCGAACGAGAGCGGTGGCACCACCGGCAGCACGAACGGCGGCGAACCGGGCTCGGGCGGAACAGTGGCAAGCGGCGGGACCTCGGCGTCCGGCGGCAAAGCGGGCGGCGCACCGTCGACGGGCGGAACCGTGGCGAGCGGCGGGGGTAACGGCGGCGCGGCATCCGGCGGCAAAACGTCGGGCGGCGGCGGCTCCGTCGCCGCCAGTGGCGCGGGATCGGGTGGCGCCAGTGGCGCGGGATCGGGTGGCGTCAGTGGCGCGGGATCGGGTGGCACCGGAGCCGGAGGCGGGCCCAACTGCATGGGGCCTGCGTTGAGTGGCGGCACGCAGCACTGTTCGAACTACAGCGGCACGGTGGGCAGCTACGCCTTCTCGCTCTGGTCGGCTGGGGCAACACCCCCCTGTATGACGACGTATGGCGTGGGGGCCGCGTTCAAAGCGAGCTGGAACAACCCCAGTGATGTCATGGCGCGCGGTGGTCTGCAATGGGACGGCAGCCAAACGCCCGGCGAGCTCGGAGTCATCACCGCGCAATTCGCCTACACGAAGACGGGATCGGACGGTGGTTACTCGTACATTGGAGTGTACGGCTGGTCCGTCGCCCCGACGTGTATCGAGTGGTACATCGTCGAGGACTCCTTCCACGCGATGCCCGTGAATCCGGGCGGCACGAACAAGGGCACGATCACGCTCGACGGCAGTCAATACACCCTGTACTCGCGCGACGTGAATGGAACCGGTGGTTCCAAGTGCGGGAACGTCAGTAGCTGGACCCAAGTTTATAGTGTTCGACAGACCGCTCGCCAGTGCGGACAAATCTCGGTCAGCGAGCACTTCAAAGCCTGGGCCACGGCGAACATGGGCCTCGGGAAAATGGATTCTGCGACGTTCTTGGTCCAAGTGGGCGCCGGAACGGGAAGCGTCGATTTTAGTTTGGCGAATATCACCGTCCAGTGAGTGGGCGCGCGGCGGCGCCCAGTGCCGCCCAGACGTCCCTCCGAGCTGGCCGCGGCGCTGAGCGTCGCGCGCACACTGCGCGGTGGCTCGCGCCGCGTCAGTGTGCCGCTTTCGATGGTGCTGCTCGTGACCGCGCGGCGCGCGGCGCGCACGTGCTCGAGACGGCTCTTGCGCTGAGCGGCGAGCCGCGGCGCCTGCCTAGGGAGGCGTCACCGTCACGTTTGCAGTCGAAAAATCGACGCTACCACCGGTCGCGTTGGAGCCTGATTCGGGGCCGGTTTCGACCAGGATTTGGGCTTGATCCATCTTGCCCAAGGTCAGCCCGGCGGCTTCCCAAGCCTTGAAATGTTCGCTGATCGAGATTTGCCCGCAAGCGCGAGACGACTGGCGAACGCTGTAAAACTGATCCCAAGTGGTGACGCTGCTGCCGCACTTGGAGCCGCCTGTTCCGTTCGTGCTGCGCTTGTAGATGACGTATGAGCCACCGTCGATCGTGACCATGCCCTTGTTCTGGGTGTTGCCAGGGTTCACCGGCATCTTGTTGTACGAGTCATCGACGATGTACCACTCGACACACGGCGATAGAGTCCAGCCGTAGATGCCGATGTACGAGTACTGACCACCAGAGCCCATCTTCTTGGACGCGAATTGGGCGATGATCGTGCCGAGCTCGGCGTGGGTCTTGTCGCCCTTCCATTGCAGGCCGAGGCGGGCCAGATAATCGCCCGAATCCTTGGTCCAAGAGGCGCTGAACGCCGGCACGCTGAAGGTCGTGATCGAGCCGGCTGCGCTGTTCGTCCAGATCGACCAGTCCAGGTTACCGGCTTTGCCGGTTTTGTTGGTGGAGGTGACGGTCGTGCCGCCGGTCGGCATGGGGGCATCGCAATTCAGCGCCGCTGCGCCCGCGCTGCCGGTGCTGGTGCTTCCGCCGCTGGCGCCGCCGGCTCCAGCGCCGCCCTTGCCGCCCGCGCCGCCAGCCGCCTTGCCGCCGGCGCTGCCTTGCGTAGTACCGGCCGTACCACCGAAAGAGCCGTTGCCCGTGCCGCCGTTCGGGGTGCTGCCCGCGCCGCCCAGCGAACCGCTTTCGGAGCCGCCCGCGGGGTTGTTCCCGGCGCCGCCGAACGAACCGTTTCCGGACCCGCCGCTGGGATTGCTGCTCGACCCAGCGCTCGGATTGTTGCCCGAACCCCCGCTTGGCGACGTGTGACCCCCCGAGCCGGTCGACCCAGAACCGCCGTGCGTTTCACCCGTGGGGGTAGCACCGCAGCCAACGAGGAAAACGGACGCCGGCAGTAAGATCGGGCCGAGTACGGTGCGCGCAAGCTTCATCGAGGGGCGTACTTTCATGGGAAGGTCAGTACCTGGACTGGGTAAAACCAGGCAAAAATACCCGTCAACCGCAGACCACGGTCGACAGGAGCCATCACCAATTCAGGGTTATGATGTGAAATGAATCCCTGGTCAATCGCTTCGCATTCGGCATTCGAACGCGTCTAAAGAATCCATGACAAAAATTGACGGTACCTACAACTCGCGCGAAAGAACATTCGGGCCCGTGCGAGGCCCTCGCGAAACTTGCTTCGCAAAATTGTACGCACTGTAAATCTCCGCTCGACGCGGAACGCAACAGGAAACCAGCGCTGTTGCAGCACGGCGCGTGCGGCTCGCACGCGGGTTCGCGCGTGCGCCGCGCGAGCTGCTCGCCGCGCAGTTTGCGATCCGCAAATAAGCACTCTGCGCAACGTTCGTATTTGAGACACGCGATCTGTGGCGGACGACTTCGGCTCGCTGTGCGTTTCGCTTTGCGCCGCCTGATTTCGTAGACGTGCTCAGCATGCTCTCCATTGACGTTGATCGTGCGCGGGCGCGCAGCGAGACAGCGTGCGCTCGATGCCCGTTGCCTCGACACCCCGGGCGCCGGCTGTGACCCCTGGGCTGTTGCCCGCAGTCGACATGCGTGAGGAGCTCGCTCGGGCTGTCAACTGGCTTCGGCGGGTCGAGTGAAACTCGGCAAGTCGAATGACCGAAGCGAATAGGAGGCAGTGTGCGCAAGATTCGCGAACCAGAGCGGGAGTCAGATTCCGAGTTGCACGGACCCAACCCTTCCGCTAAGGCACGAACATGACGCAATCGGCGGTAGACTCGGATGGGGAAAGCACTCGGTTTTCGCGCGCTCGGTCGGGGGTACTCGTGCGCGCGAGCCGTCTCGCGTGCGTTCTAGGCTTGACGCTCGCGGCAGCACCGGGTTGCGGGGGACCGAAGCGTGACTTCAGCGGGCACGGCAACGGCGGCGCAGCGGGTGAGCTGACAGCGGGAGGCGCGGGCACGTCGAGCGCCGGTGCGGCGCACAAAGGCGGCTCAGGGGGGAAAGGTGGCGCGCAAGGCTCGGCGGGCGAAGCGCCCGGCACGGACGCGGGTGAGGGGGGAATGGCGGGTGCCGGAGGCGAGGGACCGGACACGGTGACGCCGCCCGATCCGCTTGGTTGCAAGACCACTGAGTTCTTCGGCGGCGGAGCTTGCGTGCCGCTCACCGTGTGTACGGCGGATGAATTCGAGGCCGTGCCACCAGCGCCGGATCGTGACCGAGTCTGTAAACCCCTGAGCCAGTGCACCGCCGAGCAATACTCGGTTCCCGGTGCGAACGGTCAGGACAACACTTGCGTCGCGCTCACGGTATGCGCAGCGGGCACCTACGTGAGCGGAGCCCCAACGGCTACGACCAATCGCACTTGCTCACCGTGCGCTTCGGGGACGTTCAGCTCCGAGGCCAACGTCACGGCGTGTAAAGCGTGGAAGACGTGTGGCTCGGGTGAGACCGAGAGCGTTCCGCCTGCCGCGACTTCGGACCGCGTGTGTTCGCAGTGCGGTAGCGGCAAATACTCGCTCAACGGGACTTGCACGCCGCTGACGGTGTGCGCCTCGGGGACGGAATACGAGTCCAAGGCCCCGACCGCGAGCTCGGATCGCCTCTGCAAGGCGATCTCCGACTGCCCGCCGGGCACCAGCCAAACGGCGGCAGCGACGGCGGTCACTGATCGGCAGTGCGCTGCTTGCGGCGCGAATACCTACAGCACGACCAAGAATGCCCTGAGCTGTTCCGCGTGGACGACCTGCACCGCCTCGCAATACGAATCCACGACGCCGAGCTCCACGGTCAACCGCGTGTGCACGGCACTCAGCACTTGCTCGCCAGGGCAACGGATCAAGACCGCGGCCACGGCCACCAGCGACCGCATCTGCGAAGCTTGTCCGAGCGGTCAGTTTTCGACCATGGACAACTCTGGCGCATGTACGGCCTGGGCCACCTGCAGTTCCTCGCAATACGAGAGCACGACACCGAGCGCCACGGTCAACCGCGGGTGCACGGCGCTCACGAACTGCACTGCGGGGCAGCGGATCAAGACCGATGCCACGGCCACCAGCAACCGCGTGTGCGAAGCTTGTCCGAGCGGGCAGTTTTCGACCGCAACCAACTCGCAATCGTGCACGAACTGGAAGACTTGCGGGAGCGGGCAAGGTGAGACCAGCGCCGGCACGAGCAGCAGTGATCGCGTGTGCGCGACTTGCTCGGCCGGCACCTACTCTTCGGGTGGCTTCTGCGCGGCATGCGCCTCTGGCACGTTCAGCTCCAGTTCCGGCGCGACGAGCTGCACCACGTGCACGTCGTGTGCCTGGCTTACCTCGAGCGGTTGCACGGCTACGGCCGACCGGGTGTGCAGCAAGACGACGGACGCCGTGCGGCAAGTGGGTGGGTCAGGCGACGAAATCGGACGCGGCGTAGTGATCGACCAGTCCAACAACGTGTGGCTGGCTACGACCTCCAGTGCAGATGCGGTGCTGTACAAGTACGATCCGACAGGCGCCCTATTGAAGAAGGTCACCCTAGGCACGTCCACGAGTACGGAAGACGTTGCGGGCATGGTGCTCGACACGACCGGCAACATCTGGATCGGGGGAACCACGAACGGTTCTCTCAAATCCGGAGCCAATCCGGGTGGGGCAACTCAGGCCTTTGCTGCCCGGTTCGCGCCTGATGGCACCCTGAAGGGCGTGATTCAATTTTCGATGCCCGCCTTCTCGAGTGTCGCCATCGCCGCGGGCATCGCCGCCGATGTGTGGGTGTCGGGCGGCACGCTGATCACTCACATCACCGACAGCTCTGGCTCGCTGGTCAACACCACGCCCGGTGATCTCACGACCGGGGCCGCGGTCGTGGACGGCATGTCGGGCCCGGTGGCACTCAACGTCGACTCGAACGGCAATCCCTGGGCGACTGGCTCCTCGAGCGTCGGCGTCTACGTTTGGAAAGGCTCCTCCGGGGGCAGTGTGAATTCGAGCAATTGCAAGATCGGGCTCTGGGGCACGCAGGGAGGCATGCTTTCGCCGGCGTTGATCCAAGTCAAGGGCAGCAATGTTTGGGTCATCGGCACCATCA
>DASSMT010000357.1:0-21316 GCA_035688655.1 Polyangiaceae bacterium | reverse complement strand
AACGGCCGCGACGGCGGCGCGCGCGCTCGTCGAATCGGCCGGTAAAGAGTACGACGACGCAGCGGTCTTGGTCGCTCGCTGGCTGGAGAACAGCCCGTGAAGCCGCTCGGAACGCTGCGCATTCCGAACGCCGAGGGGCTCGCGTTCGCGCGCGAGAAGCTGCGCGCGTGTTTGGTTGCGGCCGGTCTCCCACGCGTCGATGCCGCTCAGCACACCGTGCTGTTGAGCCAGGCGTTGCGGCGCGCGCTTCCTGCGGAGCTCGGCGTGTCGCTCTCGGCCGAGCGCACGCTGATCCGCCTGGAAGCGCCTTGCCTGACTCAGGGCGGGTTCGAGCTGACGCTGCCGGCGCCGGTGGAAAAGCCCGCGGCACTGTGCGAGATCCTGGCGCGGCTCACGCGCGAGGAGCTGCTGCACGACCTCGAGCGGCAAGTCGCGGAGCGCACCGCTGACCTCGAGCGCGAGCGCGCGCGCTCCGATTCGCTCTTGGCCAACATGCTGCCGAAGGTGATCGCCGCGCGCATGAAGCGTGGAGAGACCAACATCGCCGACGCGCAAGTGGCAAGCGTGCTGTTCGCGGATCTGAAAGGCTTCACTGTGCTGTCGTCGTCGCGCCGCCCGGAAGAGATCGTGACGCTGCTCGACCGCGTCTTCACCGAGTTCGACAAGCTCGCTCAGGAGCACGGGCTCGAGAAGATCAAGACGATTGGCGATGCGTACATGGCGGCGGCTGGTCTGCCCTTGCCTCAACCCGATCATGCGCTGCGTGCGGCGCGCATGGCTCTGCGCATGATCGAGGCGCTGCACCGCGTGCGGGCCGATTTCGACGCGGAGCTCGATTTGCGCGTGGGTGTTCACTCTGGCCCGGTCGTTGCCGGTGTGATCGGGTCGACCAAGTACGCGTACGATATCTGGGGCGACACGGTGAACGTCGCGTCTCGCCTGGAGAGTCATGGGACTCCGGGGCGCGTTCACATCTCGGAGGAGCTGCGGCGCGCATTGCCCGATACGTTCGAATGCCAGGAACGGGGGCCGATCGAGGTGAAGGGCAAGGGGACGATGGTGACGTTCTGGCTCGTGGCAGAACGTGAGAACGGTGTGTGAGCGAATGCGCCGCGCGTGGTTCTTGGTTGCTTGCTTGGCTGCGGGCAGTGTCGCGTGCACGGCAACGACGACCGCCCTGAAGGGGCGCTACGCCAAGGAGCGCAGCTGCTCCGAGTCGCAAGTGCTGGTGCGCGAGGCAGGGGGCGACGTGTATCTGGCGAGCGGCTGCGGAGACGCGACGCAGTACATCTGTGAAGGCTTTGCGGGGTTCGGCAATCCGAGTCAGCGCTGTCGCGAGCGGGGCATGAATCCTCGTGAACCGGTGGGCAATCCACCCCCGCAAAATACCTCGCGCCCTGATTTGGTCCCGCCGAAATAGCTAGAAGAGCGCGAGCTACTCGGCGGGCAGGGGGCGTCGCGCCTGGCCGACCGCGCGCCAATCGGTACGTCCTGTGGTTTGCATCACGAAAAACAGCGTGGCAATCGCGCCGATGGTGATCGCGAGGCCCGTGAATCCGTCCCAGAAGAAGCTGTACGAAAACAGCACCAAGTACAGCAGCTGAGCAATGCCGATTTCGCGCATGGCAAAGGTCCACCCCACGAACAGGCGCGCGTAGCTCACCACCAGGAACAGCGACACCGCGGAGGCAATCGCAAACGAGCTGCCAATCGACAAGCGATCGACCAGGTACGCAAACAGCAGGTGGAAGGCGAAGAACGCGCAGCTGAGCAAGAAATAATGCATCGGGTGCAGCTCATGTCCTCGCACTTGACCGAGCACGGCCACGACGAAGAAGAAAAACAGCAGCGACACGGGCGCAAAGAACGTCACCTTGCTGGCGAGCGGGCCCGGGTTCAAAAGTTGCGGTAGCTCGATGCCGATCGCGCTCGTGGAGATCAAGCTGTCGAAGTGCCAGGTGCCACTGAAACCGTCGGCCGTGAGCGCGCGTGAAGTGGGACTCAGCGTGTCGGTGGGAAAGTCCACATTGGCGAAGTTGGTGTCGATGCGCAGCGTGAGGTCGTGCACACGACCGGTCCCTTCCGCCATCAGGTAGCGGAAGCTGCTCGTGCCGCGCGTGCGATAAGCAATGCGGAACTTCTGCCGTTCGCCTGCCGCGAAATGCCGCGAGAACACCGCGTCTCCGGCCACGATCTGGTAGTCCACCGCCTGCCCGCGCTCGTCTTGCACGCTGAAGCCGTCGAAGCTCGCGCTGTTGGTCATGGCTCCGCGCACGCTGCCATTTTCGCTGCTGCCGCTGGTCTGGAGCGGGAAATGCACGGTCACCTCGTGTGGCCCGAGCTGGTCGTTCGAGAAGGTGTACTCGGCGCGAAAGTCGACGCCATACGTGGGAAACCAGAGCAGGCCTTTGCGCTGTTGCTCGAGCGTGAGCTTGGCGTGTACGTTCGATGAGTCGAGCGCCAGCGGGACGTCTACCTTGGTCTCGTGCTGCACGATCTTCTTGCTGTTCCCCTCGGGCTTTTGCTCGACCGTCACCTCTTCGGTCAGCTCGGTCTTTTGATATTTGGCGAGCGGGGGTGCTTGCCGTCCCGGAGGCCCCCAGAGCGCGTTGACCTCGCTGTTCAGGCTGCCCGAATGTGAATCCGTGCGCAGGTTGAGGGTGCCACCGAGGATTAGCCACGCGATCGCGCAGCCGAGCCAAATGAATGCTATCGCCAAAAATCGTTTCACGCGTTTCCTCCGCTGAGTACAGCTCGTTGTACGGAACGGATGCGGCCAATCAGCGCAGGAGCGCGGGAGGTTCCGTGGAGAAAATAAGGAGCAATTGTGGCGAACGTCGGGCCGGTAGCCCCTGCCGTCCGCGCAACTAGCGTTGGGAAAAAGGATTTTCGAGGATGGTGAGTACGGGCCGCGCTTCGGCCAAGGAGCGCTCGAAGAGCGACGGCTGCTCGGGCGCGGCGCAGATCGCGGCAAAGTCGTCGGGGCTCAGGCCGCGGGCGAGGCGCGCGGCATAGGTGTCGCGCAACAAGCGCAAGTAGTAGTCCACGTCGTAGTCGCGTGGGTCCGAGGTAGCGTTTGCGTCGGTGTCCGTGGCTTCGCGATCGGACAAAAGCCCGGCGCGGCCGCGAGCGGCGCGGTAGACGCGGATGCGATCGCCGAGCGCCCAGCGGTCATGGCCGTTTTCGAGCAGCGCTTCGTAGCCGAGCTCGCGGCGTTGAGCCCGTGTGGCGAGATATTGCTCGGGGGTCTTGCTCAGTCGCACGCGAGCCGTCATGGCGAACGTGCTGAGCGTCCGTTGCTGAATCGCTCGGGCCGTGGTCACGTACACCTCGCGCACACCGAGCAAATCGCCGGCCAGCAAGCAGTCGATGGCTTGCCGTAAGAACGCCTCCCCAAACGGCTCCGCGCGGCTCGACCGGAACGCGACCCCGCGCAGTAGAAGCGGTCCCGAGTACGGCTTGAGCGCGTAGTTCTTCGGCTCGTGCGAGAGCATCGCAGCGTAGCGCCCGTCGAACTCGAGCTTGACGAGCGGCGGCAACAACGCGGCAACTTCGGCCACGAGCCGACGTTCGTCGGCTTCACTCGTGCCGTCTCGAACCGAAAAGTAGACTCCGTCCGTGTCCGCCTCGAGCAATTGCACGGACCGGAGCGAAAGTTCGCGGCACATCAGCTCGAGCACTTCTCGCCCGCGGCGTGTGACCTCGTTTGCCGCGTTCACGTCGGCAAAGCGCGTCAAGCCGACCGCGCCCAGATAACCGTAAGCGGAGTTCACCACCAGCTTCATCGCGGCCGAAATGGCTTCTTGGCTGAAGCGCTCTTCGGAGCCCGGCGCAGCGGCCCGCGCCCGAGCCTTGGCGCTCAGCCGTTGCTCGACGAGTTGCTCGACCAAAGCCAAAAGCGCGCCCAAACGGTCGCGCTTGGGTCCGATCCGGTACTGTCGCATCAGGGAAGGGTAGAGGCTTGCCACGTCCGCCTTCACGATCCGGTGTGCGACGCCACAGGCGAAGAGGTGCAAGGCGGCGCCTTGGTGCTGGGTGCCATCGCCTGCTTGGTGCACGGGCAACGCTGCACCCGAGCGCAGGTAAGCGCGCACCAACATCGGATCGAGCACTCCCGTCGCCGCGCCCGCGTCCGAAAGACGCTCGTAGCGGCGTGGTGCCATCTGGGCCAGAGCGAACGCGGCGCCGCCGAGTAGGCGCGACACGCCTGCGGCCTCACGCACGTCGTCTTTGGCATAGCGGCGCACGCGCGCTGGATCGTCCAGAAATACTTGGTGCACCCGCGCGCCGGGGACATACTCGCGCTCTTCGCTGGCGAGCCCCAAATGCCGAGCCACGGCCTTCAGACCGTGCCCGGGCAGATCGCGCGCCGAGAAGTCGTGCCGTCGCACCGCGTCGAGCGAATCGATCAATTCGCGCCCCGCCATCGTGTAGCGCGAGCGGCGTGCGCTGCCCGGGCGCGACTGCTCGGCTCCCGGCGCGAGCGCTGCGCCGCGTGCCGCGGGGCGTTGTCGAAGGCCGGGCTCTCCGTTGCGAGCGAGCAGCAAGGTGACGCCCAAACGGCGCGCGCGCTCGACCAAGAACGGCACATCGAAGCCATGCAAATTGTGGTTTTCGATGATGTCCGGGTCGAGCTCTCGGATCCGCTCGCACAGCTCTTGGAGCAACCTGGCTTCCGCCTCGTCACCCGCGCCCAAGGCCTCCAACGTCTCCTCTTTGCCCTCCGGGGAGCGCAGCGCGACCAAGAAGATTCGAGAATCTTCGGGGGCCAAGCCGGTGGTCTCCAAGTCGAACTGCAAGCGGCGCACGGCATCGAAAGGCAGCGCCTTGAAGTACGTGCGCCCGGTCGCGACCAAATATTGCTCCTCGGGTGGCAAGGCCAGGACGGCCTGTGCGCCCAGCTCGCGCAGATGCCCGACTTTCCGTGAGAGGCGCCGACTCGCGCCCTGCAACACGGCGCGAGCGAGCGCGCGACCGTCGTCGGCCCTGACCAGGTAACGCAAGCCGCCCTCGCCTTCGAGCTCTTGGTAGCTCACCCCGCCCGGACGCCGGTCCGCGCTTTCCCGCTGCAAGCGCGGGCCGAGGTGCTGCAAGTCGACCAGGGACGAAAGCAGAATCCACGGGCGAAATACTTCTTCCTCACGCAGCAGCGCGCGTGTCATGGGGTCGCGGCGCCAGACCGTTGCGTGTCCCTCGCTGTCCGCCCAGACGGAGACGATCCCCTGGGTTCGATCCCAGCCCCACAGCCACTCGTCCTGGATTTGGGTCACGGGTCAGCGGCAAGTTAGCACCTGGGCTGCGATCGGCAGCCGATCTCACTCTGGAAACATTGGCTGAGCTAGCCTCGCCCGGCGCGGTCGAGCCCGCCTTTCACCCAAAATGGCAGCCATTATCCCAGTCAGCTTCGTGGGCGCCGAAACCGGCATGTATCGGGTCTTGGGGATGAACACCGTGTGCGGCGCGCCGCTCGCGCAGGTGGCCGCGGTGACGCCGCACCCTTCTCACTTGCCCGCCGCCGCAGCTCCGGGCGCGTCCTGGGTACTGCGCGGAACCAACTCGGCGCTTCGCTACACCGAGCGCGCAGAGACTGCCGCACTGCGAGAGATCCAGCCCCCGCTCGGTCGAGCGAACTGCTCGCACGCGGCGCTGATCCCGATTCGCAAATCAGACGCTTGGTGGACGCTGTCACAAGACGAGCGCCGTGCGATCTTCGAGCTCCGCTCGAACCACATCGCGTCCTGCCTCAAATACCTGCCGGCGATCGCGCGCCGCTTGCACCACAGCCGGGAACTGGGCGAGCCCTTCGATTTTCTGACCTGGTTCGAGTACGCACCCGAGCACGCGGGCGTGTTCGAAGAGCTGGTCCAATCACTGCGGGCGACCGAAGAGTGGACCTACGTCGATTGGGAGATCGACATCCGCTTGCAGAAGAACGGCTGACAGCCGCTCTCGTCGCCACCGCCATCAATCGAGCGACTCGCGCCGAGCACCGGCGCTCCGTGCCCAGTCCGAGCTGCGCGCAGGCCGGGGCCGTGGCTGCCGTGCCCAGGCAGCCGCTCGCACCGAGAGGCGCGGTCTCGGATTCAACTCGCGAATATGATTAGGGTTTTCTTCGTGTCTTGACAGCTTGCCCAGAAAGGCACAATACATCCGCACATCTGGATACCAGGATATATGGTCCTCTCGCAGTACGTCGAAACGCTCAACTTGTTGGGCGATGAAAGCCGAATTCGGCTGTGCGCCTTGCTGCGCGAGCGCGAGCTGTGCGTTTCGGACTTGGTGCGCGTGACCGGCATGGCGCAGTCGCGCGTCTCGACGCACCTCGGTCGGCTGCGAGAGGCGGGCTTCGTCTGGGATCGGCGCCAGGGCACGCAGTGCTTTTATGGCTTGGCGCTCGATGCCCTGCCCAGCACGGCCAGGGCCGTGCTGGATGAAGCCCAGGCTTCCGAGGATCCGACCTTGATCGGCGATCAGAAGCGCCTGCAAGAGCTCGAGACCGAGCGCCGAGGCGGTTTGCCGGAATCGGTCGCCGATGAGCTCGAGCGTTATTACTCGCCGGGGCGCACCTGGCAATCGCTCGCGCTCGGTATCGCCGCGTTGCTACAGCTCGGTGACGTACTGGACGTGGGCTCGGGGGACGGCGCGGCAGCGGCGCTGCTCGCGCCCCACGCGGCGTCGCTCACGTGTGTCGATACCAATGCGCGCTTGATCGAGGTCGCCAAAGAGCGCCTGGCCCGCTTCCCGCAAGCGAGCGTGCAAGTTGCGGACGTCCACGCATTGCCGTTCGAGGAATGCTCGTTCGACACGGTGATGATGTTCCACACGCTGACCTATGCCGAGCACCCGTCACGCGCTCTCGCGGAGTGCTCGCGCGTGTTGCGGCCAGGCGGGCGCTTGGTGCTCTTGTGCCTCAATCAACATCAGCAACACGAGGTGACCGCGCGCTACGGTGAGCGTCACCCCGGGTTCTCGCCACGCGCCGTCCGCCGCTTGCTCTCGGCCGCGGGTCTCGAAGTCAAATCCGCAGAAGTCGCCGCTCGCGAAGCGAAAAAGCCTCATTTGGAAGTGGTGCTCGCCACTGCCGAAAAAGCATCGCTCCCGGCGGCCAAACGCATTAGCCACAAGCCCAGCTGAACCATCCCGACCATGTCCAACCTGCATCCACTCCAAAAGCTGCTCCAGAGCCGTATCGCCATCATCGACGGCGCGATGGGCACGACCATTCGCACTTATGGCATGAAGGAGGCAGATATCCGCGCCGAGCGCTTCAAAGACTCGAGCAAGGATTTGTTGAACAACGGCGATTTGTTTTCGCTCACGCAGCCGAAGATGATCTGCGACATCCATCGGCGTTTCCTGGAAGCCGGTGCGGACATCATCGAGACCAATACCTTCGGCGCGACCAGCATCACCCAGAGTGAGTTCTTCGTCGACGATCCGCGTGAGCACGGCGGTCGCAAAGATCCGGAGTTTTATCAGCGGATCATCGAGGACAAATTTCTGGGTGAGCTGGCCTGGGAGATCAACGAGCAGTCGGCTCGACAATGTCGTGAGTGGGCCGATCGCATCGCCAACGTGGACGGCAAGCAGCGCTTCGTCGCGGGCGCGATTGGCCCGCTCACCGTCTCGCTCTCGAATTCGCCGGACGCCGACGACTCCGGGTTTCGCGTGTGCAGCTTCGATCAGGTGAAAACCGCGTACATTCAGCAGGTCCGCGCCTTGATCGCGGGCGGCTCGGACGTGCTCCTGGTCGAGACCATCTTCGACTCCTTGAACGCCAAAGCCGCGCTCGTCGCCATTCGGGAGGTCTTCGACCAAGACGGTAAAGAGCTGCCGATCATGATCTCCGCCGCCGTCGGCCGCGGCGGCGAGACGATGATCTCCGCGCAGACCATCGAGGCCTATTGGAACGCAGTCAAGCACGTGAAGCCGCTCTCGATCGGCTTGAACTGCTCGCTCGGTCCAGACTTGATGTACCCCTTCTTGGCCGAGCTCTCGGAAAAGTCGAGCACGGCCATCTCTTGTTACCCGAACGCGGGTCTGCCCAACCCCCTCTCGGTCACCGGCTTCGATCTGGAGCCGCCGGACATGGCGCGCTTCTTGGGCGATTTCGCCAAGAATGGCTTGATCAACATCGCGGGCGGCTGCTGCGGTAACACGCCGGAACACATCGCAGCGATCGCCAAAGCGCTCGATGGCAAGGCTCCGCGTAGCTACGAAGACCAACAGCGTGGCGCGCTGAGCGTGGCCGTTCCGGAAGCCATTGCGCCGGCGCCCGAGCGGCAAGCCGAGCGCCCGTTGCGTTTGTCCGGATCGCAGCCGTTTACCCAGCAAATTGGCGTGTACATGATGCTCGGCGAGCGCACCAACGTGGCCGGCTCACCGAAATTCGCCAAGCTGATCAAAGAGGGCAAATACGAAGAAGCCGTGAGCGTCGCGCGCCAGCAGGTCGAAAACGGCGCCAACGTGATCGACATCTGCATGGACGAGGGCATGATCGACGGCGTCGCCGCGATGACGCGCTACCTGCAGCTGCTCGCGAGCGAGCCGGAGGTGGCCAAGGTGCCGTTCATGGTCGACTCCTCGAACTGGGAGGTGATCGAGGCCGGGCTCAAGTGCCTACAAGGCAAGGGCATCGTGAACTCGATCTCGCTCAAGGAAGGCGAGGAGAAGTTTCGGCAGAACGCGCGCACGGTGCTGAAGTACGGCGCGGCCGTGGTGGTGATGGCCTTCGACGAGCAGGGCCAAGCGGCGAGCTACGAGGACAAGATCCGCATCTCCAAGCGCGCCTATCACATCCTGGTCGACGAGCTCGGCTTCCCGCCGGAGGACATCATCTTCGATCCGAACATCCTCACGGTGGCCACGGGCATGGAGGAGCACAACAATTACGCGCTCGACTTCATCAACGCCACCCGCTGGATCAAGCAGAATTTGCCGCACGCCAAGGTGAGCGGCGGCGTCTCGAACATCTCCTTCAGCTTCCGCGGCAACAACAAGGTGCGTGAAGCCATGCACTCCGCGTTCCTGTACCATGCCATCGCCGCGGGCATGGACATGGGCATCGTCAACGCGGGCATGCTCGAGGTGTACGAAGAGATCGAGCCAGAGCTCAAGGAGCTGGTCGAAGACGTGCTGCTCAATCGGCGGCCGGATGCGACCGAGCGCTTGGTGGAGTTCGGCGACAAGCTGAAGGCCGAGAGCGGCGGCGCCGCGACCACCAAAAAAGAAGCCGAAGAGTGGCGCAATGGCACGGTCGAGGAACGCCTGTCGCACGCGCTGGTCAAAGGCATCGACACCTACATCGATGCCGACACCGAAGAGGCGCGCGTCAAACTCGGTCGCCCGCTGGGCGTGATCGAAGGGCCGCTGATGGATGGCATGGGCGTGGTCGGTGATCTGTTCGGCGCGGGCAAGATGTTCCTGCCGCAGGTCGTCAAGTCCGCGCGCGTGATGAAGAAGGCCGTCGCCTACTTGTTCCCGTTCATGGAGGCCGAAAAGGCCGCGTTGGCCGCCTCGGGCCAGACCGTGAAAACGCAGGGGAAAATCGTGCTGGCCACGGTCAAGGGCGACGTGCACGACATCGGCAAGAACATCGTCGGCGTCGTGCTCGCCTGCAACAACTACGAAGTCATCGACATGGGGGTGATGGTCCCGTGCGAAAAGATCTTGGAGCGCGCCAAGGCCGAGAAGGCAGACATGATCGGCCTGAGCGGTCTCATCACCCCGTCGCTCGACGAGATGACGCATGTCGCTCGCGAGATGGAGCGCCAGGGTTTCAAGTTGCCGCTGTTGATCGGCGGAGCGACGACCAGCAAGGCGCACACCGCGATCAAGATCGCTCCACACTACAGTGAACCGGTGGTGCACGTGCTGGATGCCAGCCGCGCCGTGCCGGTCACCACCAGCTTGCTCAGCAGCGAAGGCAAGGAGGCATTCGTGGCCGCGCACCGCAGCGAATACGAGAAGCTGCGCCGCACCCACGCCTCGCCGAAGCAAAAGCTGCTGCCCATCGAGGAGGCGCGTCGGCACCACGTGCCGATCGAATGGAAGCCGGAAGACGTGCCGACGCCGGAGTTCACCGGCGTGCGCGTATTGCGAGAGTTCTCCCTCGCAACCCTGCGGGATTACATCGATTGGACGCCCTTTTTTCACACCTGGGAGCTCAAGGGCGTTTATCCGCGCATCTTCGAACACGAAAAATACGGCGAGCAAGCGCGGCAAATCTTCGCCGAAGCCAACCTGCTCCTGGATCAAATCATCGAACAAAAGTCGATCACCGCTCACGGCGTGTACGGCCTGTTCCCGGCCAGCGCGGTCGGCGACGACGTGGAGCTGTACGCCGATCCGACGCGCACTCGCGTGCTCGATCGCTTCCACTTTCTCCGCCAGCAGGCGCAAAAGAGCCCGACCGACCCGTGCCGCTCACTTGCGGACTTCATCGCGCCGCTCTCCGGCGGGCTGCCCGATCATCTGGGCGCTTTCGCGGTCACCACCGGGATCGGTCTGAAAGAATTGTGCGACAGCTTCCGCGCCAAGCAAGACGATTACAATGCGATCATGGCAGAAGCGCTGGCCGATCGTTTGGCCGAAGCCTTCGCGGAGTACCTGCACCAGCGCGTGCGCGAAGAGTGGGGCTACGGCCTGGGCGAAGACTTGACCAAGGAGCAGCTAATTCACGAGGAATACCGCGGCATCCGCCCGGCTGCCGGCTACCCCGCCTGCCCCGATCACACGGAAAAAGGCACGCTCTGGCGGCTGCTCGACGTGGAACGCAATACCGGCATGCGGCTCACGGAGTCGTACGCGATGTGGCCCGGTTCGAGCGTGAGCGGGCTCTACTTCGCCCACCCCGAAGCGCGCTATTTCACGCTCGGCAAGATCGACCGCGATCAAGTGGCCGACTACCACACGCGCAAAGGCATGCCGCTCGCCGAGGTCGAACGCTGGCTCGCCCAGAACCTCAACTACGACCCAGCGGGCTGAGGTCGGGGTCGTGTTGATGGTCAATCAACACGTCCTAGAGCACCCAGCCTTCGGCGTCGCGGACGAGCGAGAGGGGGACCAACGCCAAAAACGCCACTGATGATTGATCACAAGTGCACCGGCGAACCTGACAGCGACGATTCGGGGCGAAGGCGCCGACTCGCAGCTCGAAAAGATACTGTGTGAACACAGCATTGTTTCCGCGGCGGCTGGGCGCCGGATGAAAGTTGAACCTCGACGCGCGCGATCGTCGCTCGAAAGATACTGTGTGAACACAGCATTGTCTCCGCAGCGGGAGGCATACCCAGCGTCGGTGAAAGTCAACTGCGAAGGTGATTTGCGATCCCCGCAACCCTCCCAAATCGCCCTTCTTCTCCTCTGGCGTTTCGGCGTTTTGGCGGAAAAATTTAGGGAGTGCTCAAAGGCGCTCTGGGCCTTCGGCTACTCAGCTGTCGAGTTGTTTGAGCATCACTACCGAGTAGCCGACGGCAATTTTGCGACCCACGTTCGCGTATGAGTGGCGTTGGTCGCCGCGGAAGACGACCACGTCGCCTTCGCGCACGCGAAACGCTTCGCCCGAAGCCACCAGCTCGATTTCTCCGCTTTCGCAGGTCAAATACTCGCGAGTGCCCGGGGTGTGCGGCACGCCGACCATGCGACTGCCGAGCGGCAATTCCAGGCGTTCGATCTGCATGCCCGGGATCTTGTCCGGCAAGAGCGAGCTCACTTGGACCTCACCGCGAGTGCGCTGGGGCAGGGTGCCCTTCGGGTAGAGTCGCGCGCTCGCGCGCGCTTCGGCCACGATCTCTTCGAGCGAGACCTGGAACGCGTTACACACCGCGTGCAGCACGGTCAGCGTGGGATTGCCGCTGCCCGACTCCAGGTTGGACCAAGTCGCGCGCGGGATCCCCGCCAGCTTGGCCATCTGCTCCTGGCTGAAGCCGCGGGCCAAACGCAGCGCCCGCACGTTGCGGGCGAGCCGGCTACCGAGGTCATCGCTCATAGAGTGGTAGTCTGACAATATACCGGCAAGAATGCCAATAGCGCGGCAGAGCGGGCCTAGGTTTCCTGGTGAAAGGCGAAAAATCATGGAAATCTCGGGAACCGCGACTTTGATCACCGGTGCCAGCCGAGGCTTGGGTGAGGCCTTGGCCGTCGAGCTCGGCCGGCAGGGGGCACGTTTGGTTCTGGTCTCGCGCCGCCGCGCCGCGCTCGAGCCAGTCGTGCGAAAGATCCGCGAAGCGGGCGGGGAAGCGCACGCACTGGAGGCAGACCTCGGCTCGAAGGAGGACATTTATCCGCTCTCGGGTGCGGCCACGGCCTTGCTCGGGCCAATCGACTTGTTGATTCACAATGCGAGTGAGCTCGGGCCGACCCCGCTCAGGCTCCTGCTCGACACCGAGTGCGAGGACTTGGAGCGCGTGCTTTCGGTCAACCTGCTCGGCCCATTTCGGCTGAGCCGGGTGATCGCCGGCTCGATGGCGTTGCGAAAGCGCGGCACGATCGTGCACGTGACGTCGGATGCGAGCATCAATGCGTACCCGCATTGGGGATCGTATTCGGTGTCCAAAGCGGCGCTCGATCACTTGGCGCGGCTGTGGGCGGCGGAGCTCGGCGAGCACGGCGTGCGTGCCTTCAGCGTGGATCCGGGCGAGATGGACACGGAGATGCACCGAGCGGCGCTCCCGGACGCCGATCCCGCGACGCTCGCCCGCCCCGAGTTCGTCGCCGCGCGCTTCGCCGCCTTGCTGCGTTCGAAGTCTATCGAAGGCGGCGCGCGCATCGACTTGCTCACCGTAGGAGCTCAGTCATGAAACCGGCAATTCGACCGCGAGCACGAGCAGAGCAAGAGCGGTTACTCGTAATCGATCCCGCTCGGAATTCCTTCGCCGGCTACCAGATCAGCGAGCTGCCGCAATTCCTCGAGCGCGGTGATGGGCTCGTGCTCAACGACGCGGCCACGCTGCCCGCGTCGCTGCGCGCGGGCCCCGAGCTCGAACTACGGCTGATGTCCGAGCTCGATGACGGGAGCTGGCTTGCGCTGTGCTTGGGCGGCGGAGATCATCGCATGCCTACCGAAGCGCGTGGCACTCCGCCGCTGCTTGCGGTGGGGACCGAGCTCACCTTCGCTCACGGGCTCAGCGCACGCGTGCGCGCGTTGGATGCAGACTCACCGCGCTTATTGTACCTCGAGTTTCGGCAGCAAGGCGCGGAACTGTGGCAAGCGCTGTACCGCGCGGCTCGACCAATCCAGTATTCGTACTTGCAGGCGCCGCTCGCGCTGTGGGACGTACAGAATGCTTACGCAGCGCGCCCCTGGGCCGTCGAGCTGCCCTCCGCCGGAAAGCCGCTCAGCTTCGAGCTACTATTTCGAATCGCCGCGCGGGGCGTGAGCTTGGCTCACGTGACGCACGCCGCTGGGCTGTCGTCCACCGGAGACGCAGCGCTCGACGCCCGCTTACCGGTCGCGGAACGCTACGATTTGAACCCAGAAAGCGCCGCCCGTTTGCGCGAGATCCGAGCCAGTGGCGGACGCATCATCGCGGTCGGTACGAGCGTGACCCGGGCGCTGGAAGCCGCCAGCACTTCCGGAACATTGCGCGCAGGTCGAGCCCGGACAGAGCTGCTGCTCGGCCCCGGTTCGAGCCTGCGCACTTGCGATGGGCTACTCACCGGGCTGCACGAGCCGGAAACGAGTCATTTCGCGCTGCTGGAAGCCTTTGCGCCGCGAACATTGCTCGAGCGAGCGTTTCGCCACGCCGAGCGCGAAGGCTACCTGCAGCATGAGTTTGGCGACTCGTGCTTGATCTTGAAAGGCTCGCTGCACGCGAGTGATACGGAAAGCGCGTTGGAATGGCAGCAAGCGGGCTAGTCGATGATAAGATCCTTCGCCTAATCACCCCTTACTGTTTACTGAGCCCCAAGCATGAAGACCCGCTCGTTACACACTCAGACTGCCTCCTGCGCGTTCGGCCTAGCTACGCTGCTGCTGCTGGGCGCTTGCGGGGGTCGCTATCAGACCGTTCGTGACTCCGAAGACGACAGCATGAGCGGGAGCAGCGGTCGCAGCGGCGCGCCGAGCATCGTGCATGCCGGCTCGGGCAGGGGCGGCGTCGGGATGGTCGGCATCGGCGGCACGAGCAGTGCTGGAGCGAGCGCGGCCGGAATGAGCAATGCCGGAGCGCACAGCGGCGGAACGAATAGCGGTGGCGCAATCGGCTCGGCGGGCAGTGGCGGCGGTGATTGCCGATTTACCAAGTGTATGGGCGGCGGCCTCACTTGTCTCGCCGGGCAACAGCGGGTCACCGAACCCGGGCAATGTTGTCCAACGAAGTGCTCTGCGTGTCCGCCCTGCCCGATGCTCAAGTGTCCCGCGGGCTATCACCTCGAGACGGCAGCGAGCGATTGTTGTCCGCAATGCTCACCGGACCCGAACGTGGATCGCTGCCTCGTCGGCCAGCAGGAATACGCCATGCAGCGCTCACTGATGGTGGACAAATACTCGTACGGTTGTGCCACGACCAGTGACTGCGTGTTGATTGCAACCGTGAATGCGTGCGAGCCAGTCTGTTCCTACGCGGGAGTATGGAGCGCCGTTGCGGACTCGCTCCAGTCGAATCTTGCAAATCTGGCGGACGCGAATTGCTCGAGCTGCATGCAGGGAACGCTCCCGTTATGTCCGCCGGTTCAACCACCGACCTGCGTCAACGGGCGCTGCACGTTCTAGTTCTGTGGCACGGAGCTTCTGCAGCCCCAGCCCGCAAGCGCAGCGGGCGGCAGCTGGCTGCAGTCGGTGATACAGTGCTGTGAAGCGACCGGTTCTCTGCCCGTTCGTAGCGAGTTGCAACGATGAGATATCGCTCATTGCCCGCGCGGATTGCGCTCTTCGGGCTCGGTTTCGGCGTGCTGGTGGTCGCGTGTGGTGGCCGCTATCAAACCACTCGTGCGCTCGATGACGATTCCATGAGCGGTGGCAATTCGGGCAGCGGCATGTCGAGCGCCGGGCAAACAAGCTCGGTTTCCTCGCAGGCAGGGGCGAGTCTGGCAGGGTCCCCGAGCAGTGCTGGGCCGAGCAGCGCAGGATCGAACGCCGCAGCGGCGACCGGCGGCGACAACAGCGGCGGTGGCGGCACGGGCGGTGGCGGCACGGGCGGTGGCGACACGGGCGGTGGCGACACAGGCGGCCACACTTGCGAGATGGGCAAGCAGACCTACCTCGAGCGGCGCGCGGAGATCGCGAAGAAGTTCGCAAGTGGCTGCTCGAGCGGCGATGACTGCCAGGCGATTGTGCCGTCAAATGCGTGTGAGCACGGCTGTAACTTCGTGCCCGTGTGGTCCGGCACGGCGGACTCGCTCCGGCCGACGCTTTCTGACTTAGCGAACATGCTGTGCTTGGGTTGCGCCGGAGGGCACCTGAGCACCTGCGTCCCGCCGAGCCCACCGCTGTGCGTAAACGGTCAGTGTACTTACTAGCGCCTCCGCCGAGAGGTCCACGCTTGCGTGTGAGCGATGCAAACGCCGCGCGCCGCTCACAGCTGCACACAATCGGTCACGTTGGAGCCGCGCTGCGCGTTGATCATTTCGCTGACTGACCGTGAGTTGGGAGCGGACAAGCGTGTGGCAGCAATGCTAACTTGTGCGGTTCCACATTGGTCACGTCTGCATTGTCGTCACGTTTCATCTTCCTGCTCGCCCTCTCTGGCTGTGCAGTCGCGCCACGCGAGGCCGCCTGGCCTGCGCCCCTCGCCAGCGAGCAACGCTCGGGCGACGACGCACGCGTCGTCGAACAACCCGTATGCGTGGGCGCTCGTTCGTGGTCGGCGGGCGTCTTGGGCGACACCGTGCTGTTCCGCACGCGTCGTCAAGGCAACCGAATCACGGTCGGCTACTTCGTGTACTGGTCGGAAGAGCGCCCTTGGGGCGACAACTCGCTCTCGTACACGGTCCTGCCCGCGCTCGCCGTCGACGGCGTATACAGCCACTTTTTGTATGTTTTTCCCGGCCTCAAAGACGCTCTCTACGGCGCGGGCGACGTCGAAGGCGCGCAGGTCTCGTACGAACAACGCGCGGACGGTTCGCTCGACGTGCTGAGCGGGCGCGCGGACGACGGCAATCACGGTGCAGTTGTGTTGTCGCGCGCCGATCTGCTGGACAAGCAGGGCCGCGTGGTGCTCTTGACCGACGTTTGGAGTCACCAACTCGGCGCGCATGGCGCTGCCAGTCTCGCTGATCGCTCCGAGCTCGAGCTGAAGTGTTACGAAAAGTCGTCGCTGCGTCCGATGACCGAGCTCGTCGCCAGAGCCTTTCGTCTGGGGAGCGATCGCAAGCCGCTGCGCGGAAAGCCGGCTTGGCTCGACGCTGAACCGGCCGAGGGCCATCCGCCCGCCGAGCAATTCGCGCAGGCGAAGGAGCGTCCCCGGCGACAATGACGCGAGCAGCGCGCAGCGCTTGCTCTGTCGCTCGGCTCAGTCTACAGGCGGAGCCATGTTCAGCCCGCAGATCTTCGCCACCGTTTTCGGCGTGATCTTCATTGCCGAGCTGCCGGACAAAACGGCGCTCGCCGCCTTGGTCTTGGCCACACGCCATGGCGCGTTACCGGTATTTGCCGGAAGCGCGGCGGCGTTGATTGTGCAGAGTCTGATCGCGGTGGCTGCGGGGGGCGTCCTGGCCTTACTCCCGGCCCGTCCGGTGCACATCGGCGCAGGGATCTTGTTTCTCGTTTCCGCCGTCTCGATGTGGCGTAATACGGAGGAAGAGCCGGCAGCGGGCGGGGGTGAGGGCGAAAAAGCCGCGGCCGGCGCCGCCCCGCGCGGTTTCGCCGCAGCATTCCTCAAGTCGTTCGCGGTGGTCTTTCTGGCCGAGCTCGGTGACTTGACGCAGCTCGGCACGACCGCGTTGGCAGCGCGCTACCGCTCGCCGCTCACGGTCTTCCTGGCTGCGGCGTCAGCGTTGTGCGCGGTGTCCGCGCTGGCTGTTTTTTTGGGCAGCCGTCTGAGTCGCCTGATCAATCCACGTCGCGTGCAGCGCATCGCCGCGTTGATCTTCGGCGCGCTCGGCCTCGGCTTCGTGACAGGTGTGCTCTGAGCCGAAGGCGCTTCCGCAACGCGGTCGATTCATGCCGGTGAGCGGGCAGTAGCGTCGAGCGCACTCGCCGCCCGCAACAGCTGCGTGTCGAGCGCTGGTGAGCGTGTCTTGTGCTGCTTGCAGCGCTTGCGTGCGCCGAGCCCAGCAACTCGGGCAGCGCCACTCAGAGACCAAACGCCCATCGCGGGTCGGTTTGCGATTGAGTCGCCAGGTCGCACTCTGACCGACGAAGCCGGGGGCAGGTGTCGGGGTGCGCGGCGAAAGAGCGCCGCAATCGACGCAATGATGAATGATTCCGGGCGGTGAGGGTGGGTTGGACACGGGGGCCTGAGCGAGGAACGGCGCGCAGTCGGGGAAGTTAAGGGGGCCCGCGCGCCCCGCTTTCGACGCGAGCGGCTGGTCGCTCGGCCGCTCACATGTTGAACGCCACGGGCTGGCCCGTGGATTCGATCACGCTCGTCCACAGATCGCCCGCGGTATCGACTTGTTTGCGGTAACGCGTCGCGAGCGGCATCGGCACGTGCACGAAGCGACCGTGCCAGCGTCCGATCAACATCTCGGTGTTGCCCGCGAGTGCGGCGTGCACGGCGTTGCGGGCCATGTTCCAGCAATACACGCTGTCGGCGGGCGACGCGGGCACGCTGCGGATGTGATAGCTCGGGTCCAGGTACTTCAGTGTGATTTCGAGCCCGCGAGATTTGCAGTGCGCGATGATCTTGTCGCGCAGCACGACGCCGATGTCGTTCAGCTTGGCGTTGCCGCTGGCGTCCGTAGACGCGGGACCGCTGCTTTCGCACAGATCTTGGCCTGCGCCTTCAGCGACCACGATCACGGCGTGCGAATCGCGCACGAGCCGCCGCTCGAGCAAGCGCAGCAGGCCGGTTTCACCGTCCAGCGATACGGGGACTTCCGGGATCAGCACGAAATCCACGTCAGTGGACGCGAGAGCCGCGTGGCAGGCGATGAACCCCGAATGCCGCCCCATGCACTTGACCAACCCGACGCCGTTCTTGGCGCCTTTGGCTTCGACGTGCGCGCTCTTGATCACGTCGACGGCAGCCGAGAAAGAGGTCTCGAAGCCGAAGCTGCGGTCGATGAAATGGATGTCGTTGTCAATCGTCTTGGGGATGCCGATCACCCCGATCGACACGCCGCGGCGCTTGATTTCGGCGACCAGAGTCATGGCCCCGCGGCACGTGCCGTCCCCGCCCACGACGAACAGCACGCCGATGCCGAGCTCGACCAAGCGGTCGACCATTTCTTTCGGATCTTGATTGCCGCGCGAGGTGCCCAGCACCGTGCCGCCCTCGTGATGAATCTCGGCCACCGACTCCGGCGTGAGGTTCAGGGGTTGATGCCCATAGCGCGGGATCATGCCCTCGTAGCCGTAGCGAAAACCGACGATTTGGCGCACGCCGTAGCCGTGATTCAGCTCGAGCACCAAGCCGCGGACCACATTGTTCAAACCGGGGCACAGGCCGCCACAGGTGACGATGCCGCATTTGAGCTTGCTCGGCTCGAAGAACAGGCGGTGACGCGGCCCTGCCAACTCGAAGGCCGGGGCGCGCGAGAGATCTTCCCGGAATTCCGGCAGCCGCGACAATCGGTCGTCGAGCAGCACGCGATCGGCCTGTCCGACGTAATGCACCGCTGCCTGACTCAGGCGATCCGCCAGCGGCGAGGGGTACTCACACGGGCCAAGGATGCTGATTTCCAGGTCGGACGCGACCACCCGCTGAGCTCGCTCCGGAACGGTGAGCGCAATCGACATCGCCTTGAAGTGTGGTGGCGTCAGGTTTCCGGGTGCTTTCGGCGGGGTTGCCGGCCAAGGATTGCGCAGAGCGTCGTGTCGGAGTCCGGTATGGCAACCATCGACTCGGGATCGACGGGCGAGCGCGCGCGCAGAAGTGTCAATCACCACTTGCCGCTCGTCCCCTTCATCGACTTTCTGATCTGTTTGGTCGTGTTCTTGCTTGCCAATCTGGGTTTCATGAACCTCGCGCGTTTGCAGAGCAGCGCGCTGTCGCCTGGCAGGTCGTCCGAGACGCCCGACGCGGAGCGCAAGCGCTTGCACGTGGAGCTCGCCGAGCGGCGCTTTCACGTCACCTGGCGAATGGGCACGACCGTCGTGGCGAGCGACGATGTCCCGTCGGAAGTCGTGATCGAGGGGCGCGGTGACCGACGCTACCCGGGGCTCGCGCGCTTTCTGGAGCAATCCTTCCGCGACAATGGCACTCACCAAGATCCGCGCGATCCGACGCTGGACGAAGCCGTGCTGCATGTCCAAAATTCGGCCCCTTACGAGGACGTGATCGCCGTGTTGGACGCGCTCCGCGCGCCGCAGCGGGCCGTGCCTGGGGCGAAGCAGGCCTCGGTTTTTACCGTCAGTTTCGCGGCTGATTGAGTAAGGTTCCGAGTCGGTTCACAAATTTCCCGGGCGGTGCTAGCTACGGCCCATGAGTGGCCACTCCAAATGGGCAACAAGCAAGCGTGCGAAGGGCAAGACCGACGCAGCGCGCGGCAGAATCTTCACCAAGCTGATCCGTGAAGTCGTCACGGCGGCGCGCATTGGCGGCGGGGACGTCGACGCCAACCCGCGTTTGCGAAAAGCCGTGGCCGATTGCCGTGCCCAGCAAATGCCCGCCGACAACATCAAGCGCGCCATCCAACGCGGAACGGGGGAAATCGCCGGGGCCGCTTACGAAGACGTGCTTTACGAAGGCACCGGCCCTGGTGGCACGCTATTTCTGGTCGAGGGCACCACCGACAACCGCAACCGCAGCGCCGCGGAGCTGCGCAAGATCTTCGAACGTCACAGCGGCGCCATGGGGGGCGCAGGGGGCGCACAGTGGGCGTTCGATCGCCTGGGCACGATCACGCTCGAAAAGAACGCGGTCAGCGAGGATCGACTGATGGAAGCGGCGGTCAGCGCCGGAGCCGAAGACTATCGCGACGAAGGGGACGTGTGGGTGGTGTACACCCCGCCCAATGATTGCGACACGGTGACCGCCGCGCTCGAAGCTGCCAAGTTGCCGATCTCGTCCAGCAAGGTGGCCTGGGTGCCGAAGAACAAGAAACCGGTGTCCGGGCGCGAAGCAGAGGTCTGTTTGAACCTCGTCGATGCTTTGGACGAGCACGACGACGTAGCCAACGTGTACTCGGATTTCGACATCTCCGAAGAGGAGCTGGCGAAACTCAGCGCTGGCTAGCGCTCACTGCTCGGGGTCGAGCAAGCCGATCTTCGCGTCGTACATCATCTCGCCGTACTCCGGGTCGCTGATCACGATGCTGTAGTCGTTGGGCAGCTCGACCTTGAGTGACGCTGGCACGCGCGCCATCGGTGCGATGCCTTTGTCTTTGCCGGTCAAGGTCAAGCTCACGCTATCGTCGTCCTGCTTGCCGGGCACGAATTGGATCTTGTGCCATTTGAGCAGGTTGCCCTTGTAGCGGTTGAGCGTCACCCACCAATACTGGCCGTGCCCGTCTTTGACGAAGCGCACCGATTCGACCGGGATCTTGCTGCGCTCTTTGGCCACGCACTCGCGGGCATGGGCGGGGTTGTCCGAGCGACTCTCACATTGCTCCTTGGCGGTCGTGCCCACGGCCGAGCCGGGGAAGTTGAACACATACACGACGTTGTTTCCGGTGAGCAGATCGAGCGGCGGCCGGCTCGCCTTGCGCAGACCGTCCCTGGAGTCGTCCGCCGGCTTGGCCTTCGGCTCGCTCGCTTCGCCGGCTTGGCTCGAATCATGGTCAGCTGCGGCTTCGGCTTGCGCGGGGGCCGCGGATTTGGTGTGTTTGTCGGCCTTCGCTTCGTTGGCGGAGCTCGGGGCGGCCGCGGGGGCGGCGGCGCAGCCGAGCAAACAGAGTCCGATGGTGGAAATCCAGGTGAGCGCTGTGACGCGCGTGTTTCGCAGAACGCTTGCCATGTTTGGTGTGATGTCCTTTTGCTCGCAACTCCGGAGAGGCGACGCTGTCGACGAAAACGGTCCGCGCGCGAGCGGACAATAGGGGGTTGTTTTGGGTTTTTTTGAGCGACACAGCCGAAAGCGCCGCTCATGGTACGATCTCGAGCGTGTGCTCGAATGACCTGCAGCGGTTCCACGTGGCGCAAGCAGACGCACAGCAGGGCTACCTGACGGCGCTTTCGGAGATCCGCACCACGGGTAAGCAGACGCATTTGATTTGGGACGTCTTCCCGCAACTCGCTGGGCTCGGGCACTCCGCCGCAGCGCGACGCTACGGC
>DASSMT010000293.1:0-30156 GCA_035688655.1 Polyangiaceae bacterium | reverse complement strand
CGAGTCGAACTTGAGTTGCAGACCCGGAACGGACGCGCCCGGCGCGAGCGCGATGGTGACATGCGCCAACTTGGGCTCCAGGGCGCGCACGTGTTCGTCAGCGAGCTGCGCGCGATCGGTGTCTCCTTCGCGTTTGGCACGTGAGCTGGCCTCGCTGAACTCCGCCCAAGCCGTGGCAGGCTTTCCCTCCGATTCGTGGCACATGGCCAAGTTCAGCAGCGTGCCGAGTCCCGGGTCGAGCTTGTAGCTCTCGGCGAACTTGGGGCAGGCCTCGGCGAACTTGCGCTCGCTGGAGAGTCGCTTGCCCTCGCGGAAGAGCGACTCGGCCAAGGCCGCATTGCTGGCCTGGGCTCCCGCGACCCCGGACCAGCAAGAGCCAGCGGCGACCAGCAGCAGGGGAAGAGCGCGTGACCCTCTCGGCATTTTACGGAAAAGCATGGCAAGATTTGGAGTTAGCCCCGCGCGTTGCCGGCGGAAAGACCCATTTACTGGCGTGCGTGGGCAGGCGCACGCATGTTCGCGGGTTTCTTCCTGGTTTCGCTCGAAACTGCGGCTGCGCCTGGACGGTGCTGGGCGGGCGGGCTACGCCTGAAGTCTTGCACTAGGGAAGAGCACGATGACGGAGGTTTACGCAGGGCAGATACTCGGGGGCAAGTACCGCGTCGACCGCGTGCTCGGCGCTGGCGGCATGGGCATGGTGGTCGCCGCCACGCACCTGCAGCTCGACGAGCGGATCGCGATCAAATTCCTTTTGCCGGAGGCGCTGCGCAATCCGGAAGCCGTGGCGCGCTTCGGGCGTGAAGCCAAGGCAGCCGTCAAGATCCGCGGAGAACACGTGGCGCGCGTGATCGACGTGGGCACGTTCGACAACGGTGCTCCATACATGGTGATGGAGTATCTCGATGGGCGAGATCTGTCTGCGCTGATTCACGAGTTCGGCGCGATGTCGCCGACGGACGCGGTCGACGCGGTGCTGCAAGCGTGCGAGGCGCTCGCCGAAGCCCACGCGCTGGGCATCGTGCATCGTGACTTGAAGCCCGCCAATTTGTTCATGGTGCGGCGTCCGGACGGCACCCCTTGCGTCAAGGTGCTGGACTTCGGCATCTCCAAGATCGCCGCGGCGGGTACCGATGCCTCGATGACCAAGACGTCGGCCGTGATGGGTTCACCGCTGTACATGTCACCCGAGCAGATGACCGCGTCTCGTCAGGTCGACGCGCGCAGCGACATCTGGGCGATCGGCGTGGTGCTGTACGAGCTCTTGACCGCGCGCGTGCCCTTCAGTGCCGAGACATTGCCCGAGATTTGCGGCTTGATCCTGACCGCCACACCGCCGGCGATTCGGGATTTTTCGCCTGCCGTGCCCGACGGACTTCAGATCGTGGTCCGGCGTTGTTTGGAAAAGGACCGTGAGCGCCGCTTTGCGAATGTGAGCGAACTGGCCCGCGCGCTCTCCCCGTTCGGTTCGCGCGCGACTTCGCGCTCGGTGGAGCGGATCGCGCGCATTTTGGGTGCAGCGAACATGCTCGACTCCTTGCCTCTCTCCAACCCAGCGCCGGTAGCGGCAAACTTCGGTCCGTCCACGCAATCCAATTGGGGCCAGACCCGGCCCGCCCGTTCCAGCACCGTACCGATGATCGCCGCGCTTGGGGTCATCGTCGCACTGCTCGGAGCAGTGGGCGCTTTCTTGCTTCTGCGCGGCAAGCCCGCGGGCCCGCCAGAGCTCGCGGGCGAACGCCCACCCGCGGCGAGCGAGAGTCCGCTGAGCGCGGTCCCCCCAGCGGCACAGAGCGTCGCGCCGCTCGCCGTCGCCACCAGCGCGGCGCTCCCGGCCGAGAGCGCGGTCGCCCCTGCGGTTTCCGCAGCCAAGCCGAGCAACCCAGCAAGTCCCGCGAAGGCTCTGCCTCCCGCCAAACCCGCGGCCAAGCCCGCGCTGGCTGCGAACCCGCTGCCCGCGCCCGCGGCTGCGCCTCCAGCTCAACCGGCCCCGCCGGCCAAAGCCAAGCGCAGCACGGACGACTTGTTGAGCGGGCGCAACTGACTCGCGCTCGCCCTCGCGCTCAGGGCTCGAGCAGCGCCGCGAGGTCCCGAGGCAGCGGCTCATCCACGCTGAAGCCCGAGAGGCTCGCGCTTCCGCGCCAGCTCAAGCGACTCGCGTGCAGCGCGTGGCGGGCACCCAGGCCTTCCAGCTGCTCTCCGCCGTACACGGCGTCGCCGGCGATCGGGTGCCCGATGGCGGCCAAGTGCGCCCGGATTTGATGGCGAAAGGCGCTGCCCACTTCGAGCTCGACCAAGGCGCGCTCGCCTTTGACCTGCTTCAGCCGATAGCGGGTGACCTTGTGCCGCGCATAGTCCGAGCGCTCACCGACTTCGAGCACGCGCACGCGCTCGGGATGCGCTGGATCGGGCGCGAGCGCTCGCGCAATCTCCCCCGAGGGTTCGAGCCCTGCCGCGCGGACGACGGCCAAGTAACGCTTCTCGAGCTCTCCGCTGGCAAGCGCCTGGGCGAGGCGTGAGAAGGCGTGCGCGCTGCGCGCCGCCAGCACCAGACCCGAAGTCTGGGTGTCCAATCGATGCACGATGCCGGGTTCGCGCGTGCGGTGTCCGATGCCTTGCATTTCGGGATAACGAGCGAGCAGCGCGCCGCACAGCGTGCCGCGTTCGACCATGTTCAGCGGTGCAGTCGGAATGCCAGCGGGTTTGTTGACCACGACGAGCTCAGGGCGCTCCAGGCGCACCGCGAGCGGTAGCTCGGGCTCGGGCTGCAGGGCTTCGGGTTCTTCGAGCTCGACACTGATCTCGTCGCCCGCGCGCAGCAGCTCGGACTTTCTTGCGCGCCGGCCTGCGATGCGCACTTGGCCCCGCGCACACAGCTCCGCGGCCTTGTGCCGACCGAGCTCGGGCAGCTGCTGAGCGAGGAACTTGTCGAGTCGTTTGCCGCCGTCGGCCTCGAGCGCCTGCAGCCGAACGCGTCGCGCGTTTACCACGACCCGTGCAACCCGAGGCTCATGAACGAGCGCGTGCCGCGGGTGGGGTCGGCGGGTTCGACGTTGAAATAGGGCATGGCTCGCGGCGGCTTGTCGCTCTTTTCCGGCTTGCTGACGGCACCGCGGGTCGAGAACCAGCCGATCGCGCCACCGATCACCGTGCCTGCGGCGATGCTGGTCAACCACAGCCGAGTGCGCGTGGGGTCTTCGGTCTCGTTCACCAAGAGCAATGGACTCGCGGCGGCCGCGCCCGTCAATGCGCCGAGACTCGCCGCCAGATCGATCAGCAGCATGCGCGACGAGGTGACATTGACCTGGGTCGCCAAGGCGCCCGCGGACACGACGCCGATGCCGGCGCCGTAGCCCATGCCGCGCTCGGGGGTAGAGCTCGTGCTGCCGCGCACGACCATCTCGGTCAAACCACCGAGCAGCGTGCCGGCAGCACCACCGGAGTGCGCGAGCAGCGCGCCGCCCTCGCTCATGGGCTTCGAGCTGAGCGCCGCGACGCTGAGCGAGACGCCAGCGGATGCCGCCACGAGCCCGTACACATACAGATCCTCGTTCGGGACATCGTAGCTCTTGGCCAGCAATACGCCGGACGCGACGGGCCACCACGTCCCAGCCGACAAGAACCAAGCATCACCGAGCGTGATGTCCCATTCGTCGGCTACCAACATCGAGGCGCCCAAGCCGATGCCCGTTCCGAGCGCGACCAGCGGGTAAGTCAGCCGCGCGTCGGTCGAGCCACTCGCGCGCTGCAGTGAGAAGCCGACGTAGCCGCCGAGCACCGCGGCGTTCAGCGCCAACACCGCGCGACCCTGTGAGCGCGGAATCTCGCTTTCGACCGTGCGTTCCGAAGCGGGGGGCGCGGGACCACGCGGCTCGGCCGGGTGCGCGCTCTGCACGACATCGCGCATCATCAGGTTGGCGCGTATTTCCAGCGTTTGCGGGTCGACATGTTGCGAGCGCTCCCGCAGCACATTTTCCCCGGGCGCGACGGCCACGATCCTGAGCCGTACGCCATTGCCCTCCGGGGCCACGCGCGGCGAGATGATCCAAGAATCATGGGCGCGTTCGATCAGCGCGTCGTCCGTGGGCAAGACGCGAGAACGCGCCGAAACCCCCAAGGTCAGCCCCAAGTCTTGCACGGCCTCGCTGAGGATGGCGTCCAGCTGTCGGGCCAGTTTGGCGAGCTGCTCGGCTTCTTCCGGCTGCAACGCGAGCTCGGACTTCGGCGGGACCGCCGTCGGCAGCAGGGTCGCCTCGCTGGGCGCGGCCAGGGCGACCGCCGGCGCGAGCAGCGCGCTGCCCAACGCGGCGAGTACGGCGAGGTTTCGCATCAATCGACCCTGTGACCGAGCTTAGAACATCACCGTGGCGTTGATCCATGCATCGATGGCATGGGCATCATCCACCTTGAAGCGCTGTCCAGTATCGTCGATCACCCGTCGATAGTTCGGGTTTGGAGTGCCCGAGACCGTGGCGGCCGAGCCCGCGGGGGTGCCGCCGCTGTGGCAGGGCCCCGAGCTGCCGATGTCACCTACGAAAGACGGGTCGCACGACCCATCGAAGGTGATGAAGTGGGATTGCACCAGCGTCAGGCCGCTGCCCACGTGGAATTTGACGTATTCACCGGCCTGCCAGGTAAATTCCGTGCTCAAGCGGTACGAGCCGTGCGCCTGCACGTCGGTGATGCCGGTGAAATACACCTTCTCGGACTTGGGATTGACCACCGACGCCGCTTCGTTGCACGGCGTGTTCGCGGTGCAGTTCGGGTTCGCCTGGTACTCCGCGTAGTTCGGCACGCGCAACGAGGGCGCGTCGCTAGAGCCGAGCGCATCGTACAGCTCGGAGTAGTCGCGCCCTTCGGAGACGTACGTGCCCGTGAAGCGAAAATCCAAAGTGATGCGTTGGAACTGCTCGCGGATCTCCCACGGGATCACGTTCAAGCCAAACAAGAGTGTGCCGCGCAGCGGGGGATGATTGGCGAGCACACCTTTCAAATCCGTGGAGCCGTAATCAGTGTTGCTGTTCTGGAACTCGACCAGCGCGCGGAAGCCGCCGTAGGGCTCGATGTATTTCAGGCGCCGCGATAGATAGGTGTGTCCCTCGATGGCCGTGGTGCCGCGGCTGACGCCGGGCGAGCGGCTGCCGCTGAAATTGCCCTCCAAGGGCCCCGCGTCCATGTTCGGATATTCGCCGGACTTGCCGTTGCGATTCAGGTCCGAAGGGTACGCGCATTGCACCTGGCCGGATGCCTGATTGACGCCATTGCCGTTCGGATTGCAGGCGTGCATCGGCTCCGTCACGCTGAAACGGCCTTCGACACCGATCACCCAGGTGGGCCGCGCGCTATTGCGCATTTGGTTCATCAGGCCCGCGTCGATGCCGACCGACAGATATTCGATGCCGCTGCGAGTGGGGGACTTGAAGGGCAAGCTGAACAACTGCTCGCCCGGCGCGCCCGCGAGCGTCAGGGATTGCTGCCCCTCGCTGCCGGCAATGCCCGTCAGCTCGCGGTCGTCCGAGAGGATGATCGGCACGCGAAAAACCAGCGCGATGTCCTTGTACAGGCCGATGTCCGCGCGCGTCAGCAGGCGGCTCACGGTTTGTTTGTATTGGGCGACGTTCAAATTGCTCTGCACGTAGCCACCGCCGCCGAGCCCCGGTTGGCTCACGGTGGTGTCTCGACGGATCACGGCCGAGGCCCACGTACTCTCGTAGCCGAGCGACAAATGCAGATCGAACAGATCGTCGTCGTCGAACGCGTCGGCGACTTGCGTGATTTCCGCCGGCTCTTTCAACAGCCGCGGCTCGTTGGCCTTGCGCGGTTCTTCAGCCTGCGCGTGCGATGCATACAGGATCATGCAGCACAGGCCCAGCAGCGGGGCGTTGACGAAGCGCTTGTTCAGACTCATTCGCGTGCATTGGGCGTAAAATACGCCCGAGCGGGACGGTAGCACTACTGCCGCGGCCTTTGGCAAGAGCCGTTCGCGATCGCCTCGATTCAGTTCTTGCCGGCTCGCTCCGGCCCCACGCGAGGAACGCTCTGCCAGAGCGCGTCGGCGTGTGCGACAGCCGCCGACAGGCGCTGCCGAGTGGCCGGATCGCTCTCGGTAAAGGCCGCGGCAGCGGCGATGGCGCAGGCGAATCGCGCCTTCGACCGCTGTCGCATATGGGCTGCGGCGCGGGCCCCGAGCGAGTCTCCGCCTGCTGTTCCGTCGCCGCCGAGCACGCGCCGAGCGCTGCTTTCTGCAGTCTGCGCGGCGCTCTGGCAAGCGGCCGCGAGCGACTCGGCCGTGGCCGACCCCTTTGGCAAGCGTGCCTCGGCGCCGCTCGGCAGCGGATTCGAAAAGCGCGGCTTGGCTCCCGCCTCGGGCTCGAGCCACGCCTCACCTTGCTTGACGCGCACGCGCAGGCCCTTGCTCCCGACCTCCAGGTCGAGCGCGGCATCGCCGTAGTGGGCGACACCCGCCGGGGTCGCGATCAGCACCTCTGCGCCCGGCCGCACCCCGAGCAAGGCCGAGGTTGAGATCTGTCCATCGGCGAGCAGGATCTGTTCCGAGCCGTCACGGCACGGTAGGGCGTGACCAGGGCCAATCAACCTGAATTCTCGGCTGGTCTGGCTGTGCCGCAGGGCGACCGATGCGCCCGCTTCGAGCTCGAGCCAATGAGCGCCGTCGAGCAGCGCCGCGGTCGTGATTGGGACGCCGTCCACCCGGGCCAGACCGGTGACGGACAGCGCGCGGCAGGCGGGCTTGGTTTTAGCCTCTTCGATTGCTGGGCTCGGCTCGCTGGCATTCGCGGGGCTCGGCTCGCTGACTTTCGCGGCACTGGCGGACGCGGACGCGGAGGTTGAGGCCTGCGAGACGCTCGACTGACCGGCGGGATCGCTCTTGGTGCAGGCGCCGAGATAGCCCAGATTCAGCGCCAAACAGGCCAGAAGGCGCCAGCGACGCGCCATCTTCAACCCCCGCGCAGCGACGGCGGAGGCGGCGGGATGAGCAGGGTCTTTCGATTGTCGTCGTCGTCTTCGGAGAAGATTTCTGCGCTGATGTCTTCCATGGCGAGCTCTTCTTTGGCGGCGCCGAGCTCGCGACTGGTCGCGGCCAGGCGATCGGCGAGCACGCCCAGGAATTGCCAGAGCAGCTTGACCGCCAGTTGGTGCTCCTTGCGCAGGATCTCGAAAAACTCACTGCGCCGGATCACCATCATCTCACTGTTGCCGGACGAGCGCACGGTGGCCGAGCGCGGCTGGCTGCGCACCAGCGCCATCTCACCGAAGTGATCGCCGGCTTTGAGCGAAGCGAGCTCTGCGCCGTTGCGCATGACGGTAGCGACCCCGGAGAGCACGATGAACAGCTCCTCGCCCTTGTCGCCTTCGCTGATGATGGTCTCGCCGTTCTGGTAGTCGCACACGTCCGTGACCTGCAGGACGCGCAGGATCTCGCGGTCGTTGAGCGGTCGGAACAGCGGCATGCGCGCCAGCAGATCGCGCTTGAGCTGCAGCTGCCGGGCGCGAGTTTCGTCGCGCGACGTCACGTCACCGACGGTGACGATCACCGAAGTGATGTTGTCCTTGCCGCCGCGCTCATTGGCGGTTTCGACCAGGGATCGACAGGCCGCGTCCGCGTCGGGCTTGGCGAGTTGCTTGCCGAGCCCCTCCAAATCGTCCTCGAAGTAGCCGCATAGGCCGTCCGAGCAGAGTAAGAAGCGATCGCCCGCCGTCAGATCCAGCACCAGCGTGTCCGGCTCGACGTGCTCGTAGACGCCGACCGCGCGCGTGATGGCGTTCTTCTGAGCCAGCTGCTCGACTTGCTCACGCGCCATCTTCTTGCGCTTGATGAGCTCGTTGTACACCGTGTGATCTTCGGTCAGCTGCTCCAACACGTCGTCGCGCAGCATGTAGATGCGACTATCACCCACATAGATGATGAAGGCCTGCGTGCCGATCACCAACAAGCACACGAGAGTGGTGCCCATGCCGCGCTTCTTGCTGTCCTTGACGGCTTCGGCGTGCACGCGCTGCGAGGCGCGATTCACGGCGAACTCGAGCATGTTCAGGATGTCGCGTTTGGTGACCTTGGCCGCGCCCTGGGCGCGATTTTCGTAGTCCTGAATCAGGTCGGCTTGCTTCTTGATCTCCTCGTGCATGGTGCGTACGGCGAGCGCGCTGGCGATTTCACCCGCAGCGTGTCCGCCCATGCCGTCGCACACGATGAACAACCCGAGCTTCTTGTCGACCAAGAAATTGTCTTCGTTCTGATCTCGCACTCGGCCGACATCGGTCAGTGCTGCGAACTTGACTTCGGGGGCGCTCATCACAGAGCAGGATAGTCAAGCGGCTCGGCTTCGGAAAGCATGCCGGATGGTGCGCCGGTTATTTGCACCGATTGCCGAATTATCCGGCCTCGCACAGCGAGCGAGCGCCGGTGCGAGCTACGACTACATGATCGAGCAACGGTACGCCAATGAGCTCACCTGCGGCGCGCACCGCGCTCGTCATGGCGATGTCCTCCGCGCTCGGCGTGGGGTCGCCGCTCGGATGGTTGTGAATCAGGACGATTGCACTCGCGCCATCCCGCAACGCCGGGGAGAGAACGTCGCGGGTGAGCAAGGCACAGCCATGCAGGCCGCCCTGGGCGATCCGGCGTGCAGATTTGAGACCGTACTTGCCGTCGAGCGAGAGCAGCCAGACCTCTTCATGCTCGAGGGTTCCGAGTCGCGGCTGGGCCCAATGCACCACGCGCTCGAAGCAATCGAGCACTTCCCGATCTTCGGCGAGTGCGCGCAGGAGCGCGCGCCGCCCGAGCTCGAGCGCGGCCGCGATGCGCGTGGCTTTCGCAGGGCCGATGCCGCGGCGGGCGAGCGCGTGCGGCCCGAGCCGGGCGATGCCCGGTAAACCGCCGCCGAGCTCCAGCAGCGCGGCGGCCGAGAGCGCGACCGGTTCGCCGGCGCTACCGGTGCCGAGCAAGAGGGTCAGTAAATCGACATCCGCCAGGCTTTGGACGCCGAACGCGAGCGCTTGTTCCCTGAGATCCGCCATGAGTCCAGCTGCCCTTGCACGAAGGGTGCCGCCCCCCGCGCAGCGCCGAGCGCGGGCTTTCGCGCTCGGCCGGAGCTGGCGAGCGCCAGCCTGCGGCCGCCACTTGACCAGTTTCAGGCCTGAGCGCTATTCCGCGCGCACGACGTCGCTCGGTGACACGAGTCCGCGTAGATCGTCCAGGGCCGCTTGTGCCGCGTCCGTCGTCTCGGCATCGAAGGTGATTTGCGTGCGATAGCTGGGGTCGAACCACTTGGGGTAGGAGCCAATTTCCACGCGCGGGTGGCGCTGCACGACGGCGTCGAGCAGCGGTTTCAAGAGCGGCTCGTCGGTGCGCAAGAACAGCGTTCGGCTCGCGAAGGAGGTCGGACCACGCAGCCAAGCGCGAACGGTGAGCAGCTTGAATTTGAACAGGTCGGGGATGCCCGGCAGGATCCAGACGTTGTTCATCACCGGCGTCGGCCACTGGACCTCGGGGCTGCCGAAGAGCGACGCGCCTGCGGGGATGCGCGCCATGAGCAGGTGTGCCTCGGTGAGCCGCTCGCCGTACACGCCGCGCAGCAGCTCGCTGAGCGTCGGATCCAGAATCACCTCCACGCCGAATGCGCGAGCAACCGCCTCGATCGTCACGTCGTCGTGCGTCGGGCCGACGCCGCCACTGGTGAATACCACGTCGAATTCGCTGCTCAGGCGCCGCACCTCGTCGGCCAAGACGCCGATCTCGTCCGGGAGCATCACTACTCGCGATAGGCGGATGCCGAGCGCGCGCAGTGCGGAGGCGAGCGCGTGCACGTTCGCGTCCAGCACTTTGCCGCTCAACAGCTCATTGCCGATCACCAGCGCAGCAGCGGTACGAACGACGCGTTGGTTCATGCGGTGCTCATCGCGTCAGGGGACTGGGACCTCGATTTCGCGCACGACGGGCAGCCCCTCTTCGTCGAGCGCGAGCAGCTCTTCGATTCGCTTTTCAGCTGAATTGAGCCGCGCCTGTGAAGCGCGTGAGAGCCGCACGCCCTCCTCGAACAGCTGCAGGGAGTCTTCCAAATCGAGCTCGCCGGACTCCAAGCGCTCGACGATCTGATGTAGCCGCTCGAGGTTGGCTTCGAAGCTCGCGAGCCCTTCGCCGGTCTCGCGGGGCGGGTCGGATCTTGCAGCTTTCGTACGGGTCATGGTCGCTTCTGAGCGTTGTCGGTTCTGGCCTGCGTTGCAAGCCTGAGCTCGAAAGGGCCGCTCGGCAGCGCCGGCAGCAGCAAAACCCCGTCTGGATCCGCAAACGCGGGCAGCGCGAGGCCGCCGCCCGTGATGACCAGCGCGCCCCGAACACTGCTCCCGCTCGACTCCGCCCCTGCCGCTGCCTGCTCCGAGCCGAGCTCGAGCCATAGGCTCTCGCTACCCAGGGGGGTCTCCGCGGGGACGTTCTGCGCGAGCGCGAGCGCGGCTGCTTGCCGCACCGAGCTCGAGCCGTCGAGGTCCCTTGCCAGGCTCAGGGTTCGCTCGCGGGCGGGTTCGGCGCGCACCGCCAACGCGCGCACGATCGCCAGCCTGACGCTGGCGTCGGTCTCGAAACGGTAGGCGCGCGCGAGCACTCCGAGCGCGTTGCTTTCAGTGCTGTGTCCGAGCCCGAGCGCGACGTGGCTGCGCAGCAATGGGTCCTCGCTCGCCAGCAACGCCGAGAGCTTGGGGCGCAGGCTGCGTGAGTCGCGCGCTGCGAGCGCGCGCGCCGCGAGCGGCGCGGCCAGACCATGGGCTTCGATCAAGTCCAGCAGGATGTCGCTCGGTACGAGCTGGGCGATTTCGAGTGAAGCTAGGCTCGCCGCCAACGCTTCGCGTAAACTCGGGTTCGGCTCGCTCGCAAGCCTCTCCGCCAGCGTGCGCGACACTTCGGGCAGAAGCGCGCAGCGGGACAAGGCCCGAAGCTCGACCCCGGTCGCGTGCTTCAGCAACTCCGGGGTACGCGAGGGAGAAAAGAGCGCGCTCGCTTGCACGACCGCGGCGCGATCGCTCTCGTCGCGCGAGGCGGACAAGGCGCGCAGCGCAGCTTCGCGGCCGTCGACCTCGCGCCCGAGCAAAAGTGCACGGACTACGCTGGCTCGCAGCGCCGCGCGGCGCGTGCTGGAATGGCCGAGCGCCCGCTCGAGCAGCGCCTCGGCTTGGTTCCCGCGCGCGCGGGCGAGCGCAAATGCCGCAGCCGATGCCGTCTCGCGCGCGCCCAGGGCTTCGCCCAAGAAGGCAATCGCCGAGGGTGCTCCGGACAGACCGAGCGCTGCGAACAGCGCCTCGCGTTCGTCCCAAGCGCCGGTTTTTGCGGCGTGGACGAGTGGTGTCGAAAGCTCGGGAACGACCGCTTGATTGCCGAGCTCGAGCGCTGTTTTTCGTGTCGCTTCCTCACCGAGCAGTCCGGCGAGCGCCTGGCCCGCATCCGGCGCATGGAACTCGAGCAGGACACGGGTCGCGGCGCTGCGAAATTCGGCAGCGCGCTCGTGAGCGAGCCAATGACGCGCGAGATCCAAGGTGTCGCTGTCGCCCAAGCGCGCCAATGAAACTGCAGCTTCCGCGCGCACTTCGCCCGGCGCGCTCTGCACGCTGCGCCGGAGCAGCGGGATCGCGCGCAGATCGCCGAGCTCCCCGAAGAACGCGACGGCGGTGCGCGTCGGTGTGCGTGCGCCGAGCAGAACCGGCTGCAAATCACGGGGAGGAAATGCGAGCAAGGCGTCGCTCGCCGTCTCGGCCATGTGTCCAGGCTGGCACAGCGCCTTGCCCAACGCGGTGAGCGCGGTGGCGTCGCCGGTGCGCGCGAGCGAAAGCGCGGCGGCGGATTCGATCAGCCCGTCGATGGCCTCCGTGCGGCCCGGGTTGCTGCCCACGCCGACCATCACGCGCACCAAGAAATCGCGCACGGCCGGCAGTGAAGCGTGCGCGGCCAGGGCACGCACGGCGATCAGTCGGTCTTGCGCCGAGCGGGCCGCGCCGCCCGATTCGAAGCTCTTCAGCAGGCGATCGAGCGCCTGAACGGTGCCCACGCTGCCCAAACGCTCGAAGCCGCGCTGACGTTGTTCGGCAGATTGCTCTTTGAGTAGCGCCGCTGCGACCTCACTGCCGAGGTGCGTGCGCAGCGTGCTGCGGCGCACTGACGACGGCGTCACGGGCGGCAGCTTGCGTGCGCGAGGTGCTCGCGCCGCCGCGGGCTGGGACAAGAGCAGCGCCAATAGCAGGCTGCGACAGATGGGAAGGCGTGTCACTCGAGTAGCCCGAAGCCAATCCCGCGAGCAGCAGCGCCGGGAGTCTGCTTCACGACTTGAAAGCTGACCGACTCGGCGACCTGGTCGCGATGGGTGAGGTGACGCAGCGCAAAGACGAGCGCAAACGACTGATTCAGCGCGCGCTGTTCGGCCTCGGCGCTGGTGCCCTTGGACCGCGCGCCGACGAGCAGCACGAAGCTCGGGTTCTGATTGAGGACCTGCGCCAAGGCGCGCACCGTGCCCTCCGATTTGGGATCGAGCTCGACGCTGTCGGACGCGCCCAGGAAGGCGATCGGGCCTTTCACCACCAGCGTCGGACGCTTGCCGCTGGTATCGAGCGAGACGAGCGCGGGCTTCGGCTTTTGCTTGCCATCGCGGGCTTCGGGGCAGCCGTCGTCGTCCTCGACGCCCTCGAAATCTTCGGGCTGATCCGGACAGCGGTCGTCCGGATCGTCGAACGTGTCGCCGTCTTTGTCGGGGCTTGGGCAGCCGTTCAGCAGCGGGTCCGAGCGCTCTTCGCCGGGCACGAGCGGGCAGGCGTCGTCGACGTCGAGGACGTGATCGCCGTCATTGTCGGGATCGGGGCAACCGTCCTCGTCCTGGAAAGCGTCGCGATCCTCGGCCTTGGTCGGGCACTTGTCTTGCGAGTCGAAGATGCCGTCGACGTCGCGATCGCGTTCGGGGCAGCCATTGCGCTTTGGATCGTTGGCAGCGGCACCCGCTTCCTTGGGACAAGCGTCCTGGGCATCGAGGATGCCGTCGTGGTCGTTGTCGGCATCGAGGCAGCCATCGTCGTCTTCGAACTCGTCACTGTCTTCTTTTTCGGTCGGACAGCGGTCGCTGTCGTCCGGTACGCCGTCGTCATCGTTGTCGAAGTCGGGGCAGCCGTCGCTGTCTTCGAAGCCGTCCTTGTCCTCGGCGAGCTCGGGACACTGGTCGACTTCGTCCGGCACGCCATCGGCGTCCTGATCGTGCACGCGCGGGGCCCAGCCGAGACCGAGCACTGCACGCAGCGAGGGCGTGCCGACCGCCGAATCGAGCGGCAGCTCCGCCCCGGCGATCAGCGAGACCGTGCCCGGCGTGTAGCGTGCCGACAAGCCGAGCGCCGCGGGGGACTGCGCCTTTGCGCCGAACTCGGGGGTGAGAGCCAGGGCACCATGGCCTTCGAGGGTCCACTCCCAGCGACCTTTTTGGTCGATGCCGAAGACCTGCGGGCGCACCACCAGGCCGAGGCCCCAAGGCAGCTCATGGCCGAAAGTCTGGCCGACGTAGGTTTGCTCGGCGCCGCGCACCTTCACGCCGGCCGTCGCGCGCAGCGAAATGGCGATCAAGCGCAGCTCACCGAGCACACGCAGCTCGCCAGTGGCGGCTTTTTCGGACACGTAAGACGAGGTGTTGCCCGTGGGCAGAGTGACGGCGCCGAGTGCCGCCAGGCTGAAGCCGCCCAGCTCGCCGCCCGGCAGCAGGTTGGCCTTCACATCGAGCCGCAAGTCACCGAGCGCGGCGTGCGGCAACGAGCCGCCGATCAGCTCGCTGCCATGACCCTCTTGGTAGATCACGGTCGGCAACAGAGCACCGAACGCCAGGCGATCACTGATACCGATGCCAAAGGCGTAGTCGAGTGACACTTGGTTCTGGACCGGAACCGCGACTTCGTCGTCATTGGCGTCGATCAGGGTCACCAAACGGTGAGCGTACGAGGCCCAGGCCGCGGCGTTCCATTTCAAGTGGCCGGGGGTCGCCGTGGGCTCGAGATACAGGTTCGCCCCCGGATCCGTGGAGGGATGAAAGCCTCGAAGATCGAGCGAGGGCACGGGCTCGGCCGAGACGACAGCTGCGAAGAACCAACAAACTCCCAGAGCTGCCGCGAACCGGCCAAACCGCATGCTCCCGAGCGTAGTGGCCTTTCCTGCGCAGGCACAGTATGGACTTGCTCTCGCTTCCGCTTTCGCACGCCGATGTGAGACGAGCGCGTGAGCGCGCGCGGTCGGCGAACGAAAGGCACGGCCCGAGCTCGATTCACCGATAAACAGCCGCACGTGGCTGCGCCCCAGGCCGACCCCAGGCCGCGGAATCCTGCCCCGGTTCGAGCCGAAAGAACTCGGCTACAGAGCCGCGGAAACGCCGGCGATTGCCGGTGCCAACGGCCGTCTCGCTCGGAATTCCTGGTCATTTGTTGCACGAGAGCGCAAACCGGCCTACTTCCCCCCGGGCGTAGGCGCCGAGCTCGCGCCTCGACCTCGCGAACGAAGACTGATGAAACCGTTGACCATCGCCGTGCCCAAAGGGCGCATCATCAAAACCCTAGCGCCGCTGTTCGAACGCGCGGGCCTGGACACCGCCGCGCTGCTGGCCGACGATCGTCGTTTGATCCGCGAAAGTGCAGACGGCAAGTATCGATTCTTGTTGCTGAAGCCGGATGACGTGCCGACCTACGTCGAATATGGCACGGCCGACTTGGGCATCTCGGGCCGCGACACGCTGCTCGAGCGCCGCTATGACTTGTACCAGCCGCTCGACTTGAAGGTCGGGCAGTGCCGCATGGTGGTGGCCACGGTGGCGGGCGCCGTGATTCCCGAGCTACCGCGCATCGCGACCAAATTCGCGCGCATCGCCACCGAACACTTCGCAGAAAAGGGCGTGCAGGCCGAGGTGATCTACGTCCAGGGTTCGGTCGAGCTCGCGCCGCTGGTCGGCCTGGCCGATGCGATCGTGGACTTGGTCGAATCCGGCGCGACGCTGCGCGAAAACAACTTGGTCGAGACCGAAACCATCTGCCAAATCTCCAGCGTTTTGATCGCCAATCGCTCGCTGTTCAAGCTGCGCCACGCGGAGATTGCGCCGCTGATCGAGCGGCTGCGCACGGCGATCGGCTGAGACTCCGCTCACCAAACGCCTTCGAGCTGCAAGCGTCCGCCGCTCGAGGCGTAGCGGGCAGCCAGGCGCAGCGCGTTCTTTTCTTGGTTGTCCGCGCTGGGCGCGAGCACGAACAAGGTGACGCCCGTGCTGAGCAAGCTGCTCACATCGAGCGCAAACGGACTATCCCATGAGCTCGATCGCACGAGCGTGTTGTCGGCGAGGCCCAAGCTCAACCGAGGCAGGAGGCTGTGTTCCGGCAGCACGAAGACGAACCGCGTCAGCTGGGGCGAAAGCGCTGCCCCACGCCCGTCGCCCAGCACCATGTGCCTTTGCTGAACGATTACATCCGACGTGCTAAGGCGCTCGACCTCGTCTCGTGCTGCGGCGCGCTGGCTGCTCGCAAGCAGCGCGCCCAGCAAGCCCAGCGCAAGCAATTTGCCGAGCGCGGGGACGCGCTGGGTGGGGACATGTTCGAGTGCAAACATCGACTCTCGCCCCGTGGAAAAGCAAGCTCGATGCCAGCACCACGCGCCGCAAAGATTCGGCCAGTTGGCGAGCCATCGGCGAGGCACGCTGTCACAGGGGCTGCCCCAGCGTGCGGCGATCGATCCCGATTATTCGGCGTCGCGCGCCGAGCTGAAGCGGAGACCGAGCTCCTTGGCGATGCGCTCTTGCCTCGCTCGATCTTCGCGAGTCACGAGCACCACCGAGTGTCCGCTCTTTCCGGCGCGTCCGGTGCGACCCGCGCGATGGACGTAGGCCAGGGCCGAGCTCGGCAGCTCGAAGTGAAGCACCCAGTCCACGTCAGGAATGTCGATGCCGGTCATCGCTTGATCCGTCGTGAGCAGCACCCGCGCGTCCGAAGCCGCAAACGCGCGCAAGGCCTGCTGTCGCTCGAGCTTCGAGCGCTCCGTGCTCAAGCTCACGACCGTAAGCCGGCGCTCGCTCAGAAAACGATACAAATGCCGCAGCAAATTGGCCTGATTCACGAACACGATCGCGCGCTTGCATTTGGCTTCTTCGATGAAATGCGCGAGCGTCACGTCTTTCGTGCCCTCGCCGCGCGCCAACAAATATTGGTGAGTGATGTGGGTCGATAGTGGGTCCGAGCTCACGCGAGTGTGTACGCGGGCCTCCCCCATGAACTCGTCGGCCAAGCGCGTGGCGTGCGCGCCGAGCGTGGCCGCGGCGAAGATCAGCTGCACTTTGGGTTCTGGGCGAGACAGAATCTCACGCAAGTAGTCCGCCCCCGAGCTGGCGAGGATCGGATCGGGCTCGTCCAGCACGAGGGTCGTGACGCCCTTGAGTTTACGCGCGGCAAAGTGCTCCAAAATTCGTCCGGGGGTGCCGACGATCAGGCGCGTGCTTTGAGTCACCTTCGCTTTCTGCTTGCGCGCGTTCGTGGTCGAAACCAGAGCCCCCGTCTGGATGCTCGCCTGCTTGTACCGGTCTGCGACGCGCTGCGTCTGCAACGCGAGCTCGGTGGCGGGGGCGAAGATCACGCTGCGCCCGCTGTCCGGCGCTCGCAGCCGCTGCAAAATGGGCAGCAGATACGCCAGCGTCTTACCCGTACCGGTGCCAGATTGAATGATCACGTGCTGGCCGGCCAAGATCGCCGGAATGGCCGCCGCTTGAACGGGCGTCGGCGCTGAGATCCCGTCAGCCTGGAATGCCGCCAAAAGCGCCGGATCGAGTTCCAGTCCAGTTGTAGCGAAAGCCGCCGGGTCCATCGCGGCGTTCTAGCATTGCCGCGCGCCGCCTTGCTTCCTGCAAGATCGTTCTATCCGTGGAGCGCACGAGCCAGGTATTGGTGGTCTACCAATTCACGAAATGCCCGTGAAACATCGGACATTTGGGCACGGGTGTGATTTGGCATGGGGCGGGGTTGGGCCGGGAAAGGGGACCGGGGGCCAGAGGGGGGGTCCCTTGGGGATTTTGTGATGGTCACGGGTCGCGTCGCGTCGCACTCAGCCTTCGGCGTCGAGCTGCGGCGCTCCGCTCGTGGCGGCGAAGTATGGGAACTCCGTGCCCCAATGAGCTGCGCTGCTGGACCTCGATCGCCCCCCTCTCCTTCGGGCCCGGGGCTCAATCGTGGTCGACGTCGGGGTGTTTGAGCCGCTCGCTCAGGTAAGCCAGCGCGACGCCGCGTTGCGGATGGCTTTCGAGGTTCTGGGCCAAGGTGCGGAGCGCATTGAACAGCTCGTTGCCGAGCTTGGCGCGCAGGTCGACCTCCAAGGAATCATGAGATTGCTGGTCCGAGAGGTGCTTGCGCCAGGCTGGGCTCCAAACCTCCGACAAGTTGCCGAGCAGCTGGTCGGCAACGGCCCGCGACCACTCACCGGCGTCGAACCACACGCCGCCGCAGCGCGCACAGCGCTCCAAGAAGTACGGATCGTGAAAGGTGACGCGCGCGCGGCGCAACAAGCCATGCCCCTCGGGGCACTGACCGGTGCGTTGGTTTTCGGTGTGCGGTTTGGGCGGCGGCCGCGAGTCGCGCTCGCCGAGGACCAAGATGCTCGCTGGCAGGGCAACCACTTCTGGTGGCACCCAGAACCCCGAGCAACTCGGGCAATGCAACGCCGAGGCACCGCTGCTGGCGCGTACGCCCTCCACGGGTACGAGCAACTGCGAGGCGCACTTGGGGCAGTGGGCTAGCATTCGTCCGATTTTAGCACACGAAGTTGCCGCTTTGGGGCAGACCACCCTTGGCCAAGTCGTCCGCCAAGGCTTACAGTCGCCCGCACCTGATGAAGACCGTCCTGACCGGCATCAAGCCCACGGGCACACCGCACCTCGGCAACTATTTCGGCGCAATTCGCCCGGCGCTTGCGCTGGCCGGAAACCCGGAACACCGAGCGCTGTATTTCGTCGCGGACTATCACGCTTTCACCACCGTGCACGATGCCCCCGTGCTGCGCGAGAGCGTCTATGAAGTGACCGCCACCTGGCTGGCATGCGGGCTCGACCCGGACAAAACCACCCTGTTCTTGCAGTCGCGCGTGCCCGAGACCTTCGAGCTGTGCTGGGTCTTGCTGTGCTGCTTGTCGACCGGCCAGCTCGAGCGCGGTCACGCCTACAAATCAGCGCTCGATCGCGGTGAGGCGCCGAACGGTGGCGTGTTCGGCTACCCCGCGCTGATGGCCGCCGACATCCTGCTGTACGACGTCGATCAAGTCCCGGTCGGTCAAGATCAGAAGCAACACGTGGAGGTCGCACGCGACGTCGCGCTGCGTTTCAACCACGCGTTCGGCGACACGCTGCGCGTGCCCAATGTCGTGGTCGGTGAGGCTCCATTGGTCCCGGGTCTCGACGGGCGCAAGATGAGCAAATCCTACGATAACGCCGTGCCGCTTTTTTTGCCGCAAAAGGAGCTACGAGCGGCGATCTTACGCATCAAGACTGGTTCTGAGCCGCTGAGCGCTCCGAAAGAGGCCGGGCCTTCGACCGTGTATCAACTGTTCCGCCTGCTGGCCACGCCCGAGCGCGCAGCCCAAATGGTCGAGCAGCTCGCTTCTGATCCGGCCTATGGTTGGGGCCACGCGAAGCAAGACTTGTATCAAGCCGTCGAAGCGGAGCTCGCCCCCAAACGAGAGCTCTATCAGCGCTTGCGCAAAGACACCGCGTACCTCGACAGCGTGCTCGAGCGCGGCTCCGCGCAAGCTCGCGAAGTAGCGCGCGCAACCATGGAGCGCGTGCGCTCCGCGATTGGGATCCGTTAGCGGGGAGTGCGAGCCGCACGTCGAGAGCCGAGGGCGGCGCGGCCGGTGCGAAACTGTGGCTCGGGTGAGACTCTCGCGCGGCGCCGCGGAGAGGCGGATATCGTGCTCCGTGCGCGACTGACGATGGCTCACGTCTTTCCTGTATGGTTCCCCAGTGCGCGGCTCAGGACACTGGGCTGCGCGAGCGCTGGCCTCGGGCCAGCGCAGTGCGCAGACGCCGATGGCAGCGTGGATCCTGAGGCGTGGACGGCGCAGGCTGTGGTCTCGACGTTGAGCGTAAAAAGCGCGAGATGCGGTGCGGAGCGGGAGAGCGGCGTGGGGACGCGGGTGGTGTGGCTTGGCCATGCCGATGCTGGACTGCCGCCCAACAAGGTTCGGATCCGAACGGAGCGACAAATATCGTGACACGGGGTTCGGTTCAATTTGCCACCTGGGTACGCCTTGAACTCCTGATGAACTCCTGAAGTGAAGCACAGGACGTCCCCGGAGGTCCGCGAGCAAGTACTGATGCTGCGCCGAGGCAAGTACGACGGCTTCAACGACCAGCACTTCACGGAGAAGCTAGTGGAGGTTGAGGGGCTTGAGCTAACGCGGGAGACGGTTCGACGCATACTGCGCAGCGCACGGGTCGTCTCGCCTCGCACGCGTCGTCCACCCAAGCACCGAATGCGCTATGCGCTTTCGGCTCCCGCCACCTGCTCTCAGGAGACTACCGAGTCTTTCACAGTGAAGAATGCATCGCATGGACAAGCGGCTCAAGGCCGAAGCCCTCGACAAGCAGCAACGAGGACGAAGATCGATTGCGGGCGCTTTCGGATGAGCAGTTGTTGAGCGGGCTGGCCAGTGTCGTGCAGCGGCGAGCGCACAACCAACACTATGCGCGGCAGTGCTTTGGTGCCGCCCATGTGCAAGCTGCCGTGCACGACTCTCGCTGGCGTCGCTCGCTCGAATCCGCAGTTCGCGGGTGAACGACTGGGCCCGCCCTGTTCACGGCACGCTCAGCGCGGAACGGCTATGCCCTCGTTGCACCGGATTTGCCCGGCCTTGCCGCCCGTGTGAGCTAGCGGAGTCGCGAACCGTGACGTCGTTTACTTGCTCGGCGTTGCCGTGGCATCCGCACAGCAACGGAAACCGATGAAGTAGTAGCGAAAGTCGGGGCCGTGGCTGGTGGTCACGGGCCGGCAAGCGTTTCGCACGTGTCCCCAGGCGCCGCCCTTCAATGCGGAGAACTTGGCGCGCGCGCGCGGGCGCTCGTGATCGGCCACGGTCCACTCGTCGACATTACCGGTCAGATCGTGCACGCCATAGTCGCTCACGCAGCCAGCCATTTGTCCGCTCGGCACGCTGCGGTCCAAACGCTCGAGCTCGGCTCGTTGCACCTCGGCATCTTCCGAGTACACGCGTGACAGCTTCGGGTCGACCCAGCGGTTGTCGAAGTTGCACTTCTCGCTCGAGCGCGCGTAACCATAGGGAAACGGCTTTTCTTCCGGACCTTCACAGGCGGTGACCCACTCACGCTCGTAACACAGGCGCTTGTGCGCGGCGGCGCACAGGTTTTGGGCTTCGAAAAAGTTGAGCATCACGGGCGGCTTTTCGCCGGCTTGATTCGGGTACTCGTACTCGTCGATGCAAAAGTCGAGCGGCACGCGTGGCTCTTTGCACTCTGGCTTATTGGTCGCGAAGCGATTGCAAATCGTGATCTTGTTCGGTTTGTCGTCCTCTTTGTCCAGGCAGCGGCGCTGGAGCTTGGGACAGTGATCGAAGCGCACGTGCACCATGCCCTTCGGGCAGGCTTGCTCGGAGGCTTCACGCTCGCGTGGCGCGCTGCCAGGGGCCAGGGAGCTCGGCTCCGCGGTGGGTGTCAGCTTGGCTGCGGGAGCCGGCTTCGAGGCTGGAGTCTGGTTGGCGGTTGGACTCAGGTTGGCGGCCGGGGTCGGCGCGGCGGCTGGCGTCAGCTCCGCGGTTGGCGTCAGGCTGGGCGGGGTAGGCGCGCCGAGCTCTTGCGCGACACCGCTCGCGCTCGCTGCGGGCTGCGGCGTGGAGGGCGCTGCCGCGGCGTTCGGATCGCGCGACTGGACCGTGCAGCCCACGAGGCTGGCCAGCGCCCAGGCGGTCAACAGTCTTGCTCGAGTCACGCTGAACGCCTCTTTTACACGGGCTCGGCTCCGCGCACAAAAATCCCGGCGGGTTGCTCGGGGCAGCAACCCGCCGGGCGGATGACACCGATGTTCGCAAAATCGCAGCTCAATTCATCACGCCGAAGGCTTCGGCGCGTCGAGCACGACGTGCGGCGAGATCTTCTTCAGGCCGCGCACGCCAATGCCCTTCACTCGCAACAGGTCGCTCACTTGTTTGAAGCGCCCGAGCCGAGCGCGCAGCGCCAGGATGGCCTCTGCTCGCTTGGCACCCACGCCGGGCAAGTGTCGCAGGTCTTGCGCGCTTGCCAGGTTCAGGATCACCTTGCCGTCTTCGGTCATGCCTGCGCTCGGGCTCGCAGGCGTGCTTGCGCTGCCTTCGCGCGTGCCTTCGCGCAGGTTTGACAGGGCTGGAGCGAGAGGCCCAGCGACGCTTGCACTCGCATTCGGGAGCAGTGTCACGGGTGTTGCCGAGAGTGCACTCGAAGTGCTGTTCGCAGGTGCTGACGCTCGGGACTCGTTGCCCAGCCAGGTCGTGTTCAGATCAGAGCCGAGCATGCTGGCCAGCGGTATCTGGACGCCGTTTGCGCGGCTCAGCATGGAAGCGACGCCGATGCCGGAGAGCGCGAGCATCGCCAGCGCGCCCAGCACGAGCTTGAGCGCGACCGGCGCCCACACGCTATTGCGAAGCGTCGCCAGCGTGCTCCCGAACCACGAAGGCCCAGAGGCAGGGGCCGTGAGACCCCCACCACCGTTCCCCCGAAGCTCGGCCTCGCTCGCTTCTTGCGCGTTCGAAGCCGCGGGTGACACTTAGGCGAGCTCCGCGTAGGGCTCTTCCTCGACCAAGTCGCGTGAGTGGCTGCGCGTTCCATTGGCTTGGAACTCCTCACGCGGCTGGTAGTCGCGGATTTGAATTTCGCCGCTGACCGGCACTGCCTCGAGCTTCACGTTGATTGAGCCGTCGTTGTTTACGAACGCGACGCCCACGCGGTTCCAAAAATTGCGGTCCTTGCGCTGGGTGATGACGTACGCGATCTTCATTTTGTTTTGTTCCATCTGGGTTTTCTCCTGTCGTGCACGCAGGACTTGACTGCGTGACTGATGACGGAGATTGCGAACGCCGTGCCGACGTCAGGGCCCGCAGATCGCTCGGCAACTGCTCGAGATCCGGCTTGGCCATCGCCTGGCCGAGCCATGGTGAACGGCCAATTTCGGCCCCGGTCGGGGTTTGCCGCGCTTCGTCCAGCGTGATATCTGCTTTGCTCGGATTTTCGACGGAGGCAACGAAATGCAAAAGCGCACAACCCGGTCCAGGAACGTTTCTCGCCGTGAGGTCTTGCGCGCCGCTTCCGCGGGTATCGCCGCCAGTGCCCTGGCGAAAACCACCTCTGCCGAGGCCGCCCAGATCGAAGCGCTGACGGCCAAGCCGCCTGCCGGCTTCAAGCCGCTGAACGTACCCGGCAAGATCGTGAAGGTGTCCGCCAAGGGCGAGTTCGCTTCGTACATGCAGCCCAATCAACTCTGGCCCAAGCCGGAGATTGCCAGCGCCATGCTGGAGAAGGCGCTCACGGAGTTCACCGGCACCCAGAACCTGGCGGACGCGCTCGGCAAGTTCATCCACAAGGACGACGTGGTCGCGATCAAGCCGAACGGCATCGCCGGCCAAAAGGGCTACACCATGGCCACGAACTTCGAGCTGATCCTGCCGCTCGTGCAGGGTCTGTTGAAGCTCGGCGTGCCTGCCGACAAGATCACCGTCTACGAGCAATACCCTACGTTTTTGGCCGGAACGCGCGTGAACGTGCGGGATTGGAAGCTGCCGGACGGGGTGCGCTCGGGCACGCACAACAACAACGATCACCCGATGCCCGACATCAAGGTGTATCAGGGCATCAAGACGCGCTACTGCCGCTTTTTCACGGAAGCCACCGCAGTCATCAATCTCACGATGATGAAAGACCATAGCATCTGCGGCTACACGGGGACGTTGAAGAACATCACCCACGGCAACGTGAACAACCCGCACGAGCACCATGAGCACAACGCGAGCCCGCAAATCGCAATGCTCTACAATCACCCGATCGTGACCAGCCGAGTGCGTCTGCACATCACGGACGCCTTCAAAATCACCTACGACAAAGGCCCGCTCGACAAAGATCCGAAGACGCGCGTCCCGCACGGCGCGGTGTACGTCGCGACCGACCCAGTGGCCATGGACACGTACGGCTGGAAGGTGATCGACGAAGAGCGAAAAGCCCGCAATTTGCCGTCACTCAAAGATGCTGGTCGTGAACCCGCGTACATCCGCGCTGCCGGTCAATTCGGCCTGGGCATTCACGACGAAAGTGCGATCAAGCTCGCGACCTTCGAGGTCTGAGCCAAAGCCGCTCGGGCTTCGTCAGCGATGGCGAAGCTCGGCTTCGAGCTCCGCGATGCGCTCCGCCGCCGCTGCTCGTTCTCGCTCGACCTCGTTTGGCACCAGCGTGTGTCCGAGTGCGTCGAGTGAAAGCCGCAGCACTTGGCCGAGCGTGGGATCGCGGCGGACACACCAGTGCACGCCGAGCGCATCGCACAACAGCGCGTGCTCGCCGACCAGCTCGCGTTCGACCAGATCGCCGTCGAAGCGATCCCACAGGCGCAAGGGACGCGCCCGGTCTTCCGGATCGAAGCGTGCGATCTCGTTGATGCCGGATTTGCGATAGGCCGCGAGCTTCTCCAGCCAATCCGCTTCACTGGCGTCGGAGGGACTGACGATTTCGACCGCCAAGTGCGGAGCACCGCGCTCCCAAACTTTCCAGATTGGAAACGGGCCGGGCACTGCGCCCATGCGCACGATCAGATCGGGCGCTAGACATCGGCGCGGATCGGACGGGTCCCAGTACACGAACTGCTCCGAGCCGACCGCGCCGCGCGCGCCGACGAAATCACGCACGAGCAGGTAGAGCGCGGTGCGCACCTCCAGATGCAGCCCGGTCTCAGGCATTTCTGCCGAGTCCGGAAAGTGGAGGGGCGTGGGCGGGCGCACGTACCTTCGCTCGGGGCGTGCGCGCGAGGTCAGGGACGAGTCGGCCATGGCCATGGGAATGTACCACACGCCCCTAGTCGGCCGCTCCCGCGCCGAGTTGCGGACAAAAAATCGCCTGACGCGGCGCTCGGCCGAGCTCGCTGCTCGGCCAGGGCTCGGCGTGCTTTCAGCTGCGTGAGCTCACTTCACGACGTCGCTCGGCTCGAAGCACTTGATGTTGGTCTCGATGCGGAAGTTCGACTCCGTGGTCTGGCGCTCGGCATGGAAGATATCCATCGCATACGTGGAGCCGACCTTGATGTTGAGGGCGGCTGCCTGCGCATCGAAATCGATTGTCCCCTCGAGGGCCTGATGCTGCCCGCCGACGTCGAGTGCGAGCTTGTTGTTCACGAAGATCCACAGGTCGTCGTCGCCGCGGAAGGTGAACTTCTGCTTGGCCTGATACGTGAACTTCACGTGAATTTCGGTGGTGAACGAGTAATTGTGCGTTTGGCCGGGCGTGTTGCCGAAGCCCTGGTTATCGATCGGGAAAAACGCGGTCGAGTCGTAGACCGAGACGCCCGAGCCCGCTGGCATTTCCGTGAGCATGAGCTGGCCCGGAATTTCCATGTTCACGTTCGCGGTCGTGTTGTACCACTGAGCGAAACTGTTGCCGTCTTTGATGGACCAGGTCGGCGGCTTGAACGACCACTTCCCGCAAGTTCCGACGTTGCACACGCCAGTGGGATTCTGGTTCGACGAGGTCCAGCAGCCAGGGCCAGAAACCGTCCGCTGTTGCCGGCCGTCGCCAGCCGGTACGTCGAGTCCGTCGTTCTGATCGGGCTTGCCCGTGAAGGCCACCGGTTTGCTGTTCGGGCCCAGATCGGACTGCACCAAGCCGCAGCCGACGTCGTTCCAGCCCTTGTAGATCCCACCGTCCGTCTGCTTGACCATGCGCGCGGAAGCTTCGAAATCCGAGTGACCTCCGGGCTCACCGTAGCCTTTGAAATCGCGATAAATGACCGGCAGCGTCTGGCCGCAGCTGCTGGCACCGCCTGTCCCCGCCGCGTTGCCGCTGGGGGAGACATCCAAGTTTGGAGAACCCCCGGCGATGATCACCGGTCCGGCGCTGCTGCCGGCGCTGCTGCCGGTATTGCCGTTGTGGCTGCCACCAGCGCCAACGACACGGCTCGAAGTCTCGGGGGCTGCGCCGGACGCCGAGCAAGCAGCGAGCGCAAGCGGTAGGACTACCGTCAACGGCAAAGCAAGGATCGAGAGGGTGCGAAAGGACAAGCAGATCTCCAGGTTAAGGGCGTAAGGCGAGCGATGTCTGCCTGACTCTGACATCGAGCGCTGGTCGGCTCCAGCGGGATCCATCGCGAGATCGCGGTGGATGACCGCGCTCATGGGCAAGATTGTTTTCCAATCAGCGAGGTTGCTTCCAGCTCACCTGTTTAATTCTGTGCTCTGTGCGCGTCGCGAGCGCTCGGTGCCGAATGCGCGCGCCAAAGCGGGACGCAGGACGCGCGGCGCCGCGTGACGCGTGCGGCACCTGCCGCGGCCTTCGTCGCTGACGGGTCCAGCCCCGAGGGTGCAATCCGGTCCAAGCCAACACGCTCGAGCGATGTAGGTGCGGGTGATTGCTCGCTGAAGCAGGCCGAAAATGCGCTGCCGCAGCGCGAGCCAGCGAGATGGGTCATATTTTGCCGAGTGCGACGTATAAAGGGCGTGCGCTTGCATTTGGAATTTCAGGCTTGTGCGAATCGCGTGGCCGCTCTCGGGCTCGTCCTCGGCTCGGCTTGCTTCGGCGTTGCGTGCGCAGGCCGACCGCAGCCGCCGAAACCGGCGCTGATCACGGCTCCGACGCCGGCCACGGTGACCGTGAAGGAGCCAGGCGGTGATGCCGCGGATCCGCACGCCGCAGCGCTCGATCGCTTGGCGAACGCGCCCTGGGGCACGCGCAACGACCGCGACGATCAACTCCAGGTTCCACTGCCCGACTCCGAAAACTGGAAGCGCGTGCGCTACTTTGGTGTGGAGCACTTCGTCGGCTTTCGCTATGGCGACGACCATCATGCGATGGTGATCGCATTCACGCGGCCGCTGCCCGCAGGTACGCCGATGAAGAGCGACGCGTGCATGCGAAGTTTCGAAGCTTGGGGCTTGCCCCAAACGCATCCGTTCGACGTCAAGTTCAGCCCGTTCGAGACGAGCCTGGGCAAGTGGCAAGGCAAGATCCTGGAGATCCGCGCGGTCGACGGGCGGGTCAATCTGGGCTTCACCAGTTCGGAGTTTTCCGGTGCTTGGGCCGCGTATCCGGCTTACAGCGACGGCTGTTTGGTGCTCGCGATTGCCGTGCCCTGGCGCGAGCACAAGGATCTTGCACAAAAACTGCGTGACCGCTGGGTGAGCGAGGGCTTTCCGTTGGCCGCCGTAGCCAGCGAAACGCGGCCCGAGCGCAAGTGAACGCCGGGCGTTTCTAGCCTTTGCCCGCGGCGTCGAGCGCGCTCCGCGCCAGATCGGCGTCGAATACTCGGCCCATGCGCCGCGCGACCACGCGCGCGTCGTAGCAACGCGAAATGTGCACGTTCTGGAGCGCCAAATCTTCGTAGTGGTCGTCGTCGAGAAACACGCGCACGACGTCCTCTGCCCAGCGTTCGAGCCAACCTTCGGTCAAGGGCTGAAGCGGGTTCCGCCACGCGGTCTCGGGCAGCGCGCCGAGCTCGGTGGCCACGACGACTGCGCCGGAAGCCATGGCCTCCATCGCGGCGATGCAGCTGGTCTCGGGAAATACACACGGGTAAGCCAAGACTCGCGCCTGCGCGGCCGCTTCGCGCAGCTCTTTTTGGCTCACTGCACCGTGGAAGACGACGCCGGGCGTGCGGCGCGCTCGCTCGTAGAGCTGCAGCGATTGCTCGGTTTCGGGCTCGCCATTCACGGCCAGCGAGCTGTACACGTGCACTTCCGCGTTCGGTACTCGTCGCCTGACCAGCGGCCAACCTTGCAGCAACTGCGAAAGGCCTCGATACGGCGTGGACGCGAAGTAGGCCCGGGGCGCCCGCGCGCGCAAGCGGCTGAGGTCCGGAGTGAAGCGCTCGCTCGGGATCGGATTGGTGATGAGGTGTGATTTCTCGAGCGGCAGCGAAAGCTTGCTCAGCCACGCGGCGCGTTGATAGTAGGACAGCAAGAACAGCCCGGTGAGCCGCCGATAGAAGGCCTTTCGCCAGCGTTCGTTGTCGACCAGCGCCGTGAGCAGCGGCTGGTCCGCGTCGTCATGTGCCCAGTAATAGTTCACTCTGCCGGGCAGACGCTGAAGCAAGAGTAGCGCGTCGGGTCTGCGTGAATTCACGAACACGTCGCACTGCTTGCTTCCGAGGAGCGCTTGGTATTCGGGGATTGAAGGGGGATAGTTGATGACTTCGACCTCGTGCCCCAAATCACGAAAGGTGACCGCCATGCGCAGCAGTGCGGTCTCCGATCCACCGAGCGGCTGGGTCTCCGCGTACTCCCAGTCCGCGTTGCCCGCGAGCTGGGCGGACTTGAAGCCGAAGATCAACTTCACGGATCCGGATCCCCGCTCCGCGGCAGATAGATGGTTTCGCCGTAGTGCTTCAAGATGACCTCCGAATGAACCCAAATGCGCTCCCCCAAGTCCTGCCAGCGCTTGCTGAACGAGATGTCCTCGCTGCGCGGAACTCGTTGAAAGATGGGTGACCAGAGCGCCCAGGCTGGACCGTGCGGGGTCTCGTACTTCAGCTCCGGGTGCGCTTCGACCAGGCGCTGCACGCACGCGCGCGTCAGCAGCACGAAGCCGGCTGCCGCGTATTTGGCCTCGATCAGCTTGCCCTCACGCCGATTTCTGAGCTCGCTCGCGAGCGCGCGGTCTTCCTGCTTGCGCGCATAATTTCCGCACACGAAGTCTTTGTTCGCCGAGAGCAGCTTGTCCAAATCGGCTGCGCCCCAGCCAATGTCGGAGTCGACCCACAATAGATGCGTGGCGCTGGAGCGCAGGAAATGCGCGGTCAAGATGTCACGGCTCATCGATAGTGTGAGACTCGTGAACTTACTGATGATCAGGCGCCCGCGATGCGCGAGCGCCGCTTCCAACACTCCGTTCATGTACGCGTGATGGACGCGGGCGTCGTGCGTGGGCGTCGCCAGAAACAAGATCGGGGGAGCAGTCGCGTCGGCCATGGCGTTCATCGTTCAGCCGCCGGCTGGGCGAAGCGCCGCAGCATCGGGCGCGTAGACGGTCTCACCGTGGCGCTTCAGGAGCACCTGGGTGTGCGCCCAGATTTTGCCGCCGAGTGACCGCCAATAGCTGCAGAATGTGCGATCTTCCGAGTACACTCCGCCAGCGAAGCGCGGCGACCAGAGCGCGTAGGCGGGGCCGCTTTGGGTGTCGTAGCGCAGCTCTGGATGGGCTTTCTCCATGCGCTCGATGCAGGCGCGCTTCACGAGCATGAAGCCCGCTCCGGTGTACTCCATTTCCAGCAGAGCTCCCTCCCGCCGTTCGGGGACGACGGGGCGGCCTTCGCCCTGCTTCTTGCCGTAGATACCGGTCACGAAATCACGGTCTGCGGCCAGCAGCTTGCGAGCGTCTGCAGGCGTCCATGCAATGTCCGGATTGACACACAACAGATGCGTCGCGTTCGACTGCATGAACGCTTGCGTCAAACGATCGTGATTTTGCGGTCGATACGAGCTGCCAATCTTGCCGACGATCAGCTCTCCTGCGAACTCCAAGGCCATTTGGATCGTGCCCATCATGTACGAGTGGTGCACCCGCCCATCGTACAGCGGCGTGGCCAAGAAGATTTTCACTTTCGGCTCGGAAGGCTCCGGCATGAAAGCGATTTCGCGCACGGCGCGCGCAGCGCGTCAAACCCGGCGCCAGCCTTCCCTTGGGCACCGTAGCGGTCGAGTCGCTCGCGTCGGTTCGAGCCCGGGCATCAGCTCCCCGCGCGACCGATGCCCGCGGCGGTGAGGCAGGCGACGTGCGCCACCAATGCCAGGATCCAGAGCAGAGCGCGCGCGTGCAACTTGCCGTAGTAGCCCCAAAACGGAGCGAGCGGCGGCACCAGCAATGCGATGAGTCCACGGTACCAGGGGCCCAGCCGGAAGAGCCCCACGCTCAACGCGACGTGACTGGCCAAGAGCAGGCCGAAAGAGGCCGCGAGTCCGAACATCAGGGCGAGGTCCAAGGCTTTGGCAAACGATAGCAAAGCGCGCGGCGCGCTCGGAAATATCGGCCAAAAGCCCGCAAATTCGCGGTTTGCACGGACAATCCTCTTGCCTGCTACACTCTCGCAAAACCGTGCGCTCCTCCTCTTTGCTGTTCGCTGCCGCGCTCGTCGGCTTGCTGCTTCCGCTGCCCCTCGGACTGCGTCGGGCTCACGCCGACGGCGTGTCCAACCGGCCCGACATCATGCCCGTGAGCGACATTCACCCGGGCATGAAGGGCTATGGGTTGACCGTGTTCCAGGGCACGCAGCCCGAACGCTTCGACGTCGAAGTGATCGACGTGCTCAAGAATTTCAGACCGAAGCAGGACCTGATCCTGGTCAAGACCAAACACCCGCGGCTGGAGGTCACGAAGGTCGTCGCGGGCATGAGCGGTAGCCCGATCTACTTGAACGACAGGATGATCGGCGCGTACGCCTACGGTTGGTCGTTCGGCTCCGAACCGGTCGCGGGCGTCACGCCGATTCGCAATATGCTCGACGAGCTGGCACGCCCATTACCCGATCGCATCGACGGTTGGCCGCTGAAGCTCGTCCCCTTCGCACCCGCCGCCGGCAAGCCGGTTGCCCGCGAACACCGAGCCAGCAGCGATCCGGGGCGACGCTATCAGGGCGACCTCGGCCGCTACGACCTGAGCGAGCACGCGGCGCAATTGGCGCGCGCGATCGGCCGCGACGATTCGCAGCTGGTGAGCGCGCTCAGGCCGGTCTCCACGCCCATCCTGATGGGTGGCATGAGCAGTCGCTCGGTCTCGTTCGCGCAGCGACTATTGACGCCACTCGGACTCGAGCCGCTGCAGGCGGGCGGCAGCGCGAGCACCGAAGCTTCGGCCCCCACGCGCTACGTCGATGGCGGAGCGGTCGGCGTCGAACTGGTGCGCGGGGACATGAGCGCCATGGGGCTCGGGACCGTGACCCGCGTCGAGG
>DASSMT010000163.1:0-5670 GCA_035688655.1 Polyangiaceae bacterium | reverse complement strand
CGGGCAGGACGATGCCCACGGTGGGCGGCAGGAATGGGCCGTCACCGACGAAGACAGCGAAATAGAGCAGCACCGGAAAGACCAGGTTCATCGCCGGACCGGCGAGCACGATCACGATCCGCTTATAGAGCGGCAATGACTCGAACGTGCGCCGGCGATCCTCCGGCAGCACCACGTCGCTCTTTGCTGCCTCCAGCATGCGCACGTAGCCGCCCAGCGGAATCAGCGATACGCAGTATTCCGTCTCGCGTCCGCGCAACCTCAACACCTTCGGCCCGAAACCCAGGCTGAACGTCAGCACCTTCACGCCGAACGCTTTGGCGAAGAGAAAGTGCCCCAGCTCGTGAACGAAAATCAGCGAGCTGATGAGGATGATGGGGTAAAGGAGATCCATCCTCGAAGTCGCGGAACCCTAGCACTCATCCGCGGGCAGCTGGCAACTCGGCCAAAGTTTTCAACAAATCAAAGCGCTTGGCTCGGCCCAGGGCGGCCAATACCTCGGGCTTCGGCGCTCGGGCAGAGCCAAAGAAAGCTCCGGGAAAGGATGACCATGGTAGCGAAAAAGTCGCCCGCACTCTCGCGTGTCAACCTGCATCACCTGATGACGCCCGAACACTCGAACGGGTTCGGCAACGTGCATGGCGGCGTGATCATGCGCCTGGTCGACGAGTGCGGCGCGCTCAGCGCCATGCGTCACGCGCGCCGACCCGTGGTGACCATCGCGATCGATTCGATGACGTTCCGCGAACCGGTGCACGTGGGCGCGCTGTTGATGTGCGAGGCACGCGTGAGCTACGTCGGGCGCAGCTCGATCGAAACCGCGGTCCGCGTACACTCGGAAAATCCGATCACCGGTCAAACCACGCACACCAATTCCGCCTTCGTCGTGTACGTCGCGCTCGGTGAAGATGGCCGCCCCACGACGGTACCCGAGCTCGAGCTCGAGACCGACGAAGATCGCAAGCTGTTCGCCGACGGCTTGGAACGGCAACGACATCGGCTCGCTCACACCGGCTGAGCACCGGCGTGTCAGCGTGGGGGCGGCGAAAGAAACGCTTCACTCAAGACAGCATCAACGCAGCGAGGGTCTCGGCGCTCAGAAACCGCTCGCTCCAGCGATCGAGCTCGGTTTCGCTGGCCTGCGCAAGGCGCTGCTGCACGTCAGCTGGCAATTGACCGAACTTGAGCGCCAGGAGTTTGCCCAGCATTTCGGCTTTTCCTTCGGCTTTTCCTTCGGCTTTTCCTTTGGCGATGCCTCGAGCTTCGCCCTCGGCTTGCCATCTTTCAGCGAGGGTCATCAGAGCTTCCTTCACTTCTGGCTTGGCGGCGTGGAACGCCCGGTTGATTGTTTCGAACACGGAATCGTCGGCGACCATCGCAATATAGCGGAAGATCGTCCCAATGGCCTCCCGGCCGTTGGGAGCAGCCAACAGCTCGGCCATGGCGTTTGCCCAATGGCCGAAAGACTTGACCAAGCGCGACGGATTCCGGCCATCGCGAAGGGCCCACATCGTCAGCGCGGGCACGAGCCCGAGCGCTCGCGCTTCCAGTGCTTCGTCCGTGAGATGACTGATGTCGTCGAGCACGAAACCCATGCGGGGCACGAGCTCGGCGAGCTCGGGGTCCGCGACGAAGCTCGAGTCGAACAAATCTTCCAAGCGCTTTGCGCCGGTCCAACCGCCCTCGCTGTGATGTAGAACGAGGGGGACGACGAGCGGCAGCGGCAACGCTAGACTGGGGCTCGGAGCGTCTTGCACGTGCCTTTCCAGGATTCGCACGACGTAGCGAAGGAGCCGCAACGGCAGCAACTTGTCGACGCTGCTTTGATGCTCGAAAAGCAGGTAGAGATAGGTCGAGCTCCCAGAAATGCTCACTGAGAACAGCAAGTCTGACTGGGAGCCCAGAAGCGCTTCGTCGATGTAACTACCGGAGCACAGTTTCAGCGTCGAAAAGTCGGCTCGCTCCACGAGTCTCGGCGGAAGGAGCGCACGAAACTCGGCGGCGGCGTTTTCTACGACCGAAAAGGTTCGCCTGACCAGCGCGTCGTGATGCTGCTTGGACTGTGAGGCCATCGTCGCTCCCGATGGGAGCGGTCGGCACTTGACGCGGGCCAGTTGCGTCGCGCTGCAGGCCGCCGACTTCTCGCCGCGGAGGGAACGAAAGCTTGGCTCACCGGGTTGACGATCCCGAAACCAGCCAGCGGCCGTCTGCCGGCCGAGCGACCGGCGACTGTTTCTGACCGATTACGTTTAATTATCTAGTACTTTCAGGCAGTTACCGCTGAGCTTCCGCGCGAACGGCGCCGTTTGCGAGTGAAAACCAGGCTGGCACCGGGAGTGGCTAAGGATTAGGTTCCCTGGGATTTCGCGGGCCCTTCCTCCGGCTCCGGAACGATTGACGGATTTCTGCGGGGGCGAGCGAGTCGAGTGACTCGTCGCGCCCCCTCGCGAGTGGACAAAAGAAGATGCTCACCTGGGTAGCGAAGAAGCTTTTCGGCACGTCGAACGAACGCGCGGTCAAACGGTTGCAACCGCTGGTCGTCGAGATCGCAGGGCGCGAAGCGGCATTGAAGAAGCTGAGCGACGCCGAGCTGCAGGCCAAGACCGCCGAGTTCAAACAGAAACTCGACTCCGGAGCGACGCTCGACGACATTTTGGTCGATGCCTTCGCGGTCTGCCGAGAGGCCAGCTCGCGCGTGCTCAAAATGCGTCATTACGACGTCCAGATGCTGGGCGGCATGGTGCTGCACAAGGGCGGGATCTCGGAGATGCGCACCGGTGAAGGCAAGACCTTGGTCGCCACCTTGCCCGTGTATCTGAACGCGCTCGAAGGCAAAGGCGTTCACTTGATCACGGTCAACGATTACCTGGCCACGCGCGACGCCGATTGGATGGGGCGCCTGTACAAGTGGCTCGGCCTGAGCATCGGCACGATCGTCAACCAGCAGAGCGACGAGGACAAGCGCCGCGCCTATCAGTCGGACATTTGCTACGGCCAGAACAACGAATTCGGCTTCGACTACTTGCGCGACAACATGAAGTTCTCGGCGCTGGAGTACATGCAGCGGCCGTTGAATTTCGCGATCGTCGACGAAGTGGACTCGATTCTGATCGACGAAGCGCGCACGCCTTTGATCATCAGCGGCGCGGCAGACGCGGCCAGCGAGAAGTACCGCACGCTGAACGAGATCGTCACCAAGCTGATCAAGGACGAGCATTACAACGTCGACGAGAAAGGCTTCAGCGCCGCCCTCACGGACGAAGGCGTGGAGACCGTGCAGCGCCTGGTCAGCATCGACAACCTGTACGATCCGGTCAACGTGCAGTCCTTGCACATCTTGAATCAGCTGCTGCGGGCGCATGCGCTGTACAAGCGTGACCAGCACTACATGGTCTCGAGCGACGGCAAAGTGCTGATCATCGACGAGTTCACTGGCCGCGTGCTCGCAGGCAGGCGTTGGAGCGACGGCCTACATCAAGCGGTGGAAGCCAAAGAGAACGTGCGCATCCAAGAAGAGAGCCGCACGATGGCCACGATCACCTTCCAGAACTTGTTCCGCTTGTACAAGAAGCTCGCGGGCATGACCGGCACCGCCGAAACCGAGGCCGCGGAGTTTTCCCAGACGTACAAGCTTTCGGTCACGGCCATCCCCACCAACAAGCCCAACATCCGTCAAGACGACCACGACGTGGTGTACAAGACCGAGCGCGAGAAGTTCAACGCACTGACGCGCGATATCCTCGCTCACCACGAGCAAGGTCGCCCGGTGCTCGTCGGCACGACCAGCGTCGAGAAGAGCGACGCCATCGCGCGCATCCTGAAGAAGAAGAAGATCCCGCACAACGTGCTGAACGCCAAGCACCACCAGAACGAAGCGTCGATCGTGGCGCAAGCGGGCAAGAAGAGCGCGATCACGGTGTCCACCAACATGGCCGGTCGCGGCACGGACATCATGCTCGGCGGCAACGCGGAGATGATCGCGAACGCGCGCTTCCGGGAAGCCGGCAAGACGCCCGAGACTCATCCGGACGAATACGCGACGCTGCTCGCCGAGGTGCAGGCTCAATGCAAGGTAGAGCACGACGAGGTGACCGACCTCGGCGGCCTGTACATCATCGGCACCGAGCGGCACGAGTCACGCCGCATCGACAACCAGCTCCGCGGTCGCGCCGGCCGCCAGGGCGACCCCGGCTACAGCAAGTTCTATCTCTCGCTCGAAGACGACTTGATGCGCATCTTCGCCGGCGACCGCGTGAAGAACCTGATGGATCGCATGGGTATGCCCGACGACGAACCGATCGAGCATCCGCTGGTCTCACGCAGCATCGAGAACGCGCAGCGTAAGGTCGAAGAGCGCAACTTCGACATTCGCAAGAACTTGCTCGAGTACGACGACGTGATGAACGCGCAGCGCAAGACGGTGTACGCGCTGCGCCAGCAGCTGTTGCTCGGTCGCTATGCGCCGGAAGAGCACGACGAAAACGGCAAGCCAACCGGTGAGATCCGAGTGATCGCGGTGGACGAAAAGATCGCCGAGCGTTCGCGGCCGTTGATCGCGCAGTTGATCGGCATGTACTGCGAACCGCCGCTGCAACCGACCGACAAAGACGGCAAGTACCGCGCGCCCACGACGGAAGAGCTGGAAAAGGCAGAGAAGCTCGTGGAGCTGCGTTCGCTTCAGAACGATGCCTACCACACCTGGGGTGTGAAGCTGGATTTGGAAGGCCGCAAAGAGCGCACTCCGATCAGCGTGTACAACGAGCTCGTCGAGCTGGTGACGCACGGCTTGTCGGAGCAGCGCGAGCGCGTCCTGGATCTGTTGGATCGCGTCGTGGGCGCGATGGTGGAAGAGAATTGCCCGCCCAACAAGCAACCCGAAGACTGGGATTGGAAGGGAATTCACCAGGGGTTCAAGGAACACTTCCGAGTCGATCCCGATCAGAGCGTCAACGAGCTCGGCGATCCCGATTTGCTCGTGCGCGAGCTGTATCGCTTCGGCGAGGCCGCGTTCCTCGAGAAAGAAAAGGAAATCGGGCCGGAGATGCTGCTGCGAGCGTTCCGCCGGCTGTACGTGGAGAGCATCGACGAGGCTTGGGTCGAACACTTGTCGAACATGGAGCACCTGCGCGACGGCATCGGCCTACGCGGTTACGGTCAGCGCGATCCCAAGAACGAGTACAAGAAAGAGGGCTACAACCTGTTCTTGAACATGATGGCGAAGATCTCGAGCACCGTGCTCGTGCGCCTGTTCGAGGAGCGCCCGCACCGCCAAGACGAGATCGCCGCGATCGAAGCCGAGGCCGAGGCTCGTTACCGCGCCGAGCTGGAAGCCGCAGTTGCGCGTCACCCCGGCGATCCGGAGGCGGGTCCCGAAGCGGCCCCCGCGCCCGTTCAGCCGCGTCGCACTGCGCCACCCACGCCCAAGATCGGGCGCAATGATTTGTGCCCGTGTGGCTCGGGCAAGAAATTCAAGAAATGCCACGGCGCGATCCTGGAAGAGGACGGCGCCGTGGACGACGACGAGACCGAGGACGCACCGGCCAACGCGTGATCGAAGTCTCGAACCTCAGCAAAGACTACGGCACCGTAGTCGCGGTGCGTGATCTCTCGTTCTCGGTCGAAAAAGGCGAAATTGTCGGCTTCCTCGGGCCGAACGGGGCCGGCAAGAGC
>DASSMT010000157.1:0-5103 GCA_035688655.1 Polyangiaceae bacterium | reverse complement strand
GTGCAGCAGCAGCGAAACCGTTTACGGCGGCGACGCCCCCGCAAGGCGTGCCGGCCGTTGCCGCCGTGCCTGCGCCTGCGCCAATGCCTGCGGCGCCTCCACCGGTCGCGCCGGCTGCACCAGCGGTTGCCGCGCGGCCCTCTGCACCCGCTGCTGCAAGTGCCAGCGTCACCTGCCCCCAATGCGGGCACGTCAACGGAACGGGTCACCGTTTCTGCGCGTCGTGCGGCTACAACCTCGGAGCGCTCGCGGGTGCGAATCCATCGGCGGCGCCAGCGGCCGCTGCGCCAGTCGCTACCGGCTTTCCGCAGGTCGTTCTCACCGCGCTGCGGGCCGATGGCAGCGAGGCAGGCACGTATCGTTTGCCGGACGTCGCGCACATCACGGTCGGTCGCGACACCGGCTCCATTTTCGCGGGCGACAGCTACTTGTCGCCGCGCCACGCGACCTTCACGCGCCGCGGAAATCAGCTGTCGGTCAAGGACGAGGACTCGCTGAACGGCGTGTACCTGAAGCTGCGCGCCAACGAACCCTGCCTGCTCGAGTTCGGGGACTTGTTCCGAATCGGCCAAGAAATCATTCGTCTCGAAGAGCTCAAAGGTCAGGGACGTTCGGCCGACAACGTCGAGCGCTTCGGCAGCCCGGCGAAAGGTTACATCGGCCGTTTGGCTTTGGTGATCGGTCGTGACACGACGGGCAATGCCTTCCCCATCCCGGAGCGCGGCGTGCACTGCGGCCGTGAGCGCGGCGACATCTTGTTCTCCGAAGACGGCTACGTTTCCGGGTTGCACTGCAGCATCGCCAAGGGTCCTGACGGAAAGATCTATCTGACCGATGTCGGTAGCTCGAACGGCACCTTCGTGCGGCTGCGCAGCGAGCGCACCGTCGGCGCCACCGACATTCTGCTCATGGGTCAGCAGCTGTTCCGCATCGATAGCTGACCCGGGACATGGGATCGACGCGCACGATTCGAGTCGTGGCTGCCGTGATTGAGAACGGCGGTCGCTACTTGATTACTCAACGCCGAGCCTCTGCCGTGCTGCCGCTGCTCTGGGAGTTCCCCGGTGGCCGCGTCGAAGAGAGCGAGAGTGACACCTCTGCACTCAAGCGCGAGGTGATGCATCGCATCGGCGTGGACATCCAACCTGGCAAACTCATCAGCTTCGTCAGCCACCCGTACGAGCACTACGTGGTCGAGCTATATCTGTACGAGGGCCGCCTGCTCGAAGGCCAGCCGAGTGCCGTCAACGTCAGCGATTTTCGCTGGGTCGCGAGCGAAGATTTCGACAGCTATCGGTTTACGCCCGCTGACGAAGCCTCGATGACCCAATTGCTCGGCCTTTGACCAACACGCAACTCGGGTCGCGCACGCACCGATGCAATGCTCGGTGAAAGCTGGCACCTTCGCTCGATCGCTCGCAACAGCACTGCTGGACTTACTCGCGCCTGAGCGCTGTCTCTCGTGCCAGGCGGCGGAGCCGTCGAATTCCGGCTATTGTGACCAGTGCGGCCAGCCGGAGCCGCTGCTCGATGTCGCGCGCCACATCGACGGCGTGCCCGTGTTCGCAGGCGCGCGCTATACGGAGCCACTGATCTCCGCAATTTACCGGTTCAAGTACGGCGCCGCGCCGGAACTGGGCCGAACATTGTGCGTTCATGCCGCTCGCGGCATCGATCTGCTCGGCATCGAGCCGAGAGACGTGTGGGTGCCGGTGCCACTTCACCCGCTGCGCCTCGCCGAACGTGGCTACAACCAAGCGGCGCTCTTGGCCCGCGAACTTGCGCGCATTCAGCGAGCTCGAGTCGACACCCGCCGCCTGTACCGGGTCCGGCACACGGAACAGCAGGCCAAACGGGGCCGTCGTGAACGCGGGCAAAACGTGGCCGAAGCATTTCGAGTGCGCGCGACCGCAACAACGGCGCGCAGAATCGTGCTCGTGGATGACGTCGTGACCACGGGCGCGACGCTCGCGGCCTGCATCCGGGCTCTGCGCGCCGCAGGGGACGAAGTGCTCGGCTGCGTGGCCGTCGCCAGTGCCGAGACTTCTGCCGATTGAGACTTTCTGGCTGTGATTGAGACAAATGCGGGCATACTCGCAGGACCTGGTCTTTCTGGAGCCCGGCTTGGTCGATCCCGCGCAAGACGTTCGGTACTACTGGCTCGCGGCCGACGGCGCGCGGATGTCGGGCAGCCAGCGAGAGCTTTGCGCCGCGCTCCGCAGCGGAGTCGTGCAGAGTAAGACATTCGTCTGGCGCTCGGGCTGGCCGGAGTGGTTGCCTGCCAATCGCGTGGCTGAATTGGCGGCGGCCATCGCCGAGGCCTCGGCCGCGCCGAGCAGCTTTGGCAACATCGGCAGCGCGCGCCGCGCGCATTCGACCGCGCATTCGACCTCGCGTCCTCCGCCGCCCCCGCAACGGGCGCGAGCGCCGATGCCCACGCTTTCGGAGGAACAAGGCGTCGTCTCCGCGACCGCAACGCTGCGCCCGCCCGGTGCCGTTCCGCCGCCCGCGCGCGGTGTGCCGGTGCCGGCGTTGGAATCGACGCCGCGCGCAGCGATGACTCCCGTCCCTGAGTTCGGTCCACCCGGAGGCAGGCTCGAGACACCGATCCCGGCGTCGCTGCCGCCGGTCATGAATCGCGCGCTCCTGGGCGAGGCGCCGCCAGCGATCGAGCCCGGGTCGAGCTCGGAGCTCGCAGCGCCCGTCGCAAGCGGGGATGCCGAGGCTGCCGGCAGCCGAACGCGCCAAGAATCGCTAGTGAAGATTGGCCGAATCGGCCTCGACAGCCGCACCGTCGTCATCGCGCTCTCCGCGCTCAGTGGCGGACTGCTCGTCGCATTGCTCGGGCTCATGCTGTCGCGCTCGCCGAGCAAGAGCCCGGCACCTGAAGTGCGAGCGCAACCGAGCGCCGCCCCCGCGCCCGCGCCCCCAAAGCCGATCCCGGGCTGCCGCTTGGCGCTGCCGGCCGCCAAAATCGCCGCCAGTGTGGAACGGAGCGTGCCACCGTACGCAGCGCCGGTCGACAAAGGCTCTGACCTCGCACTGGGCATCGCAGAAACCAAGACCAAGGGCGTCGGCCTACGCCTCGATCCAAACACGCTCGATGTCTCGTCCGTCTTCGAAGAAGAAGGCAAGGACGCGGTGCGCGGCGTGGTGCCACTCACGCGCTCCGGCTCGTTGACGTTCTTCGTGGACCGCGACGATCATGCGCTGCGCTCGGCCCACACCATCGACGAAGTACCGCCATTCACGCTCGGAGTCAGCGACGCCGGCTTCTCGCGCGTGGTTGCCGGTAGCGCCAGTCTGATCTGGTCGCTCGACCCCAGCAGCAAGATCACCGAGCCGCGTTCGGCGCGGCTCGCAGACTACGGCTACGCCGTCACTTTTCGGCGCGGCGGGCAATCGGGCAAGGTCATGCTCGGCTTCGTCGCCGCCGACGGCGAGAAGAAATCCGAGCTCGCGGAAGTGCCCGGCGCTCCGAGCTTTTTGGGCACACCGGTGATCGCGGGCAGCAGCGCGGGCGCGCTGATCGCGTTCGCCGGCCGAGATTCTGCGAGCTCTGCCTGGAAGTTGTACGTCTCACTCACGCAACCCGGCGCCGTGCCGGGCCCAGCGCGCGAGCTCAACGCGGGCAGCGGCGGCGGGGCGATTTCGCCAGCGCTTGCCGCCTTGAGCGGCAACCGCTGGCTCGTACAATGGACCGAAGGCAGCTCGGCGCAATACCACGTGCACGTGCAGACCTTCGCCGCCGATCTGAGCGCGCTCGGCTCGAGCTTATCGGTTTCGCCGAAGGGAGCGAACGCCGGGCAGGGCGTTCTCACGCCATTTGCAGACGGCGCGGCCACGCTGTTCATCTTGACCACCGCGGGCCACGACGAACTCTGGGGAGCAACACTTTCATGTGGAAACCCGTGAACGCGAAGGCCGGCGCGCGCCTCGGCCTCGCGCTTTTGTTGATTGGCCTCGGCGGGAGCAGCCTTCCGGGCTGCGCGCTGTTCGGCTCGCAGAGCGAATCGACGGTCGCGCAAGGCAAGTACTACTCTTCAGGAAACGCCTACTACGACCAGTTCTTCGTCGAGCTCTACCTCCTCCAAGTCGGCATGGCCGAAGCGCCGAAGGTCCCAGAAGCCGAGCGTCAGCGGCTCATCCAGTTACTCAAGCTCGAACCAGAGGCCAGCGAAGCGATCATCGAGCAGCGCCTGCACGAAGAAGCGTCGAGCCTGAGTCGCGCGGGGGTTCACCTGAGGCTCGATCGGAGTTCTCCGGGCGACGATCCACAAGCTGCTTACACGACCATCCGCAGCAACGCCCGCCCCAAAGAAGACCCGGCGGCGGGCCTGCTCGCCAGCGTCGAGACCTCCAGCACCAATCTCCTGCGCTCTCTGCTCACGATGAAGCAGAAGGAGCAAGCGCTCGGTCGCCTCGAACAGCTGACGATCCGCCTGGACGGCGGCGTAGACAGCGCGTTTGCGCAAGCACCGGTCGGCAAACCGAGCGAGGTGAAGAAAAACCTCGCCGACGCTCACAAGCTGATCCCGTTGATGCGAGAGCGGTCCGCCGCCGTCCGCGCCAGCAGCGAACGACTGCTGGCCGCCTTGACTCACGGCATCGACACCGACGACGGCTCGATCGGACCGTCACCGAGCGACGACCCCGCAAAGGCCGAGGGCGCTGGCGAAAAAGGTCCAACGCCGAACACTGACAAGAAAGCCCCCGCCAAGCCGCGTCCAAAGAATAAACCCGCGGGCGCTCCCGCGGCAGCGGCGCGCCCCAAGCCGCCGCCGGCCGGCGACGACGGCGAAGCGCCGACGAAGCCGCGCGCCGCGACCAAACCCGCGGCGGCGCCACGCGATTTCGAGCCCTGAGGCGAGTGTTGCTCGGAGCGCGTCGGCGCTCACTCGATGGCGCGGATGATGGGCAAGAAGCGTTCGGGCGGCACGAAATCGTTGTAGCGCGCCGCTTCTTTGCCCTTCGAGTCGAACAGGACCACCGTCGGCAAGCCACGCACTTGGAACGATGCGAGCGCGGCTTCGACGTTGGGGTCATCCGCGTCGGTCGCGTCCACGCGGACGTTGACGAAGCGTGCCATCTCGGGAGCCACCA
>DASSMT010000140.1:0-47232 GCA_035688655.1 Polyangiaceae bacterium | reverse complement strand
GCCACCGGCAACACCTGAAGCTCTGAGCAGGGCCTTGCTCCGGGCAGGCTCGCGCGCGGCCGGCTCGATCGAAACTCACAACGTGTCGGGGCGACCTTCATGCGCATACACGCGAAGAGCGATGGGCAAGATCGCAGCCTTCGCTTCCGCGCTGAGTGCGCCCTCGATACGGCCGCCACCGGGACGCTCCAGTACCAGGTGTTCGACCAGGCCATTGCCGTCAGCGCGCGCGCGGTACGAGGTAATGTCGAGTCCGAGCGCGAACAACGCGCGGTGAACCGAGCCGATCAGCGGCGAGCAAGAGCGCTGTCCGATTTCGACAGCCACGAGTTCGGGGCCTCGTTGCTCGAAGCGAACTTGGGGTTGAGTGATCACGGCGAATACCAGCCTGCAGGGAGAGGGTGACTGATCGAGGAAGGCGCACCAACTTTTCGGTGACCTTTGCAGCACGTCCCAGCGGTCACGCCACCAGAAAGATAAGTCCCGAACCGACCCTCGCGATCGTCTACCCTTGCGCTCGCGTGGCAACCCGGAGTTGCTGTTTCGCGCGCGGTCGCTTATCGATGTTGGAGCTGGTCAGTCGGACCAAGGCTCATTGTCGGGTCCAGCTGACGAGCTCGAGATTCGACGCCGCATTGCGCAGGACCGTGATCAAGACGGAGTGCGGCGCTGGGTTCACCGCGCCGGGATTCAGGGAGTTCCACGCCGAGCGAACGCTCGCGAGCGACACGGTGCCGGCGACCACCGAAGAGCTGCGCTGCAGGGCGCCGCTCGGGTGCACCAGCCAGTCGATGAGCTCGAGCTCGTCCGAGCCGTTGCGCACGGCGGTCGTGAGAAACTGCGCGCCAGAGGCGTCGAAGCTCAACGTGGACGACACGCCGAAAATGCTGCCGGCCCGAGCCGTGTCGAGCCGGTCGATGGAGCCGTTCGAATGGCTGCGCCAGGTGATGATCTCCAGGTTACCCGCGCCGTTGCGTAGACTCGTGAACACCAAGTCACCGAGCGTGCATAGCGAGATCTGGCTGACGCTCCCGGCGGTGATCGAGCCGAGGCGCTGCACTGTCGCGCCGTCGGCGCTGGCGCCCCATTGGATCAGCTCCAGGTCGCCGCGGGCATTGCGGACTGCCGAGAGGAAGCGATAACGGAGCCCCGTTCCGAGGCCGAGGTAGGCGAGCGCGACCTCGCTCACCGCGCCCGCGGAGGCCGACCCGCGCCACGCGGGCGCGCCTGTCGCAGACAACGACCAAACGCCGACCTTCAAATTGCCCTTCAGATCGCGGTGGCCGGTGGCGAAGAAATCAGGGCTGCTCTCGGTCGAAAACGAGCAAATCGCGATTTGGCTGGCGTTTTCGTGGGAAGCGCTGCCCAGGCGCAGGAGATCTTGGGTCCAAGAGATTACCTCGAGCTTACCAGCGTCGTTTTTCACGGCGGCAACGAGATGAGAGTGGACCACGACCGTCGCGATTTCACTCACCGCCCCGGCCAGCGTCCCCCCCAAGCACTCGATCAGCGCGCCATTGCCGATCACGTTCCATTTCATGAGCTGAAGGTTGCCCTCGCCGTTGCGCACCGCGGTGATCGTCGCGCCCATCGGGCCAAATCCAAAAATCTCCACGACATTGACGTCGAGAGCGCTGACCCTCCCCGCGTGGGCCGTCGCCTTCCTGACCAGCTTTGACATCCTTCTCACCCCGATGGTGACCGTGCCCGAGCACGCTCGCGATGGGCATTTATTCACCCCCTTTCGTTTCGCCACGAACTCCCCCGCATGGCAAGCAGAAACGGCCGCATCCGTGCGATTCCGGACTAGACGCGTGCGCCACGACTCCGAGAGCCTCACGAAACGTCCGAGCACTCAGGCTATGCGTCGCGCGTCGACTTCGCACCACGCCTCATAGTAATACCTCAGGGTGAAAACAATGAGTCGCTCGCTCAGCGAGACATGATTCTCGACTCTTCGAATCGGCGAAGGCACGTCCTCTCACACAAGCGGGCAGCCGTCCGCCAAACTGCAACGGGCCGGCTTTCCGCGCGGCAAATGCCAGTTGTGACAGATCGGTGACACGCACCGGCGCGACGACCGCACTGCTTGAGAATCGGCGTCGCTTGTGAAATCAAGATGAGCACATGACTTTCATCGTGCACTTGTCGGATTTGCACATGACGCGCAACGACCGCGCCCAAGCGCGGCTGTTCGACAAGTTGCTCGAAGCGCTGAGCGCCGAGCACCAGAAGGCGCGCCCGGAACGAACCACGGTGTTCATCACGGGCGACGTCTTCGATTCCGGCACCGACCCGCCGGAAGAGCTCGTGGACGTGTTCTCCAGCTGGCACGCGCGCATGCTCGAGGTGTTGGGCGACGCGTTCACGGTCGTCTTGCCGGGCAATCACGACCGCAGAAGGTTCGGGTTGCTCGGACCCAATCGCGAAGCGTTGTTCGCCGCATTGCATCGCGCCGCCGATCCGCGACGCATGCACGTGCTCGGACAGCGAACGCCATTTTTGGCGGAGGTCGTACCGCGCGCACTGCACGGTCTGCCCGCCCACGTGGTGGCCTACGATTCGTCTTACTTGCCGAGCGGTTTGTTCGGTGCGGGCGGCACATTTCGGCTGGAAGATTTGCTGCAAGTTCACGCTCAATTGCCCAATGATGGCCTGCCTCTGGTGCTGCTGGTCCACCATCACCTGATCCCGACTCCGGTCACGGATATCAGCCACATCGACATGGTGGGCACTCCGCGCGTCGTGCGCTGGCTGGTGCAATCGGTGCTGCCCAGATTGTTCGCCCACGCCGATCGTGAAGAGTTGACGATGACCGCGCTCGGCGCGGGGACCGCGCTGTCGGCGTTGCACTCGTTCGAGCGGGCGGTGCTACTGCTGCATGGCCACAAGCACGTGCCCACCGCGCGCGTGTTGCGCGGCCTGGACAGCCACTCGGGCGATCTGATGTTGGTCTCGGCGGGGAGCGCCGGGCGTTCGGAGGGCGTCTATTCCACGCAACCCAACCCGGCACGACTCTGGCCATCGTTCAATCTGGTGGACCTTTCGGACCAGCACTTGCGAGTGGAAGCGCTCTCCTTTTCACCGAAGCGCAGCGGTCGACCGCCGGTTCGTCGCGATTTGGTGCGCGCGAAGCGCGCGGGGTCGAGATGGGAGCTCGAGCCGTGCGGGCTTTTGGCCAGTGATTTTCCCGCGCGCGTGGCCAGCGATGAATCGACCTACCGTTTGTCGCGCTCGCGCGTTTCGAGCGAGCGCTGGGATTTCGAGTGCGAGCGCCGGGTCACGCTCAAAGCCTCCGCCAAGCTCCGCCGCTACAAGGACTTCGTGCACGCTTTGCCGCATTTTTCGCCCGGTTCACGGCCGGAAGGGCGCGGCTATCGGCGCGTGGATGTGTCGCTCGAGGGGCCGACCGCACACCGCGAGATCGGCGCGCTCTGCCGCACGCTGGCCGAAGCAGCGCGCTGCTACGGGCCAGGCAGTGCGTTCGAGTGGGTCGGGCTCTTGTGTCGCTATGGCGCAGACCTGGCGACGCTCCGCTTGGCGGCGCAGCCCGTCGATGATTGCCAGCCGTTCGCGAGCGCTACCGATCTCACGACCGGCCGCGAGCGCCCGGCTCGAATCGAGCTGAGCGACGGCTTCTGGACCGTCACCCTTCGGGATTGCGCGCCGCGAACGCTGCTGCGCATCTACTGGCCGCTGGCCGCGCGCTGAACGCTCACAAGTGACCCTCGCTCTTCAGGCGCTCGACCACGAACTGACTCTTGCCCACCGGGAACGAGAATGACTTTGCCATGCCGTTGTCGTCCACGTCCTCGATCATGGTGCCGTTGGCCATGGTGACCGAGACCTGGCGGGCGGGGTCGCCCTTCTGATGGCGGTAGACCACGTCGATCAGCGCCTTGGGCTCGAGCGAAGGATGATATTCGGGCAGCTTCAATTCGAATGGCGCGCCGGTTTTCAGCTTCTTCTTCAGTCGCGTGGCGATGTCGAGCGAGGTCGCGATGCCGTTCGGGGCCTTGAGCTCGCCGCTCACCGGCTTGCCGCCGAGCTCGCCCTGCATCGCGTAGCTACCGTCGGCCTGGCGATGGATGCCGATCTTCATCGTGATTTCTCCACCGCTGCCCTCGACCCAAGTGGCCGCTTGCAGCACGTTCTTCGCGTCGTACGAAAACACCTCGTAGTTGTCTCGGAAGCTGACCTCCTTGGCTGAGGTCGGAATCAGCGTCGTGTTGCTGTCGCTGTACGAGCGTTCGCCGGGCTTTTCTCCGGGCGTGACACGCACCCAGCCGAAGCCCACGTCCGTGTCGCCGATTTTGGCCTTCGTTATGTCCGAGTACGTGGCCGCGTTCGGGGGAGCGCTGCGCGGTTTGAAGCTCGAGAAAAACGCGCCGCTGACGTCTTTGAAGGTCTGCCGGTAGCCGAGCTCGTCGTGCAAGCACAAGAGCGACTCTTGCTCACGCACTTGAATCGCGAGCTTCAGCCCACCTGCGCCTTTTCCGCCCTCGGTTTCGGTCAAATACACGGTTTCGAGGAATGTCGTCGGCACCCCGCCGAGCAGCCTCACGCCGCTCGGGGCGATGCTGCGGTACTCCACACGCGCTGCGCTCTCCTTCAGCACCCCGTGCAGCGTGCCGCCCGCATCCAGCTGTTCAGAGAACACTTGGCAGCGCACCGGTGCCTTCGAGCCGATCGGAATTTCGACCAACTCGCTGTTCTCGGCTTGCGCGAGCTTGGGGTCCGCGCTCGCGGGAACCTTGGCGCTCCAGCCCGCTTTCGACCCCTGCAGCGCGCGCTCGCTGAGCCCGGAGGCTTCGCGCTTGTACGTCGCGTCGAAATCGAACGAGCCCGCGCTGGGCGCTGCGCTCTCTTTCGTTTCGCTCTTGGCCGGCTGAGCGCCTGGTTGCGACGCGCCTGCGCAGCCGAGCAGCGTGAGCGCCGCAGAAAACACGGAATAAACTGGAAGCGAAGCCACTGAACCAAGTGAACGCGAGCGATTTTTCATGGCATCAATCAAATGGGCCCACGCCGAGATTTGGGCCTACCCCAGACCACCACGTGAGTGCTACCTCGCGCTCAGCCCTACACCGCCTGCGAGCTCTTGTCTCCTGCTCTCGAAAAAACGCACGGAAACTGCCGCGACCGAACGCGATCCGTCGATGACGCCAGAATGACGAAAGTCCTCCCTTGTGCGGCTAGCGCCGACATCTGCACATGAGTTTTGACGCTGGCGCCCGATCCAGCCGCACGCAATCGTGAACGGCTGTAAAACGAAACCATGGGCGCTCGGACGCTGAATGCGATGGCGATATTGATGAGTGCCGGCGTGTTCGCGTGCGCGTGCAGCAGCAATCCGAGCGCTGCCGGTCCAAGCGGTAATTCAGCCGCGGGCGGCGGCGCGGCAGCGAACGGCGGCAGCGACAGCAACGCGAACGGCGGCAGCGACCGCGGCTCGGGGGGAAACGGAGCGCCCGCGGCGAGCGCGGGCAGCGGCACCGGCGAAAATTCCCGCGCAGCGTGCAAACGCGGGCTGGCCTACGGACACCACTCGGTCGCGGACTTGAAGGCGCTCTCGGCTGGCGTGAGCTGGTGGTACAATTGGGACTTCCGCCCCGATCAAGATCTGCGCAGCGGAGCCTACCTCGACGCAAAGGTCGAATACGCACCCATGATTTGGGGCGCGGCTTCGGATCGCGCGGCTGCCAAAGCGGCGATTGGCAGCGACGCCCGAGTGCTGCTCGGCTTCAACGAGCCTAATTTTGGCTCTCAAGCCAATCTGTCGGCCAAAGCGGCCGCTGCGCTGTGGCCGGAGCTGACGGCGATCGCCGACGAAAAAGGCCTGCGCCTGGTCTCACCTGCCGTGAACTTCTGCGGTGGCAACTGCCAAGACACCGATCCCTTTCACTATCTCGATGAGTTCTTCGCCGCGTGCACCGGCTGCCGCGTGGATGCGGTAGCGATCCACATCTATGTGGGTTGTACGCCCAGTGGCAAGAACAAGGCAGAGTATCTGATCAACCACGTGGAGACGTACAAGAAGCGCTTCTCCCAGCCGCTCTGGCTGACTGAGTTCGCCTGCGACAGCGCCAAGACCGACGCCGAGCAGCAGGCCTTCTTGCAAGACGCCGTGGCATATCTCGAAGCCGAACCGCGCATCGAACGCTACGCTTGGTTCTCCGGCCGCGCCACGAACGTGCCGCACGTGGATTTGCTGGGAGCGAGCGGTGAGCTCACCGCGCTGGGCAAGGCATACGTGACCGCCCCGCAGAACCCGGGCTGCGCGCTGTAGTCGATTTTTGCCCGAAGACGGGCCAATGACTGTTCGTCGGCTGGTCTCGAGTGCGGCTCGCTATTTGCGTCACGGCGAACATTCGACGAGCCGCACTCCTGTGGCTTGCGCAAGGCGAGCCGCTAGAGGGTACACAGATTTGCGAGCCGTTCGGGCCACGCCGCGCCCTGCAAGACGATAGTCGCCGTATCGATCTGCGCACGTGTCATCTTGGCGTCCGGGTATTTGAGGTCGACGAGCGCGTTCGTGTTCGCGAGCTCCGACGGATTATTTGCCTTGACCCACTTCACGATGCAGCCCGGGAAGTCCTTGCCGGTGCCGGCTGCAACGGTTACCGACCCGAGATGCCCAACGAAAGGATACTGATTGGGCATCTCGTCGTTGCTGTTGCCACCCGGACCGAGGCTGATCACGTTGTCCGACTTGAACGTGAAGGGCGTGCTGCCGTTGTTCTCGATGTGCTTGATCCTGTACATGATGAACATGCCGCCGCCGGCCGTGAAAGAGCTCACTGGGCCGGGCTGGGACGGATTGTGGTTGTCCATCTGGTAGAAGTTGACGACCTGCCCGTACTTGATTTGCACGGGCGGCGGCGCGGCGACACCATCCTGAGCGATCGCAGCGACCGCAACGAGCACACAGCCGAACAGACTTTGACGTATTGACATTGGTCATTCCTTGATTGGATCGGGGCGCGCTCAGCGCGACTCGATGTGTCTTCGTTTCGAAACGCGTGGCGTGCGTCGGCACTCGCGCGTCTCGCTTGGAACGAGACGGACGAGTCACGATTTGTGAAACCAGACCGAGAACAAGCGACGTGCGCTTCCGTCGCGAACGGATCCGACGAGAATTTCTAGCGCTGCACTGGCTGCCCAGCGAGCGAAAGGTTCATTGGGCAATCGAGCAACCGGCCAGCACTGGCGCGAACAATTACTATGGTGCTGGGGCGCGCTGCGGCCCAGATTCGGAGAACGGGAGGAGTCGTGCACTAGCTCGAATGCCGCGCGTGAACAGCGATACCAGTCGGGAGGATGTGCAGCTCGTGTTGCGCGTTCGCTCGGGGGATGCCGCGGCGCAGGAGCTCTTTCTGCGCCGAATCACCGAGGTCGTGCGGCTCCGTGTCGGCCGCGTGCTCGTGCGCGCCGCGCGTCGGCGTGCGCACGCCGACCTGCGGCGCCGGGAATTGCTCGATTTGATGCAAGACGTGTTCGTCGTGCTTCTGGATCGCGAAGCCCGGGTGCTCGCCGCTTGGGACTCGGAGCGAGGTCTGAGCCTGGAAGGATTCGTGGGGCTGGTCGCTGAACGCGAGGCGTTGGCATTTTTGCGTAGCGGGCGCCGCAGCGCCTGGGCGGAGTATCCGAGTGACGACCTGCTGAACGACGTCGTCGCGGATGCATCACCGGAGTTGCAGACGGCGGCCAAGGAGCAACTGAGTCAGCTGCTCGACTTCCTCTACGAGCGACTGAGCCCGCAGGGCGCGCTGCTATTCGAAGCGCTGTACGTCAGCCATAGCCCCGTCGAGGAAATCTGTGCTCGATTTTCAATGACCCCAGTCGCCGTATACAGCTTCCGAACTCGTCTGAAACGCCTCGTCGCAGGCTTTCGGGTCAACCTGCAAGAATCCTTCGAGGAAGTGGCCGCCCCGACCGCCAGCGCGGCTTCGGAGAGCGCAGAATGACAACCGATTTCGACGCCGATTGCGAAGAGCTGCTGTTCGAGCTCGGCAAGCAGCGCGCGCTTCAGGCCCGCGAGCTCGACCAGCCCGATCCTGGCGAAACCAGCGCCGTATTCGCGCCGCTGTCCGCGGCCGAATCGCGCATGCTCGTCGCTTCCGCGCTGGCGCGCACACAACCGTCCGCCGGAGCCGCATTGCCGGTCGGAATCAGTCCGCTGCAACGGCGTGCGTTGCTTGCGTTCGCACTTGCCGCTGCAGCAGGGGTCGCTCTCTTCGACCTGCCGCGCGAGCTACCCAACTATGAGCTGTCGCGTCCACGTCCGGACGCCACGTCGCGCGACGCGGTCCTTGAAAGCAACCAATTGGGGGAGGAGAGCGCAGAAGTTGCACACTACGAAGTCGGGCGGGAGCTACGCTTCGTGCTGCGGCCGGCGCGGCGCGTGGACCTTCCCGTACATGCGTCTCTGTTCTCGAAACGTGGCGGGCCGAGCGCGTTGTCGTTCGCGCGAGTCGAGCCACTCGCGGAGGGCAGCGTCGCGATAACGCTCGCCACCGGTCCGGGAGGTTATGCGCCGGAGCCGGGTCCCGACACGCTCGTGTTCGCCCTGTGGGTGGGCGAAGCGCCCTCTTCGGCGGACATCGAGCAGGGCGTTTCGGGCAATCGCTTGCGGCTCGTTTGCCTGCCAGTGGTCTGGGCCGCTCCATGAGCTTTTTCGGTGCTTGGCGCGGCACTTCCGGTTCACTCGCCTTCGCGATTGCCGCTGCGATCAGCGTGACGCACCGCGACGCTCGCTCGAGCGGTCCCGTTTCTGGAGTTGCGATCTCCGGTTGCTCGGCGTTGGTAGGGCCGGACATCTGTGAGCTACCAGTCGGGGAAATCAAAACGCTTTCGGTCTGGCTCCCCAGTGCAGACGCCACGACTGCGTCCCCGAAAGTGAACTCGAGGGGAGTGCGGCAGCCGCGACCGATGCATACCGAACAACTGGCGTCGGGTGTGCGCGTCGACCTGCCAGTGCAACTCGATCAGGCCGCGGGAACACTGACCCTCGCACTCGCAGGCGAAGTCGTGCTGCGTGTTCACCTGCGTCGCTCGGCTACCTGGTCCTGGCAGGCCGAGGTCCGAGCCGCCTCCGCCGCGGAAACGCTGGCGCGACTTCAACCTCGTCTCGTCGCTGCGGTCGGCGCGGAACGTTCGAAGCTCGCTCGCGCCGTGGCTGAGTCAGCCATCGCCCTGGGCCAGCGGAGCTATGGCCTCGAGGTGCTTGCGGACGGAGCACACGCTGCGCTCGCTTCTCAGCGAGCTTCGGAGGCTCGCAGTCACTGGTTGCGCCTCGCGTACAATCAGGCTCAGGCGCACGATTTCGCGGCCGCGGAGGCCGCCCTGCGAAACGCCCGCGCAGTACCTAGCTCGCTCGTCGACGGCGACGGGGAAGCCGCGTTCGGCTACGTGAGTGGGTGGCTCGCCACGAACCTGCACGATCTCCGCGGTGCTGCGCGCGCCTACGAAGACGCACAGACATGGGTCGAGCGCGGTGCGGTGCTGATGGCGCCACAAGTTGCGGTAGCGCGGGCTCGGATCGCCGAGCAACAAGGTCGCCTGCGAGACGCCCTCGAGCTACTCGAGTCTGCTCTGCACAGCTCGCTCGTGACCTCGTCAGCGTGCTTTCGCGCGCTCGCGACGGCCCGGGCTGGTTGGTTCGAGCTCGAGCTCAATCCGAGAGATCCGGCGCTGCCGAGCGTGAAGCGCGCACGCGATCGTTTGCGCGAAGCGTCCGGGATATACGGTACGGAGTGCACTACGGCTCCGCCCGCGGATGTCGGGCTGACCGAGCTCTATCTCGGCTTCGCTGCGCTCAGGTACCACGAAGTCGGACAGGCCCGAACAGCACTTGCGCGTGCCGGTGACTTCGCCACCGCCCCGCAGCTGCGATTGTGGAGAAACTTACTGGCCTCCGAAATCCGGCTTGCAGAGGGACAGGCGGACGCCGCTGAAAGTTCTTTTCGTGAGCTCGAAGCCGACGCGCGTCGACATTTGTCGTGGGAGCTCGCCTGGCGCGCCGCTGAAGGCGCCGCGCGCAGCTTGGTCGCGCGCCGCCAGCTAGAGGCAGCGCTCGCCGAGTTCCGACGCGCTGAAGAGCTGCTCGTTGCGTCGATGGATTGGTTCTCGGTCGACGCGGGAGCCCTGCAGTTCCTCGATACGCACCACGAAACGACCGAGGGGCTGGCAGCGACGCTGATCGAACTGGGTCGCGTCCCAGATGCATTTGCCGCGCTCCGCCATGCGCGGCGCCGGCTCGTGGTCGGGCTGGCGCGCAACGCGGAACTGGGCGCAGCTTCGCTCGAAAAGCGGGAATCGCTGCGCACTCATCTCGCGGCACTCGATAACGTCGAACGCCTCGCGACAGAGCTCGAGACGTGCCCTGTATCGCAACGTGCCTTCCTCGAAGCTCGACTCGCCACGGAGCAGCGCCGGGCTCAGGCGACGCTCGACCCGCTCACCGACGGCGCGCGCCTGCAGTCCACCGCCGAAGACCCGCTGCGCTCGCCAGAACCTGCAGAAGCACTGCTGCTGTGGACGGAGATTGGAACGGTTTGGCACGGCTTCTTCGAGCTCGACAGGGAAGTCCAGCATGTCAGCCAAAGTCACGAGCCCAGTGCGCGCGGTTGGCTGTCACCATTCGAGAGCCAGCTCGCGCGAGCGCAACGGCTGACCGTGCTTTCCGAAGGCGCGCTGGCCGAAGTCGACCTGCACGCCATCGCCCGAGCGATTCTCCCCGAACTACGCGTGGTCTATTCCCTGGATTTGCCGGCACACCGCCCAATGTCCTTCTCCGGGCCTACTCTCGTTACTGGCGATCCGCTGGGGGATCTGCCCAACGCTCAGCGCGAAGCGACGCGCATTGCCGAGCTCGCACGAGCCTCCGGTCCAGTAGAGTTGCTCACTGGCCCCGCGCTCACCATGAGCGAATTTGCTCGGGCGGCATCGCGGGCACAGCGATTACACTACGGGGGCCACGCGACCTTTTGGGGTGTTGATGGCTGGCAGAGCGAGCTGCAAATGGCGCGCGGGGCAATCTCGCCAGCCGAGATCTTGGCCTTGCCCCACGCACCCGATGAAGTCGTGCTCAGCGCCTGCTCGGCCGGGCGCGACGCCGGTCTGCTCCACAGCCAAAGCCTGGGCCTGGCGCAGGCATTTCTACTAGCGGGGGGTCGCAGCGTGGTTGCGCCGACTCGCAGTGTCTCCGATCGCGCAGCACGGCGCCTTTCCCTGGAGCTCTGGCAAAAAATGGCCACCGGGAAAGCCCTCGCCGATGCCTACCATCTGGTCTTCAGTAAGCTCGCGCCGGACGACGAGCTGTTCAGCTTCAGGTTGTTTGCGGCGCAGTGATCCATACCTGTTCGTCTTCACTTTCACCTTCAGTCTCCAACATGTAGTCCATCCGGCCGACCTCGCGCGGGGCGTCCGTAAGCCGATAAAATCCGCCGCCCGGAGTCTCGAATTGAATGAAGCCCGCGGCGACGGGCAAAACGCCGGAAGCGCCCGTGAGCGAAGTCAGTGGATAGAGCCGCACTCGCGCAATCTTCGGAATCGCCCACAGCGTACGGCTGATCCCGTTGAAGTAGATTGGCGGTCCGCCACGGTAGGGGGCAAAGCCTTGGTGAGGAAGGTTACATGTCCCCGTCAAGCTACAGGCGCTCGAGGGGAGAGGCGCGGCCCTCGGCAGTTGAGCCGCCGCAGCATAGACGCAATCACTGCGCAGTGGGGCCTGAACACCGCCAGGGACAGGCCCGTTTCGATTGCCACTCGGCAAGAGTGAGACGTACGCGCAATACAGCTTTTCCCCGGGTAACGGGCGATTCACGGGATCGTAGCGCCACTCAAGCTTGGAGACCGCTGGACAATAGTCCCCCGGCGCTTCGACTATCCATTCGCGGGTGCACTCCGGGTCCACGAACGTCACGCTCGCGGCGGGCGTAGGCACCGCCGTCAAGCCCTGGTCTTGCGCGGCGACGGATTCGGATTCGACCGCAGCGCCGGAACAACCAGACATCAAAACCGCGACCAACAGATAGCCTATGCGATAGGGACGACTCATCGTGAATTCCTTTCGAGCGTGCTTTGGATAGAAGCACTTGCACTCGGTTATTGGTCGCGAGTCCGCCGAATCTGACACGCGCAGAGTAAAAAAGATTGCGAGCCAGATTTCGCGAGTCGACCGCAAACAGGAAAGTCGCCAGCTGCCGCGCAGCAGGCCCCACCAATGAAGCAGAGCAGCGCTTTGGCTGCCGACGAGCGTCGGCGTTTCCGCTGCAGGAGAATCGACCGAGAACGAGGGCGGTATGCAGGACGATATCGGGGAAATGGAGGTGCGTAGGCATTGCGCGCAAGGAGATTTTCGGCAAGCCACGACGCGGATCGTCGAAAGGTACGGCTCCGAGCTATTTCGCTTCGTACGCAGTCGCTCGCGAAACGACGCCGATGCTCAAGACGTGTTCTCCCTGTTTTGCGAGGATCTGTGGCGCGGCTTACCGAGCTTCGGTTGGCGCTGCTCGCTGCGCGGTTGGCTCTACAAGTTGGCTCGGCACGCGGGGCATCGCTTCGGTATCGCGCTCTGTCGGCGTGCAGAGCGCAACGTGGCGTTCGCTGACGTCTCGAGTCAACTCGCGGCTCGCACTGCGAGCTCGAGCGACGAGTCTCGCGCAGCTTTCGTTCGTGAGCGACTTCGCGACCTTCGACAGCGACTGAGCGAGGAGGATCAAACAATCCTGTTTCTGCGCGTCGATCGCGAGCTCGATTTCCGTGACATTGCACGAGGGTTGGTCCCGGCCGACATGATGCTCTCCGGTGCGGAGCTCGCGCGGGAGACGGCTCGTGTCCGCAAACGCTTTCAGCTTGCCAAAGGACGACTGCGCCAGTGGGCCGCGGAAGAGGGGTTGCTGGCCGCTGCGCCAGCGGACGGGCCATGTCGGTACTGAGGTCGATGCTCGAAGCAAGCACGCGGGAGCCACGACTGGCCGAGCGTGCGCCGCCGATCGCGCGGGCGGTGCCTGCTGCTCACGCAAAACCACGACGGCAACGTTCGAAAGCTGGCTCTGCGAAGCCGTGCAAGTGAGCGCGGTGCCCGGAAGCCGGAGCAATGCACTCTCTCTCGTCCTGTCAACGTTCCTCGGCCTTCACGAATCCGCAGCGGTCTTCTCTAGCCGATCGGTCGCGCAAGTTCGTCGACCACAGACACACAAGCGGAGAACGACATGAATAACACAAATCACACCGTGGGTGCCCTAGCTGCGATCCTGTTGGCGGGCTGTGGCGGCGAGCCTTCGACCGAGCAAGCCGCCGCCACCAAAGCCGACCATCTCTACGTGGATAGTTCGACGATTTGGTCTCGGCTTCACATTCCGGTCTGCTTCGAGAATGCAGCCGACTACAACGCGAATGGTCGGGGCTGGGTCAAAGATGCCGTGACTGCAACGTGGCAAGCGAACTCCAAGCTCGTGTTCACGGGTTGGGGCAAGTGCGCGAGCGACGCCGATGGCATTCGGATCCTGATCGAAGACAGCGACGACCCACCTTCGGCCTCGGACCTCGGGCGCGATCTCGACGGCGAAGAAGACGGGATTTCGCTGAATTTCACATTTCATAACTGGAATTCGAGCTGCGCCGACCCCGCCGTGCGGGAGATGTGCGTCAAGAGCATCGCCGTGCATGAGTTCGGCCACGCGCTCGGCTTTGCGCACGAGCAGAACCGCGACGACACGCCGGCCCACTGCGATGAGGCTCAAGGGTCGGACGGTGATACGACCGTCGGATCGTGGGACTCGCACTCGGTCATGAACTATTGCAATCCAGTCTGGAACAACGGCGGCGTGCTGAGCAGCACGGATATTCGCGGGCTGCAGGCCTACTACGGTCATCCCAACGCGGCGAACCTGCGCATCGCCGCAGTCAACCTGGGCCAGGACAAAATCTACACGTTTCGAGGCGGTCTCTTGAGCCGCCTCGACGCCGACGACGGCGTCATGGATAGCGGATATCCAGCTAGCATCAGTGGCAACTGGGACAATTGGCCGTCGTCGTGGGGGAGCGACGGAATCGATGCGGCGCTGCGCTGGAACGGCAGCACGGCCTATTTCTTCCGTGACGACGAGTACGTGAGGATCGACATCGCGAGCAAGAGCGTCGTGGGCTCCCCCAAAAAGACGGCGACCCACTGGGGCGGGTGGCCAACGAGCTGGACCAGTGTCGACGCCGCCCTGGACTGGGGCAACGGTAAATTCTACTTCTTCCGCGGCGACAAGTACCTCCGCTACGACTACGCGACCGACCAGGTCGACGTAGCGCCGAGGTCGATCTCCAGCTATTGGCCGGGGCTGTTCAGCGCCAATATCGACTCCGCGTTCAATCGTGGCAACGGCAAGGCCTACTTCATGAAGGGAAACAGCTACGACCGAGTCGACATCGACGACGGCGAGCATGATGTCGACGGCGGTTATCCAGCGAACATCGTGGGCAATTGGCCGGGTGTGCTCTTCTGATCGGGCGCAGCCCGAGTCTTCCAGGCGTCTCCTCAGCACTCCTCACGAGCAGGTCGAGTCTCCAAGAACTGGCGTCCGCGGGACGGAGCACGTTTCGCACCCGCTGACGCTGGGTTCGCGTCCCACGAGCGAGATCGCCATTGGGCGACAGCGAGGCGTGGCTGAATGAATCCTTCTGCACAGAACGCCACATTCCGAGGTGGGCCCCGACGTGAGTGACGGCTCGGGCCTCCTTCCGAGCTATGACACACTGAACTCGCCGCTTGGGTGCGCCGCAGGCCTTCAACTGCGCCCCCCGCGGCAGCCACGAGCCTTTTCGATCGGCTTCAGCAGCTATCAGGGCACGGTGACCGCAGCCTCGGATTGGGACTTCCCGCGCAGCGCATGCGCCTGCGTCCGGCGTTCACGCACAGCTACGAAAGCCCTGTTTTACGCCACGAGTCAGGCGGCGTCCCTGCTCGTCGGCAAGGACTTGCCGGACGACTTGCGCGCACAGCTCGCTGCGCCGCGCTTACAGCGCGCGGTCAGTGTCGTGTACAAGCCCGAGACGGAGCGCCGCAGCCACTACTCTCACGCGCGGCTCAGCGAGCAGTTCGACGCACTTTTGCACATCGACCACACGCGCGCACTCGAGCCCTTGGCAGCGAGCAGCGAGCAGCGACCCGCCGAGGCCGAGCGAGGATCCGGCGGAGACGTTTCCGAGCGACCTGTGAAATCTCGGGCGAACCGCGACGCCGAAGGCTGTGACGGCCTGCGACGTGGCGCGTGACCATCAACAAAACAAAATGAGCTATGCTCGCCGGCCTCGTGGCTCAAGATCCTCCTTTGGACCCTCGCTCGAACACCTCGGCCAATCCGGAGGCGACGGTCGACTCGCTGCTCCACCCTTGGGCGGTCACCATTCGACGTCTGCTCGATCGCGCAGGCAGGCTCGAGCTCGACAAGATCCTGATCGACGACGAAGAGAACATCGAGCAGGCGCTGCTGGCGGGCGTGCAGCTGGAGGCCGTCTTCTATGCCGGCGACGAACGCGTTTCGGGCGAGCTCGCCGCGCGCCTCGCGCGTGACGTGCCCGTGCTCGAGGTGGCCAAGCGCACCTGTAAGAAGCTGTTCGAAAACGATCGAATTTCGCGTGTGTTTGCGGTTGCGCGCACGCCGAAGGCCGTGTCCTTGCAGGAGCTTGCCGCGCTGCCCAAAGATTTGGTGGTGCTCGAAGACCTGAGTATCTCGGGCAACGTGGGAGCGATCTTGCGCACCTCGCTCGCGCTGGGCGCGGCTGGGGTGGTGCTGCTCGATGCTTCGGCCGTCGACTTGTACGATCGACGCTTGATTCGTTCGAGCCGTGGCTACGTGTTCGCGCTGCCGGTGGTCAGCGCGACGACCGCCGAGCTGCTGGCCTTCTCGCGCAGTCAGCGCGCTCGATTGCTGATCACCGCGCCGCACGCCGAGCTCGAGCTCGACCAAGTTGCCACGCTCTCGGAGCGGCTACTGCTCGTCTTTGGCGGCGAGAAAGAGGGCTGCTCTCCAGAGCTGCTGAACGGAGCGGACCTGCGCGTGCGCATTCCCATCGACCCGCGGGTGGAGTCGCTCAACGTCGCGGCAGCCGCAGCGATCGTGCTGTTCGCGCGTTCGTCGTTCAATCGAGCCGCCGCTTCGACCTAGCCAAGCCCGGAGCCGCGGTTCGGTTTTTCTCAGTCCGCGGCGGTGCTCGCACTCGCTTCGTACAGCCACGAGAGCGCAGCGCCCATGGTCTGCTCGGGCGTATCCCCCATCGAGCCGTGACGCGCGTTGGGCAGCGCCATGTAGCGCGAGCGCCGGCCAGCCGCCGCGAAGGCTCGGGCGCTCGCTTGCATCAGATTCTGGCGATCGAGAGAACCTGCCATCATCAGTGTCGAATGCACGGAGAGCCCAGCGGGCGAGACCTTCGTGGGACCGGCGATCAGGATCAGGCGCGTGTAACGCTTCGGCCAACGACGGGCCAACGCTTCGGCGCGAGAGGCACCTTGGGAGTAGCCGATGAGCGCGATGTCGAGCGCCGGTTCCGACGGGCTCAGCGCGCGGAATGCGGCCACGATGCGAGTATCGAGCGCCTCGGTGTCGAGCGACCATTTGGCCCACGGCGAGCCCGGGCTACACGGAACGTCACCCTGTGGCGCGATCAGCAGGCCATGCTTGGCCGCGCTCCACTGAAAGGACTGCGCGTAGCCCAGGGCATGGCCACACATGCCATGGATGAACACCAGCTTGGCAGCGCCGTGCGGCTCGCCGCGCATGACATACGTCGGCAAGGCCGCGGTTGCGTCCAACGGCTCCATGCGAATCGACGGCGAACGCGGGGCGGTGCTCGCGGGCTGCCGAGCGGCACTGGCCCCGCGCTCCAGCGGGGGCTCAGCGAAGAACCACGCTTTTGGTTCGCAGTGGGACGGGAATGTCGCGCAGGCGAGCGCTGCGAAGAAGGCTTTGGCATCCATGGTGGCTTGCTTCGACCGGTAGCAAGAATCATGTTCGTTTCATGGAACCCACGCGCAGCGAAGTCGACGCCCTGAACGGTGCCACGGTGCTGGAGTTCGGCGCCGAGTGGTGCCCGATCTGCCAGGGCGCACGGCCGTTGATCGAGCGCGTGCTCGCTCGACATCCAAACGTGCAACATCGCTGGGTCGAGGACGGCAAGGGCAAGCCGCTCGGGCGATCATTCCGGGTCAAACTTTGGCCCACGTTGATCTTCTTGCGTGACGGCAAGGAAGTGGCCCGAGTGGTGCGGCCGAGCCACGCGAGCGATCTCGAGCCAGCATTCGAAGCGCTGCGCAAAGCCGCCCCTGACGCTTCGTGACGGGGTTGCGCCCGTGTTAGGCTGCGCCGGTGCTGACGCGCCGTCACTTCCTTGCGGGCGTCGCGGCCGGAGCCGCCGGTTGCGCGCGTGGCCCGTCGGTCCGGACGACACTGCCGCAAGTCACGCATGGCGTTCAAGCAGGTGACGTCCAAGTCGGACGCGCGCGGGTTTGGGCGCGCTGCAGCGAGCCCGCGTCGATGCAAGTGGAGTGGTCCACGACCTCTGATTTCGCGCAGCCGCGGCGCGTGCTCGGACCACACGTCGGACCCACGAGCGATTACACGGGGACGCTGACGCTGAGCGATCTGCCAGCCGGGCAGACGATTCACTACCGCATCCGCTTCACCCGCCAGGGTGAGCGCGGCACGAGCGCCTGGGCGCTCGGGCGTTTTCGCACGCCACGCAGCGAGCGCGTGCACTTCGCCTGGTCGGGCGACACTTGCGGTCAGGGCTTCGGCATCAACCCGAGCTGGGGCGGGCTGCTCTGCTACGCCGGGCTGCGCGCGATCGAGCCGGACTTTTTCCTGCATAGCGGCGACATGATCTACGCCGACAGTCCGATTCTGCCCGAGTTCAGCTTGCCCGACGGTCGAGTGTGGAAAAACTCGACCAATCCGCGCGTCGCGCGCGTCGCGCAGGAGCTCGAGGATTTTCGCGCGCGTTACGCGTACAACCTGGGAGACGGGCACGTGCGCGCATTGGCTGCGGAAGTGCCGATCGTGGCGCAATGGGACGATCACGAGACGCACAACAATTGGTGGCCCGGCCAGCAACTGGACGATCCGCGCTATCGAGAGCGAGACGCCTCACGGCTGGCAGCGTTCGCACGGCGCGCGCTCTTCGAATGGACTCCAATCGGCGCAGGCGCGGAACCCGGACGAGCGCCGATGGTGCAGCGCCTGATCTCTTACGGCCCGCTGCTCGACGTCGCAGTCGTGGATCTGCGCTCCTTTCGCACGCCGAACGACGACAACCGCGGGCCGCTGCGGGCGATGATGGGGCAAGCGCAAGCCGAGTGGCTGATTGAAACCCTGGTGCGTTCGCGAGCCAAATGGAAGATCGTGGCCTGCGATCAGCCGCTCGGGCTGGTCATCCCGGATGGCGCTGCCGGCGAGCGCAACGAGGGCTTCGCCAACGGCGATGGCCCGCCGCTCGGGCGCGAGCTGGAGCTCGCGGCGGTGCTGTCCGGAATCGCGGCGCGCGGCGTGAAGAACGTGATCTGGTTGACGGCCGATGTGCACTACGCCGCCGCTCACCATTATGATCCGGCGCGTGCCACGCTCGGGCCGGGGATCCGGCCGTTCTTGCCGTTTTGGGAGTTCGTGGCCGGACCGCTGCACGCCATCAGCGGCGACCCCAAGCCGCTCGATCCGACCTTCGGCCCGGAGCTGCGTTTTCAGTGGGCGCCCCCTGCGGGTAGCGGCGGCTTGGCACCGTGGAATGGCCTACAGAACTTCGGCAGCGTCGAAATCGATGGCCCGCGCGGCGGGCTCGTGGTTCGGATTCACGATCTGCAGGGACGCGAGAAGTACAAGGTCGAGCTGCCGTACGAAGGCTAGGCCAGCACCTGCATCGGCAGCCCCAGAGCAGCGGCGCCCGCTCACGCTTCCAGCAGCCAAAAGACTGCTGGAAGCGCGCTCGCAGGCGTCCGGTGATCAGCGAGGGTTGCGCTCCCACGTGAACACGGCGGCCGTCGAGGCATCGACGTGCACGCGCAGCCACTCGGTGAGCGGCTTGGTCGTGGAGCCCTGCACGACCAAGCGCGTCAGGTTGGGCACCGAGATCGACACGCCATGATCGGCGCTGCCGTTCTCGAGCGGTTTGTCCGACACGAAGACGTGCGAGTCACCTTGCAGCAGGAGCACGGGCTTAGCGAACGCCTTGGCGCGCGTGGCGATGCGCTGCAAGAGCGTGTTGAACGCATCGTCGGCGGCACCGCCGATGAACGTGTCGGCCTGCATGGCAATCACGACACCCGCCGCCTTCTGCTCCGCAGCCACGTTGAACAGGCGATCGATCCAGGCGACCACCGCTGCCTCACGCGCGGTGCGCTCCGCGTCGCGGGCCGCCGGATCGTCGACCTTGGTGCCCGTGGTGTCGTCCGTGTACCAGGGGAGCTTGCTGTCGTTGCTGCCGACCACGTGCACCGCGCCGAAGGCCACACCGGCGTCGAGCCACAGCTGATTCTCGACATACTTCTCGAAACCCATGTCGTCGGCTTGCGTCGCGACCTGTTTGAAGCCGCCGCCCAAAGCCAAGCCGGGCACGGGGAAGAACAGCTTGCGCACGGCGTCCAGGCGCTCGAGCGGATTGTAGGCGCCGTTGTTGGCGCGGTGACAATCGGTCCACTCGTTGTCGCCCGGGGTGTAGATGAGCGGGATGGTCAGCGTCGAGAACCCGGCGAAGATCTGGGCAAAGTACGAGTCGTCGCAGCGGCTGCTGCCGTTCTTGATGTCGCCGAGATGCACGGCGTAACCGATGCGTCGATCGGCGTCGATCGCGGCGAGCAGGTTCGGGAAGTCCTCGATCTGTGCGGCGCCATAGGGCGTATCACCGATGACCGCGAAGTCGATCGGCGTACTCGACGTCGAAAGCCAGGGTGGAGCTTCGAAATCGACCGTCACTTCGCTGCGGCCGTTGCGGATCAATTTCAAGAGCAGCTTGGCTACGTCGAGATCGTCGATGCGCACCGTCAACGGCTTCTCCAGGATCCAATTCGGAACGCTGCTGGATTTGACCTTGGCGCAGGTCTCGACGAATGCGTTGGCATCGACCTTGACCACGCCAACCGGGAGGCCGCTGATGGAAAACTTCGGCGTCGTGCCGGGCGAGAGATCGAAGCTCTTGCTCACGGTGCGGCTGCCCGTCAGCGTGACTTGCAGACAGGCAGTGTCTGAGGGCACGCTCGACAAGAGCAGGTCGATGCTACCGACGTTCTCCGTCGCGCTGCCCGCCGTCTGATTGTCCGCGGCACCGCAGGCGGTCGAAAGGAAGCCCGCCGTCACGGCGGCAGAAAGCAAACACCGGAAAAGTCCACTCTGGATCATGAAGTCTCCTTGGAGCTCGGAAGGTTCGAGCCAGCCCTTGTAGGCGAAGCGCCGAAAAGCCGAGGTGACGTCTGCTTCAGATCTTGGTGACCATCTGGAGAAGAAGAGCGACCGTGTTCATGTCTCCAAAAATCGGAGACGGCTCCGCCGCAAACCCCTGCGAGCTCTCGCAGCAGAACGCGCTCGAACCCGAAAGTTCACCGCGATGTCACCGGATCCGAACGGTCGCGTTCGCGGCGCTTGGCACTTTTCGGGCGCGCCCGTCGCGGACGCCGAAGCGCACCGGACAATCGCCCACAGTGGCTGGCGCAGTCAGTGGCAAGCGTTGCTTGCGATGCGGCTCGGCCTTCGGCGTCACTGACGATGGGACGAGCGCTATTCCTCGATCACTTCGACATCGACGACCTTACCGGCGTCGATCGGGGGCGGCTCGGCGCTCACGCGCTCCACGAGCTCGAGCGTGCGGCGGACGAGCTCGCTGAGCTCCGCTTCCAGGCTCTTCGGATCGCGGGCGTCCGTGCTGACGATGATGCGCGAGGTCATGGCACGCAGCTGCACTGCCAGCACGGCCAGCGTGCGTCGTTGGCTGGGCGTCGGCACCGATGATGGCTGCGCGGCAATGCGCGCAGCCAATTGATTGGCGCTGCGGACCAGCAAGAGCAGCGGACTCGGGGCAACACCCGCCTGAGTCGCCTGCACATAGTTTGCGACGCTCGCAACCAACCCGAGCGAGCGCTGAGCCAGCTCACCTGGCTTGACGAGTTTCATGACGAAGCAAGCCTAGCCCGAGAGCCCGCGCGAGGCACGGCTCGCAAAAACGTGCCAAAAGTGCCACAGCGCCCGCTACGCATGCGGAGCTCTCGCGTCGCGGGCCTCCGCCGCGCACGTTTTGTGAATAGCTTCACGGTGCTCAGCCGTGGTGGCCGGGAATGTAGGGCGTGCTTGGGTCGTCGATCCCGGTGTTGAGCTCGTTCAAGGTGCCGAGCCCGCAGTGCATCACCGCATCCTCGGCTTGGGTGGTATCGGCCGGGGCGCCGTTCACGTGGGCCAGCTCGTGAATCAGCGTGGCGAGCACGAATTTCCTGCCAACATGAAAAGCGCTGTAAGTGATGCCAATGTCGCTGATCCCGCCGAGCGTGTAGGTCATGCCCGCGACGATCGAGTTGGTGAAGTAGTTCACCCAGATCGAGCCGTCGGCGAGCAGTGCGCTGAGCGTTCGTCGATTGGGGAGCGAGCGAAAATATGCGTTGGCACCGGGCTTGGTGTTGGCAATGGCTTTGGCTTGCGAGCGCGCCCACTGCGCATCCGCTTGAAGCAGCGGCGGGATCGCGACGAATTGATTGAATTTGGCGACGTGGTCTCCGAGATTGAGCTGAATACCCATGATGTCCTCCTCAGTCGTGATGATCGAGATTCGGCGCCGGGTTGCCGGGGCTTTCCTTCAACCCCGCGAGCTCCGAATCGAGTGGCAAAGCTCGACGCATGAGCGAAATGATGCGCGCCCTCGAAGGATCGAAGTGCGATACCCACGCCGTTCTATTTCGCCCGTCGCTGGTGGTGATGAACGCGGTGTTGCAGCCCAAGTCGAGCGCGAGCTCCGCCGTGTTCTCGTCGGGTCGCGGCGCGTCGACCTCGAGCAGCACACCGACCATGAGCGGCTGGGGGCAATGCCGATAGTCTTCGGATTGCAGGAAGCCTGCTCGAAAGCGCAGCCACTCGGAAAGCTCCGCCAGTAGCTCGGCCGACAATGCCTGCCCGCTGTTTTTCACTACCCGAAAGCCGGAGATGTATTCGGGCGGCCGATCTTTGAGCTGATGGGCCAGGTCGCGTGGGTTGAGCCGAAAGACTTGGCCGCGTCGAATGCTCGTGGCCGCGCGCTCGCGCGCTAGCTCGCGCGCCGATAGTGGGGTGTCGGGCGTCGGCGTGCTGCTGGCAGTCGATGCGCTGCTCGGACCGGTCAAAGCGCTCGCGGCCGCCACGGCACTGGGCGCACTCGCGGTCGGCGCCCGCGAAGACGACCCCGCTGCCAGCGCTGCGCCGGCAGCACCGGGTTCCGGGTGACTGGAGTTCGGGCCGTGACAGGCGCAAAGCAGCAGCGCCACGCCGAGCGCGCAGCCCCTTTGGCCAAACCAGGCACGCATCCCTGTCGTCACGTGACCCCGCGCTCAAGCGATCGAGCGGTCGGCCCCGTGCCGCCGCAAGTCCGGCACAGGCTAGCGCCTGCGCGCAGCAGAGACAACCAGCGCGGCGGTCATCTGCGCAGCGAGCCATCGGGCCCGCGCAAAATGGGATGATTCGAGCACTGCGCCGCTGCCGAGCGCGCGCTTTCAGCAGGGTCTCACGCGGCGCTCGTGATGCCCAGGTGCTGAAGGCCCGGCAAAATCAAGGATTGAACGGCTTCTTCGTAGGCAGCGCGCAGGAGACGCAGAGAAAAGTAGCCGAAGGGCACGAGCTCTTCGCGTTCGAGCTCGTTGCCTCCACACCAAGACCGCTCGGAGATTCGCAGCAACGCTGGCAGCCAGGCGCGCAAGAAAACACGCTGTTCTTCGGTCAACGTGGCCAGGTGCGCCCAGCCCACCCGGCTGTGTTGCAGCTCGTCGGCCGAATGCCGCCGATTCAGCTCGCGCAGCTCGGGCAGGGTCAACGTGGGCCGCACGTGCCGCAACACGACGCAGCCAATGGTCTCGTTGAAGCAACAGAGCGTGATGCGCAGCAGCCGATTCTCGATCTCGCTCGCGCCGTGAAACGCCCTCGGTCGAGTTCCACGCGGGACGAGCTCGCCGCCGGGGTGCCCAAAGTGCATGGCCCATTCGCGACAGAACTGCGCGTGCTGGTATTCGTCGTTCACCGCTCGCTCGGCCAAGGCCAACACCGCGGGTGCCGCGCGCTCGGCGCGCAGGTCGTCGAGCACGTGCTGAAAGCCCACCCACGAGGTGATCTCCCCTTGGGCGCGCTGCCACCAGTAAGCCGCCACGCAGGCTCGTTGTTCCCCGGTCAGCCCGTCCATCTTCCACGCATCTTGCCGCATCCCAGCCGAATTGCCATGTCTCGCTTGGCCACTACTTCGAGAACGAGGGATTGAGTCGGGGATCGCGGCACAGGTCGAGCCCACCACAAGCGCAGAGCAGCGCGAATGCGCTCACCCCGAGCAAGCGGACGGCTGACGGCCAGCGAACGAACGAACGGTGCATCCAATCATGTTCGACCTGTGAGTCGGCGGAGGTCAAGCGATTCCCTGGTACGCGCAAGTGCGACCGATCTGAGCTCGCACTGACTCGCTGCAGCCGCGCGAGCCATTTCTCGTGGGATGCTGACTCGAATGCGCCACCTTTCGCTGCTGCTGTGCTTGGGCCTCCTGTCGAGCTGCGGCGACGAGACGGATAGCGACGATGCCAGTGCAGGCAACGCCAATACCGCAGGCAGCACGAACAGCGCCGGAAGCCCCAATGCCGCGGGCAGCGCAAATACCGCGGGGAGCGCCGCTGGCAGCTCCGGCACCGGCGACGCGTATGGCGACGCGCGCATCCGCTGCGTGGATCGCACGAATGCGCTGCGCGCGAGCATTGGCCTCGCGCCGATCCCACGTTTGGCATCGGCCGAGACGTGCGTGGACGGTCAAGCCAAGTCAGATGCCGAGTCAGGCAAGGCGCACGGAGCTTTCAATGCTTGTCTAGACCAGGTCCAATGGAAAGGGGCCGGCCAGAACGAGTGTCCGGGCTACGCGAGCGTCGAAAGCACACTCGCTGGTTGCTTGGACGCGATGTGGGCGGAGGGGCCGGGAGGCGGTCACTACGACAACATGGTGGGCAAATCCACGCACACTGCCTGCGGCTTCTACACGACGCCCGCAGGCAAGGTGTGGATGATTCAAGATTTCTGGACCGAATAGCCGCTCCCGGTCGGGCCGCGTTTTTTTCCCGGAATTCACGCCACTTGCCCAGCGTCGAGGACGATCACCTGCCCGGTCATTCCGGACTGCTCCGCCAACTGGCACACGAGCGCGGCGACGTCGCGATCGGTGACCGGCTCGTCGAGCAACATGCGCTTGCGCAGGCGCGCGCCAGCTTCTTCGCGCCCGTTCCACCAACGCGTTTCTACGTAGCCCGGCGCAACGCAAGAGACTCGAACCTCGGGTGAAAGCGCGCGCGCCAGCGCCTTGGTCAGCCCGTGCAGCGCCGCCTTGGACACGGCATAGGGCAGCGAAGAGCCCTCGCCATTGACCCCTGCGATGCTGCCAATGTTGACGATCGCGCCGCGCGTCGCCTGCAAGTGCGGCGCTGCCGCACGAGCACAGCGGAATGCGCCGCGCACGTTGACCGACAGCACCGTCTCCCACAAATCATCATCGTCGAGCGTGGCGAGCTCGGCATTTGCGATCGCTGGGCTCACCCCGGCGTTGTTGACCAAGAGATCGAGCCGCCCGTGCTCAGCGAGCGCGCCCTGCACCAAGGCTTCGACGTCACGCGCGCTCCGTACGTCTGCGCGCAGGGCGCGCGCACTGCCGCCGCTGCCCGCGCGCACGGCCGCGTTGCGCGCATCCGCCGCCGTCTGAGCGGCTTCCCGCTCGGAGCGAGAGTAAGAAAACAGCACGTGTGCCCCGCGCTCGACCAGCGCCAGCACCGTCGCGCGCCCAATCCCCGTGCCACCACCGGTGACGATAGCCACTTTACCTTGCATGACATTCCTCCTGAATTTCGTCTGCCTTCCCTCACTGTGGAGCAGCGACAGGTTTTCGAAAATGTGATTGTTTGGTAGTAATCATTCATGAAGATCGAATGGTTCCGGCGGAGGCCCGCATGCGCTCGGTGACCTTCGAGTTGGACTTGCTGCGCACGTTCGTGGTTGGGGTGGAGCTCGGCAGCTTCGCGCTCGCCGCGCGCAAGCTCGGCCGTTCGCCGTCTGCGCTGAGCGCGCAACTGCGGCGCCTCGAGGACCAAGCCGGCGCGCCGGTGTTTCGCAAGTCCGGCCGCGGCCTTGCGCTCACTGCGGTCGGCGAGACGCTGCTCGCTTACGCGCGGCGCTTGCTCGAGCTCGATGATGAAGCGGCAGTCGCCGTGCGCGGGGTAGAAGTCGAAGGCTGGGTGCGCTTCGGCACTCAAGAGGATCTCGGCGCGGGGCTCTTGCCCGACGTCCTGCGCCGCTTCGCCCGAGCGCACCCCAAGGTGCGCATCGAAGCGCGCGTGGCGCGCAACGCGGAGCTCTTGGCGCGCGTGAAGTCGGCCAGTTTGGATCTCGCGCTCGTTTGGGGCGACGGCAGTGCGGCGCCGAACGGCGAGCGCTTGGTCCAATTGCCGATGTGCTGGCTCGGCTCGAGCGAGTTCGTGCCCGCTTCGCGCAGCTCACCCTTGCCGCTGGCCGTCATCGAGTCTCCCTGTCAGTTTCGCGAAGCCGCCACAGCGGCGCTCGACCGCGCACGGATTCCATGGAGATTGGCCTTCACCAGCTCGGGTCTCGGCGGAGTTTGGGCCGCCACCAGCGCCGGCATCGGCCTGACCGTGCGCACTCCGCTGGGACAACCAGCAGAGGTGCGCGCCCTCGGCCCAGCTCTGCGCGGCTTGCCCGCGCTGCCCACGCTCGGCTTGTCGCTGCACCGCGCCGAGGCGCAACCCGGTCCGGCAGTTCGATTGCTCGCCGCCCTGGTTGCCGAAGCCGTTCAAGAAGCGGTGGCCGCGCTGCCCGCAAGCTCGCTCGACGGGCGGCGTGCCGAGGGGCAGCCGCAGCGAGCGCGCAAGGCCCGCACGAACAAACCCCGCCGTGGAGCGCGCTGATTGGCAGTTTGCAGAGTGACCATCATCCCAGCCGCCAATTGTCAAGAAGGACAATCGCTGTGAGGCGCACGGTGAGCCATGTATGCGCGTGTGCCGCACTGTGAATTCAGTGCCGGCTCGCAGGCGCTGAGCGCTCGTTGCGTCTACTGAATGTTGCCTTTTCACTGCTTGGTTCCGTAAGCTGGTAGGGCCAATCGTCCTTTACCCACGCTGGTTTTGGCCGATAGGAGTAGAGCGGGGTGCGATCCGAGAGATGCATCACTCGCTCCAGACCGGATCACATGCCGAGCACCTCGAAGTCTACTTATTCGATCCGCGCGCTTCGTAACCTCATCCTGATCCTGCTGGTGCTGGGGGTCGCTGGGTACAGTGCGACCATGTACAGCTACTCCCAGCGAGTACTCGACCGCTTCGGACCGCAGGTGCAGGGAGATCTGGAATGGCGTGCGCTGCGCGGTGCGCAAGAGCTGGCGCGCGCGTGTGACGTCGGACTCGTGGTGGGCGACGCCAGCATGACCGAGCGAGCGTTCGGCGCGTACGCGACCTCATCCGACGTTCAGGCCATCGTCGCGCTCGACGCGAGCGGAAAGCTCATGGCCAAACACGGCAGCCCGCCCGAAGCGCTCGATCAGCTCTTCGGCGGCAAAGAGCAGACGCTGCGCGCCGGCCCCGGCTACTTGGTGAGCTGGGCCAATGCCACGATCGAAGGCGCCACTGTCGGTCGAGTGGCAGTCGTGATTTCGACCCGCCGACTGACGGAAGCGAACGCACTGCTCTCGCGCGTGTCGAACGTCACCTTGGGCGGGGGCGCGCTGATGCTGATTGCCGGCGTGATCGTGATTTCGTTCTTCACCAGCGCCGTGGCCCTGCGCGACGCGCAGCTCTCTGAATATGCCAGCAACCTGGAGCAGAAGGTCGAGGAGCGCACGCGCGAGCTCGACGAGCGCAATCGCGGGATGCGGCTCGTGCTCGACAACGTGACGCAGGGTTTCGTCACCATCGATTTGACGGGTCGGATGGCGTCCGAGACGTCCGCGATCCTCGCTCGCTGGTTCGGCGCACCCGAGCCGGGCGCGGCGCTCTTTCACTACCTGCAGAGCCATGCACCGCGCTTTGCCGACCAACTCGAGCTGCACCTGTCCCAAGTCGCGGATGGCTTTCTGCCCAGTGAGGTCGCGCTCGAACAGCTGCCGAAACGCTTCAGCGCCGGCGGCCGCACGTTCGACGTGCTGTACACCCCGGTTGGATCCGCGGAGCAGTTCGACAACCTGCTGGTCATCTTCAACGACGTGACGGAACAACTCGGCCGCGAGCGGGCCGAACGCGAACAAAATGAGCTGAGGGAGATTTTCCAGCGCATCCTGGTCGATCCCTCGGGCGTGGAAGAGTTCTTGGCCGAAGCGACCAAGCTGATCACGGCGCTCGAAACGGAGACCGATCCCGTCGTCCAACACCGGATCGTGCACACCTTGAAGGGCAACTCGGGCGTGTACGGGCTGCATTCACTGGCGGACCTCGCGCACGAGGTCGAAACCCAACTGACGGATCCGGATCACGGTCCAGAGCTGAGCGCCGAGCAACGGAGTCTGCTCAGCACTGCTTGGCGCGACGTGATCGCGCGCGTGGAGCAATTGCTCGGGGGCTCACGCAAAGATCAGCTCCAGCTCGGACGCGAAGAGTTTTTCGCGCTACTTGCTCGCGCGCGCACGGGGATGCCGCAGCGGGAGCTGCTGCTGGAGCTCGAGGGCTGGGCGCTGGAGCCGGTAGAGCGCCGCTTCGACCGGCTTCGCCGTCAAGCTGTCGCCCTGGCGCGCCGGCTCGGCAAAGCCGAGCCCAACGTCGTCATCGATTCAGGCGGAGTCCGCTGCAACGCGCCGCTCTGGACGGGCTACTGGGCGGCCATGGTGCACGTAATCCGCAACGCGGTCGATCACGGCGTAGAAAGCGCAGCGAGCCGCGCGGCAGCCGGAAAGCCCGCCGCGGGGCAGCTCGTGCTGCGCGCACGGCGCAGCGGCACCAAGCTCGAGTTCTCGGTGGCCGACGACGGGCCCGGCATCGATTGGGAAAAAGTGCGGCTCAAAGCGACACGCATGGGTCTGCCGCATGACACGCAAGCAGAGCTCGTGGACGTGCTATTCGCCGACGGTTTCACGACCAGCGAGCACGTGACCGATCTCTCGGGCCGCGGCGTGGGTCTGTCCGCGCTGCGTCAGTCGGTGCGCGACCTGCACGGGGCGATCGCCGTCGACTCCACGCTCACACGCGGCACGACCTTCCGCTTCACGTTCGACGAGACCCAGTTGAACCGCGCGCCCAAAGCCGCCAGCTGACGCTGCGCCGTGCTCGGATGCGTCCGAGCAAGCTTTTCCGAACTCTCGTCGAGAGCCTGAAGGGGGCGCTCACGATCCTGCAGCGCACCTCGCAGCACGCGCGATTCCCGCCGCTCGCGCTTCGGCGTCGCGGACGAGACGAGGGAGATTAACCACCGAGTGGGCGGCCGGGCGATCCCGGGATCGCCCGGCGGCCCACTCGGCGGTTCAAATCAGGGAGCGCTCACCGTGCACTGAACGCGTCGAAACCGGTCATTCGATTCCGTGAGTCACGGAGCGAATGACCGGTGCGACGGGGAGCGAATGCTCCGCTAGACGTGACGATGAGCGATCAGAACTCGAGCGGGTAGCCGGCGTCGTTCGGGCCTTTGCCGTCGATGCGCAGGGTCTTCAGCTCGGGGCGCACCTCATTCACCGGCGCATAGCCGATTGCGCCGTCGAGCCGCGCGACCACGCGCTGAAGCAGATCCAGCGGTTCGATCGTCTTCGGGGGACCCGAGTCACCGCGGATCTTGCGGTCGACCCAGTAGCGAGCGATGGCGTCGGGCGACATCTGCAGCACCGCCTTGTCGAAGCCGCCGCGTTCGCGCGACGCGGGCGTCATGTTCAGCGGCAAGAGCCGCTTACCCGAAGAGTTGACGAGCTCGCCCATGTACAAGCGCTTCAGCTCGTAGAAGGAGATGTCCGAAACCGGGCTGTCCTTGGAAACGACGATGGCTAGCCTGGTCTTTGCCTCGCCGGCACCGACTCGAGTCGTGACTCCAGTCGTGGCGAGCAGGCATGAGAGACCCAAACACGCAGTCAGAAAGGATCGTCTGGTTTTCATCAAAAGCTCCATGCTGCTTGGAGGTCGATGCCGTTGAAGTGTCCGAGCTCCGGTCCCTGCCACTTGGCGAACCAAGAATGCGTGTATTGCGCTTTGAGCACAACCCGCGCGATGGGTCGAACGTTCAAGCCGCCCCAAACCGCGGAGGCCGCCGGCACGAACGTGTACTGACCGATGTCGTAGTACTCACCGCCGAAGAAGGGCATGATTCCAAGGAAGTTGAAGCGATACCCAGCCAACCCGTACACGCCGATGCGCTGGTAATCCGGGGAATAGCCGGCGGGACCGGGAAGGACGGAGACCTGCGGCGGGCGATGGTCATCCGGGTAGGCAACCTGCTGCAGGATCGCCTCGCTCTGCACGAGTAGCCCGTCCCACTCCCACTTGAGGTCTGCCGCGAGGCTGAACTCTTTGTATTGGGCGTCGATCGGGTGCGTGATGGTGAACTTGCCGGTCGCGTCGGGAGCCCAAACGTCGTGACTATCGGTGTACGTGCCCTTGTAGGTGGACGTGCCGACGGTGAGCGTGCCGAGCTTCGCGCTGTCGTGCTTGAAGAAGAGACGCCCGCCGATCGCCTTGTTGTGATCGAGATCTTGGTAGGTATCGATCGGGCCGCGGCCATTCGACAGCGTGAGGTGATACCCGACCTGCGAAGGACCAAAGGCAAAGGTACCGTAGGCTTCGACACCGGTTTGGCGCTCGGGGAACAAGCTCTCGCCGATGATGAAGGGCCGACGCACGCCGATGATCACCGGCGAACCGTGGTCGACGTTCCAAATGCCGTAAGGCGTCAGGAAGGAGCCGACACGCACGGTGAGCTCGGGACGAAACGTGTGCTCGAGCCACGCGCGTTCGATCGAGATTCCGCCCCATCTCACCGGCCGCCCGAGATCCGTGTAGTCGGCAACGCTGGTGTTGGTGCGCGGCGGGACGACGGTCGGGTCACTCGAAGCCGGGCTCGTGCCGTTCGGCAGGTACATGAAGCGGATTTCCGCGAGTGAACGCCAACCGGAACCGAGATCGGCGGCGGCGTACAGGTTCAACTTGCCGACCGCAAAGGACGAATACGGCGACACGAAGTCGTACTTGGGGCCGACCGTCGTGCTGTAGGTGAAGTCGGTGAAGCCGTACAGATTGAGCTTGACCTGATCCGCGTCCTCTGCGGCCGCATGCGCCGACGAGTCTTGCGTGGCCGCGGCTGCCGCTGCCGCAGCTTCGGCCTCCGCGTCCGCGTCCGCCTTCGCGTCTGCCTTCGCCTTCATCGGCTCCGTGGGGGTGGCCGCGGCTGCCTCCGGTGCAGGCGAAGCGGCTGCAGGTGCCGGGGTCGGGGCAGCGGCTGCCGGCGCTGCCGGTTCGCTGGCTGCTGCGGGGGCCGCCGCATCAGGCGCAGTTTGAGCCTGGGCGAGCGAAGGGAAGAGCGCCAATACCAGAGTGATGGGCGCAATCGAACCGATACGAGTCGAACGGAAGGCGCTCATTTGGCACACGCTCCATCGGGAATGCAGAGAGGCTGAGCGACGCCGAACGCCGAGAGATCGCAGCATTCGAAGCCGGTAAAGCAATTGTCGGGAGTCAGACTACAACCTTGAACCAAGCAACTATGCGATTGGAAGGTATCGCAGTAGGTCGCTTCGGTACCGGCGCAGTCCGCGTTCGAAGTACAGCTCATCCCGAGCCCCGTGGGCGGCTTGCGACACAAGCCCGGAGTCACCTCGAGATCGCAGGCATAACCCTCCGGACAATCCTCGGGTTTCGCGCACTCGATCACGGCTTCACAGACGCCGCCGGCTGGCTTGGTGAAGCCGGGCTTGCACTCGCAGCCCATCGCGCCAGGCACTTCATTATCGCCGCAGGGCTCACAGCCCGTGGCCGTCGGTGCGCTGGTCGCGTCACAGACGCAACGCAGATCCTCGTACATGACCTGGTGCGGCCCGCAGCGGTCCGAGGAGTCGTAGACACACGCGCTCGGCAGGGCGCCGAGCAACGCGAACAATGCGGCCGCATATCGAGCTTTCACTCGCGGCGGCACAACGCCCATGGGTGGTGAGTTCATTCAATCTCCAGCGCAGCTGATATCTTGTTTTTAATCGGGTCGAGGCAACTGAGTTAACGGCGGATCGCTTTTAGACTTCAGTGGACTTCAGTAACCAATTGTCACTTTCGATCAAATCGGCCACTCAGTTAGACGCAGGCAACGTCGCTTCGATACGTGCTTTGACGCGCCCGAACTCGTGCCCGAGTTGGGCCAGCAGCTCGGCCCGATTGAGCGGGTTTCCCTCGAGCTGCACACACACGCTCGCCATGCGCGGAACCCCAACCGCGAGACAACCGCCTTTCAAGCGGTGTGCCGCCAATTTGAGCGCCTGCGAGTCGCCCGTGGCAATCGCCGCCTCGATGGCTTGGATATCACGGGGAACGGTGGAAAGGAAAATGCGCACCACCCGGTCGCTACGCTTGATGTTCGGGTCCAAGGCCGAGCCGCCGGCGTCACCCGCTGCGTTTGCGCCACCCGCACCGTTCGCGCCTGCGCCGTTCGCGCCTGCGCCGTTCGCGCTACCCGCAGCGTTTGCGTTGCTCTCACCGTTCGCGCTGCTCGCACCCTTCGGGCGTTCAGTTTCGATGAGCGATGCTCGCCCTGCCAGCTCCGTGTCGTCCTTTGGCCACCAGCGCTCCAGGAGCTCGGCCAGCACTTCTTGGACGATCGGCTTCGACATGTAGTCGTCCATGCCGACCGCGAGCACTTTCGCGCGCTCTTCGGGCAGTGCGTGCGCCGTGACTGCGATGATTGGCACGTGCTCGCCGGGTGCCTCCTGCTGACGAATCAAGGTCGTCGCTTGGCAGCCGTCCAGCACCGGCATCTGACAATCCATCAGAATCAGCGGATAGGCGCGCTGCTCGAGCATATCGAGCGCAATCTGACCGTTGTCTGCGACATCGGCACAGTAGCCGAGCTCGCGCAGCATCTCGATCATCACCTCTTGGTTGATGGCGTTGTCCTCGACCACGAGCAGGCGCCGCTCGTCTCCGTCCGGGCGACTGCTGCGGGGCTTGAGCTTGCGCTTGCTGCTGAGCTTGGGCGGTTGGCTGTTCAGCACGCGCTTGAGGCAAGCGGCGAGATCGTTCGCCCGCACCGGCTTCTGCATGAAGCCGTCGATGAAGAGCTCGGTGCCTTCCGGCAACGAATCCTCGTTTTGTGAGGTGAGCAGAATGATGGCCGGTTTGGGGCCGCTGCCGGTCTCCAACACCTTGCGCGACAGACTGAGACCATCCACGTCCGGCATGTGCATGTCGGTGATCATCAGTCCGAAGGGCCGCTCGCCGCTTTGGCGCTCCTCGATCAGCGTCAGCGCCGCCTGTGCGCCCGGCGCGCTCTCGTGTTCGATGCCCCAGCTCGTGAGCAGCTCTTCGAGCACGAAGCGGTTGGTTGCGTTGTCGTCCACGATCAACGTGCGCACGACGGTCGTCGGCGTCACCGTGTCCGTGTCCTCGACGTCTGCCTCGATCAGCGGAATCCAAAAAGAAAACGTGCTGCCCACGGAAGGCGTGCTCTTCACGCCAATCTCGCCGCCCATCAAGCCCACGAGCTGGCGCGAGATGGCGAGCCCGAGCCCGGTGCCGCCATAGCGGCGTGTGAGCGAGCCATCCACTTGCGAGAACGCGCCGAACAGCCGCGCCTGAGCCTCCTCCGAGATACCGATTCCGGTATCTTGGACCTCGAATAGAATCACGCTCTTGCCCTGCCGGCGTTCCGAGGTCGCACGCAAGGTGATCTGGCCGAGCTCGGTGAATTTGACGGCATTGCCGGCCAAATTCGCGAGAATCTGCTTCAAGCGATCGCGATCGACTTGCACGTGACGTGGCAGATTGCGGTCAGTGTGACACACAATCTCGATGCGCTTGAGATGCGCGCGCGCCGCGAACAGCTCGCCCACCTCTTCGAGCACGTCTCTGATTTTGCAAGGCGCGTCGTGCAGCGCAAGCTTGCCAGCCTCGATCTTCGAAAAGTCGAGGATGTCGTTGAGCACGGTCATCAAGCCGTTGGCCGACGCCTTCAGAGTCTGCGCATAGCGCCGCTGCTTTTCGTTCAGCTGGGTGCCATGTAAGAGCTCGATCATCCCCAGCACGCCGTTCATCGGCGTGCGGATCTCGTGACTCATATTGGCCAAAAATTCGCTCTTGATGCGCGCCGCTTCGAGCGCGGCCGACGTCGTCTTCTTGAGCTTTTCGAAGGCGCTCTCGGTGAGCCGCAAGATCGGCGCAATGTAATAGTGCACGAAGCCGAGCGCCGAGAGGAACGCCAGGAACGAACCAATGCCGGCAGCCAGCAGAATGTTGCGCTCGAGCCGACTGCCAGCTTCGACGCGGGCAGTCGAGACCGCGATTCCGACGCGGCCGACTGCCGTGCCTTCGATCACGACTTCTTCCCACGAGCCGTACCAACCACTCTCCCGGCGCAGCTGGTGGGGCGGGCCACTGAAGATCTCGCCCGGCGCTTTGCCCGGTAACGCGCCCTGAACGCTCAGGATCTTGCCGCTGGTGTCGGCTGCAACCAGCGCCAGCATGTCGGGATCGCGCGCATAAGTCCGAAATTGCTTGTCGATTTGCGCGCGATCCGCGAGCAAAATGCCCACATCGGTAGTGCGCGACAGCTCACTTGCGCCGTGCTCGGCCTTCCATTCCAAGTCTGCGCTGATCGATGGCGTGAGCTTGCCGAAGATATGCGAGACCAGCGCGAAGATCAGCCCGGTCAAGATCACCAATACGAGCACCGTGAATGCGGTGAACGCGACGCGAATGCGCGAGCCAGACAGCAGGTAGCGTTGGTTCTTGACGCTTTCCAGCTCGGCGGCCGCGGCCGCCTCGGCACTCACGGGCAAAGATCTCAGGGGCTCGCTACGCGCAACACTAGAAGAGTCCGGCACGGACGGACACTACGGTCTCAACCCGAGGCGAATTAATACCCCGTTCAGACTCAGAGTCACCGGAAAGTCGCCAAACCAGCTACTCGGTACTACTCGGCACTACCCGCTGCCACCTCGAATTAGGAAAGAAAAGAGGACATTAAGTCTAAATCGGCGATGGTCGTTCGATGAGCGAACCGGGGCCGGCATCCGGTATAACTTCTATAACAGCAACGCTCGCACCCTCCTTCCCGAGTTCACGACGCAATAATGCCTATTGAGCGATCCCTTGCCCCTTTGGTCTTGGTGGTGGACGACAGCGAGATTGCGCGCGAGGCGCTGCGAGACACACTCGAGTCGTCCGGGCTGCGTGTGATCGCGCTGGAGAGCGCGTTTGGCTTCATCCGCACGCTGCGCGAGAAAGAGCCGTCGCTGATCTTGCTCGACGTGGGCTTGGCCTCGATGAACGGCACCAAGCTGGTTCAGCTCGGCCGCGATCACGCGCCACGCGGTGCCAAAGTCGTGCTCTATTCCGGTCGCACACCCGAAGAGCTGGCCGTAGACGCGCGCGAGTCCGGTGCAGACGGCTTCATCAGCAAGCGCACCACCGATCGCGCGCTGGTGCTCGCGGTCCAAGGTTTTCTCAACGGCGCTCTGGCCTCGCGCTGACCAAGCGCGACGAGTCGTCTGCCTGATTCGCCGCTGCGTGACGCTTTCCCCATGCTCGGGCCGGGCGCCGGCACAGCGGCACCTGCGCAATCGCCCGCCAGCGCGTCGTCGAGCTCCGCCGTCGACCACGCAAAAAACGTCGTCGCGGGGCTCCGAGCCCCGTTTCAGCAATGCTACGAGCAGGAGCTCCTCACCAGTAAGGATGCCAGCGGAAAGCTCAAACTCAGGCTGGACCTGGATGCCAGCGGCGCCGTGGCCAGTACCAGCGTCGAGATCAGCGGCAACCTGCTGACGACCGGCGAGTGCGTCCGTGCAGTCGCACGAACCGCCAAGTTCCTGCCTCCCGATGTCGGCAGCGCCGTGATCGAAGTGCCCATCGTGTTCGTCAAAAAGAGCGAATTCCCTGCCGAGCAAGAGTTGCCGTGCGTGCCAGCGCACTGAACGGTCAAGTCCGTCGATTGGCGAGTTTGATTGTTGATGGTCACAGGGCACGCCGCACGGCGGCTCAGCCTTCGGCGGCAGACTGCGGCTGGAAGAGGGAAGCCTGCGTGCCGCGGCCATAGGCCTTCGGATCGAGCGCGTGAGCGCGCTCGGTGATCAGCCGAGTGCGCGCGCCCTGTGCCAACACCGAAGCCTGGCCCAGGCAGATGAAGTGGTGGCGCGCGCGCGAAATGGCGACGTTCAACAAGTTGGGGCGCGCGTTCAGGAAGCCGAGCGAAGTGTGCTGCGTGACCACGCTGCTGAAGAGCACGATGCTGCGCTCGCCGCCTTGAAAGCGATGCACGGTGCCGAGCGCGACGCCGGCGCGGGCTTGGCCGGATGCGCCGCTCTCGCTCAATTCCGGGCTGTATTCGAGCGGGATGCGCCGTTCCACGAAGCCACGACGCAGGCGCTCGAGTTGGCCACGGTACGGAGTGATGACCGCGATGTCAGCGGCTTCGATGCCGAGATCGAGCAAGCTTTCGAGCAGCGCGAGCGTCTCACGCAGCTCGAGCTCGTTGCACCAACTGCCGGCGAGCGGCGCTTGCTCTCCGTGCACATTCACCAGCGCCACCGGGTGCGTCAAGTACGCGGCCTGTGCGCTGCGGCCGGCGCGCGCGGTGTGCACGCTGAGCCCGTAGCGACACAGCGCGTCGGACAGCGCGATGATTTCTGGCTGACAGCGGAAATGATCGACCAATGACAGGCGCCGAGTCACCGCGCGGTCCGCGACCGATTGCGTGGACACGTACGCGGCCTCGTGCACGCGGTACGGAGCGAGCTCGGCGGCGAGTGACTCGAGTCGGCAGGCGCGCAGCAAGCGCGCTTCGTCGTCTGCGCCCAGGTCGATGACCGGCGCAAGCTGGTTCACATCGCCGATGATCAAGGCCGAATCGGCGCGCAGCAAGCCTGAAACGGCGTGCGCGGGGTGACACTGGCCGGCTTCGTCGATCACCACGCGCTCGACGTCGACCTCGTCCACGGGGAAGCAATTGCCGAGCGAGAGCAAAGTCGAGCCCCACAGATTGAACAAGCGACACAGCCAGCGCGCCGCGTCCGGTTCATTGCGAAATAGCGACCGCAATGAGCGTTCCTGCTCGACCGTCGAGAGGGCGCTGGCGAGCGCCTTGCCGAGCTCGACCGCGTGCTGGGCCGCCCAGGCTTTTCGCACCGTGACGGCGGCGTCGAACAACGCGCGCGACAGGGCCTCGTGCTCCGGCGTCTCGGGCAACTCGCTCGCTGCACCCAAAGTGTCTAGCTCGCGCTGCAAGCGCTTTCGTTCTTCGGCCAGCTGCGCGCGCAGCGCGTTCCGTTCGATGCCCGCGCGCAGCTCAGCGAGCCGCGCTAGGCACTGCTCGCTCGCCTCTTCCCAGCGTTCCATCTGCTGCTCGGCGCCCTCGGACAGCACGGGTGGCGGGGGCAACGGCAACTCGAGCGCAAGCCCCGCAGCTGCGAGCGCCTGCTCGAAGCCGGGCAAATCGACTTTTTTGGTGCGCTTGAAGTGACGATTCAAGGCGGCCAGCGGCGCGTGCCCCGGCGCCACTTCACACAGCTTGCTCAGCGCCTGTAGCCGCTTTTCGAGCGGGTTCAATGCGGCCAGGATGGCCTTGCCCGTAGCAAGGCTCAGGCCCGCAAGCGCGAGCCCGCCTGCGCTCACTTCTGCGCTCGGCATGGCGAGCGCTTCGAGCTCGCGTTCCAGGCGAGCTCGCTCGGCCAGGCGCAGAAGCGCGGCACGCCGCGGCGCGAGCACCTGCGAAAGCTCGGCGCGCAGAGCGCGAAACTGCTCGCACGCGCGAGTCAGCTGCCCCAGGCGCTCGCCCATACCCACGCTCTCGGCGCGCTTCAACCAAGCGAGGGTGCGCCGCAGCCCGACCGCCAACTGTTGCTCGCAAGCCTGCCTGCTGCCCGCGCGCAACGCGAGCGGCAATTCGCCGCCGGAGAGCGGCTCGATGACGTTGTCGACCGCGCGGTTGTTGCTGCTGGCGATCAGAAACAGCGCGCTGCTCATGCGCCCGCCGTCGACCACTGGCTCCACTTGGCGGAGCAGGGCTTCGGCGCACAAGTGCAGGATGAGGCTGGTTTTGCCGGTTCCGGGCGGCCCTTGCACCGCGCTCAGGCTCGAGCCCCAAAAGTGTTCCGCTGCCCCGCGCTGGCTCGCGGTCAAGCTGGGGCCGGGAAACAGCGCACGTTGCGGAGCTTCGCCCGCGGGGCGAGCGCGCCCCGTCAAGTAAGCACCGAGAGGCGACTCCAGCTTCCAACGTGCCCCTCGCTCGGCTTCGAGCAGTGCATTGAGCTCGCGCTGCAGGTGCCACGTGGTCTTGGCTTGCGTGCCGTCGACCACGATGCCCACCGCATAGACCTGCGCGCGCGATCCGCTGTGCGAAAGCAAACGTCGCACCGCCGCCGTCAGCCGCCCGAGCCACGCCCCGAGCTCACAGCTCTCGCCGGCAACGCTCGCTTTGAGCCGCGCTGCCGTCTCCTGCACGCTCTCCGTTTGCTGCGACAGATTTGCCGCCGTGAGCTCGAGCAGCGTGGTGAGCAGCGCGAGCATGTCGCGCTCGCTCGCGTCATCCAGCGCGCGCAGCGACTCGAACAATGCGTCGATGCCCTCGGCAGGGACGCCCAGCGGTTGCCGCAACAAGCGCGTATCGATGAAGAACGGCCACGCCGACTCGACCTTGGGCGAGCGCGTGAGACGCACCTCATCGGGCGGCACGGGATACGCCTGGCGTTGCCGTTCCGCGCGGGTCGGCACGCGAAACGCCTTATTTTCGCCGCTGCCAAAGCGCAGCCGCACGCCACAGCGAACCAGCCCGGCCAGCTCCCCTTTCGGCAAATGCAGCACCGGAAAGCTCAGCACGTGCGACAGCTCCGCCTCTTCCTCGGCGCGCCGATACTGCCCGTCCAGCCAGGTCTCGAAAAAGCCACACAGCTCGCCATCGAACGCGCGCTTCAGTTGCGTCTGTTGCCCGAGCAGCTGCGCGAGCGCCACATCGAGCGGCAGCTTGAAATAATCCTGCCCCGGCGTCGGCTGCTCGAGCCGCGGGGTCAGCGACGTGTGCGTGGCCCGTCGCGCTTGCGGCCGCACCGACAGCGCCTCTTCCAAGCGCAAGGCGGCCAGCCAATAGCGCAGCACCTCGTCCCCCTGCTCACGCGTGAGCGGCGATGGTGAGCGGGCAGGCTGAGAAGAGCTGGGCATCGGGGGCGCCCACCGTAGCACCGTGGGGTGCACGGGCTCGTGTTTTGCCGAGCGCACGAAAAGCGCCGCCGGTCGTGTGATTGGCTCGCCCGATCGCTTGCGCTAAGGTGACGCGCGACCGCGTTTGGAAAGCCCCGGGAGCCGAGCCATGAAGCCGACGATTACCGCATTCGAAGAGTCGCCCGATCGCGGTCAGGGCTTGTCGCGTGACGTGCGCGTGCGCTGGGCGCTCGAAGAAGTGGGACAACCTTACGACGTTCGACTGCTTTCGTTCAGCGCGTTGAAAGAGCCCGCGCACCTGGCCATCCATCCCTTCGGCCAGATCCCGACCTATGAAGAAGGCGAGCTCGCGCTGTTCGAGTCGGGGGCGATCGTGTTCCACATCGCCGAGCGCCATCCGGGCTTGTTGCCGAGCGAGCCAAACGCGCGCGCGCAGGCGATCAGCTGGATGTTCGCCGCGCTCAGCACCGTCGAGCCGCCGATCGTCGATCTTTCCGTGGCCAAGCTGCTCGAGCGCGACCAGCCCTGGTACGCGCAGCGCCTGCCCCTGGTCGAAGCACGGCTGCGCGAACGCTTGGCCCAATTGTCGAAGCGCCTGGGCGGTAGCGACTGGCTCGATGGTGCATTCAGCGCGGGCGACCTGTTGATGGTGACGGTGCTACTCCGCTCGAAGCGCTCGGGGATCCTGAACGAGTACCCGAACCTTGCCGCCTATGTCGCCCGCGCTGAAGCGCGCCCCCCGTATCAGCGTGCCTTCGCCGCTCAGTTGGCGGTTTTCACGGCCAAGCAAGCGGGCGGCTGAGCGCCCGCTCACTCTCCAACCGACCCGTGACGCCGAAGGCTGTGCCGACACGCGACGTGGCGCGTGACCATCAAAAACCCACATTCTCATCGGTCTCTGGCGGATCTTGGATCAGCACGCTCTCGGTCTCGTCCACCGGAGTTCGGTCCACCATGATTTGGTAGCTGAGCTCAGCGGAAACGATGTCCGTGAACGAGTCGTCCAGAGGCACGCTGAATGGGTCAGTCTGGAGGTTGGGAATATCTGCGATCAGTAGATCTTCGCCGTCGTCTCGGGAGGCGTACCCGCCGGTGAAGGACGCACCCGCTGCCTTCCTTGCCAAGAGCCGCATGTAGTTCACGGAGTTGAGCGAGGAGAGCCGGAGGGCCAAGCTCAGCGTCCGTGAACCGAGGCTACACGCACCGCACACGGGTTCGCCGCTCGGTTGCGGCTCGATCCAAGGATATTTCCACGGAGAAACAGCTGCGCTGACTGACTCGAACGGTGGTTGCTCCGGGCCCTCGGGCAGCTCCGGCAAGGTGCCCGGCGGTAGAGCTGCATCGGGAGTCGGTGGGTCCGCGACGCAGCTGGCCAGGCCGGGGAATGCGTCCGCAATCGTGCAGCGCGTGATGCGATGGACGGGAGTACTGCTCTTACCGAAGGGTGCAAAGTCGCTTGCGATCGAGGTGGGAACGCCCTTCGCATAGAGGGCGTCCATGATCAGGTCGGGGTTGAGCAGCGCGTGACTCCAAACCGATGCTACGATTCCGGAAAGCGTCGCGGTGGAAATCGACGTTCCCGTCAGGCGGCGCGTGTAACCGCCGCCGGGATCTTCGCGCACGGCCATGTAGCCCAAGGCAGCGATCGTCGATTGACCCGCGCCGCGCGTGGTAAGCAGCGGCTGCGCTGCAAAATCGAGCCCGCTCACCGCGTACACGAGGGGGCCCGTGCCAGCGCTGAACCGTGCGACCCCGAAGCGCTTGTTGCACTCCGTTTGGTCGAGCGCAGGCAAGCCGGTCCAACGAGCCGGAAGTCCCGGCAGTTGTCCAGCTTTGGCGGGCACCGGACCGTTGCCCGCGGCGGCCAGGATCAGTGCGCCATTGCAGCGCGCGTAGTACAAGGCTTCGAGCACCACGCGGTTTTCGAAATCGTCGGCTGCCGGGACAAGCGTGCTCGGCAGTTCGGATTCGTAGGCCAGGCTCAGGTTCAGCACCAAGCGCGGGTCGCGCTGCTGAGCGTTGGCCTCGTCGCGCTCCTCGTCGACGGCAGCCACGATGGCGCGGACCAGATGGGCATGCGCGCCGAACGAGCCCCCGTGCTGAACGTCACGCCGTATGAACGCGCCTCCGGTCGAGATCGGCTCTCGGCGAAGTGGCATGCCCAGATAGTTTTTGAGCTGAACGCCGCAGTTCGTTTGGTCACCGCACGCGGTGTCGCGAGCCAAGACTCCGACGGCCTTGCCGTGGGGGTTGTTGTCCGGATCGCTCCACGAGCTGGCCGCAGTGTCGACCACCGCGATGGTTACCGTGGCCGGCGTGGCTGGGGTGATGATCGGAGTGGCCGTCGTCGCTGGGCTAGTCGGCGTGGCCGGGGTGGCCGGCGGGGTCGCCATCGGAGGCGTCCACTCGATACTGCCGAGCTCCGCTCGACCACGGGCCGCGAGCACCGCGTTCAAGCCGTCCGTGGTGCGCACGGGCTCGAGCAGGGGCTCGACCGTCGTTGGTGTGGTGTGAGCAGCGATCCGCGGGCAGTCCCAGACTAGATCCGAACTTCGCTGCGAGTGCGGAGCTGGTGGAGGGTGATCCGCAAACTGCTCCGGCCTTCCATTCCACGAGTAACTGCAGAAGCGGTCCAAGGGCGTAAAGAGGGCCGGTTTTTTGGCGTCGTTCGTGCCCGGAGCTCCGGAGTCGTCGCTGACGTGGGGCGTCTTGATCAAAGGCCCGCCCACCCAACCGGGGGTGGTCTCGGGACAGCTTTCGTTTTCGTTGACGCGAATCAGAACGTCGGTCTGCGGACAATCGAGGGCCTCTTTCGGCAACACCTTCACCCCGGGGCAGGGTTTGCCGTCGCACAGCGGCGAGCTGCAGTAGATTTGCGCAGTGAGCGGGGCCGCGCTGCCCACGCTGGCTTCAATCGTGTGAAACCCGGGCCAAGTGCAGCTGAGCGTCGCGCTGGAAGCCCCCTCGGAGATGACGCTCACCCCCTCCCCGCCCCAGTGATACGAACTGAGGCTGCCCGCAAGATATGGCGTGACACTGGCAGTGAAGGTACTGCCGAGCACCGCTGTCGAAGGCGCTGTGACGGTGGGTTTGATTGGCACTGGAGCCAGAATGGCCGCGCGCGTCAGCGCCGCGGTTTCACCGTCCGCGTCGCTCTGACCGGAGCAGCCGAGCAGCAAGGCGCAGGGAGCGACGAGCAGGCAGCCATACGAATGAAATCGCTGCATGGAACCCTGGCTACGAGTGGCCGAGGCATGCTTCTTGGATGGACGAGCGCGCTTGGAATGACGGATCATTTCTGAATATCCTCGCTGGGGGTCAGATGGAGTTCGCGGCTCGCGCGCCGGACCTGACGCACTTTCCCGAAACTCGAGCGACTTCGCGCCCGTGTGAGTATTGTCAGCGGAGCAGCAGGCGAAGCGCGGCCCAGTCCGCTCGTGGGTCGACGCGCAGTTGCTCGAGTCCTGCGGAACGCACGGCGGCCGCCCACGCGTGAATGTCGCGCGGGAGCGCTCGTGCTCCGCCCGCGGCGAGCAGCTGGTCATAAAGCGCCTCGGCAAAGCGCCCTGCCAACGGATCGGAGATCGCGCGGCTCGCTCCGATCACCGCGCGCGAACCCGCCACGAGAAAGGCATGTCCGATGCTGAGTCCGCCACCGGGTTCGGGCGAGACACTGCTCGTGCAAGCAGACAGCACGACGAACTCCGGCACCCGCGCCGAGACCAGGACATCTGCCACGGAGAGCCGTTGTCCGCGGCTCAAACGCAGCGCACCCTCCAGCCCGTCGATGCCGCCCGAGTGCGCGTGCCCGGCGAAGTGCAGCAGGCGCGCGCTCGGCAACTCGTGCAGGGCTGCATCGAACGTGACTTGGTCGGCCAGCAAGAGACGAGCATTGCTCAAGCGCTGCGCGACGCGGCTGGCTTCGGCATTTGCTCGCGGCAAGTCCCCGTTCGGATCGCCGAACACCAATGCGGACGGAGAGCCCGGCTCTCGCGCTCCCGAATCCGGCGCGGCGCCGAGCTCGAAGGCGTAGCCCACGGGCAACCACTCGATCAAAGCCCGTCCATCGACGCGCAGTGCGTGCACATCGAGTGCCTGGAGGTCCGGCGGCAGGCTCACGCGCAAGAGCGGTGCGTCGAGCAGCCCTTCGCGCTGGAAGCGCTCGAGCACCTGGGCGAGACCGAGCGCGATTGGAGCGAGGTCGTGAGTCGGAGTTTGCGCGCGCGCATCGGCCGCAAAGCGCGACACCGGCGCCACCCGCAATGTTCCCTGCCGCAGCAAGAATGCCCACCACGCGTCGCTGCCGGCGGCGATCAGGAGCTGGGCGTCGTCGCGGGCGGCGGCTCGTTCCGAGGCTGACTCCGCATCGCTCAACAGCAGCGCGTAGACGGCGGAGAGCGCGGCGTCGACCCGTTGCCGCTCGAGCTCGCGCGTGAGACGAATCGCGCCCAGGCCTTCGAATGAAAGCTGCCAGTCGTCCTGCGCCGCGCGCTCCAGGGCTTCGCGGCGCGCGCGGTATTCGCCGACGGCGCGGTCCCAGCGCTGCCTCGCGCCCGGACTCAAGGTCGCAATCCGGCCTGCGCGGAAGCTCGCAGCCCACACTCGGCGCAGCGCGCGCTCGGCGGCTTGCCGCGCTTCGGGCGGGCGCCCGAGGTCGAGCAGCAGCGTGAGCAGCTCGCGTGCACTCGACTGCATTCGCAGCGCCGTGAGCTGCTGGCCCTGCCCGAATGGCGTCCAGCGCACGAAATCTTCCGCTGCGTCTTCGGCCCCGATGTATGCGCCGACTGCCGCTGCGTCCCGACGCTGAGCGAGCGAGCGCGCGCGGCCGAGCCGCGCCAGGTAAACGCAATCCTTCAGCGCGAGACTCTCGGCGCGACGTTCGGCCAAATCATAGGCGATGACCGCCTCTCCGCTCTCGGCGCGTAGCCGGTGAAGCTCGCCCCAATACAGCGCTTGCCAGGCAGCGAGCCGCCCGCTTCGGCCCGTCTCATCTGCGTCGAGGCCCCGCAGCAGCGCTTCTGCCTCCGAAAGCGCTCCGCGCTGCAAAGCGAACAGAGCGCGGTTCAGCGCAAGGTTACGCCGGCTGAGCGGGTCCGCGCAGCGCTCGAGGAACTCCGCGGCGCGGGCAAGGGCGGCTGCCGTCCGCTCTTCCAAGCCCGATCCGGGCTGGTTCAGCAACATCCAGGCGAGGTTTTCCCAGGCCGAAAAGAGCTGGCAACTCGAAGCTTCCGGCGCGCGCGCCAGCAACGCCTCTTGCTCGGCCAACGCTTCGGCGTCGCGATTCAGCTGACTCAGCGTGTCGGCGAGCGCGTGTCGCGCTTGGAGCTCGTCGGCCACCATCCCCAGCCGCCGCGCCAACACGGTCGACATGCGAAATCGGATCAGAGCGCCTTGTGCGTCGCCGCGCGCTTGCGCGAGCAGCCCCGCGTAGTAAGGCAGCCCCGCACGAACTTCCGGGACTCGCACGAGTTCGGCGGGCATGCCATCGAGCAGCTCGCTCGCGCGGGTGTATTGGCGCAGCCGAATGGCGCGACAGTAGCTTGCCGCCCAGCGGTCTTTGCTCGCCTCGAGCAAAAGGCCCGCGCGCTCGGCGCTCCGGGCCGTCGCTTCCAGCTCGTCCGCGGCGCGCTCGTTGTCGCCGTCGCGCAGCGCAAGGCGCGCACGCAGCGCGCGCAGTCGGTCCCGCTCCGCGCCGATCAAGACGTCGCTTCCCTGGTCGAGCCGCGCGCGCACTTGCTGCCATTTCCCGTCCTTCCACCACTGGGTCAGCTCGCGGAGCGCCGGCGGTTCGGAGCTCTCAGCGAGGCGCAACGAAGCGCGCCGCTGGCCGAGACGCAGCCGCACCTGGCTCTTTCCCGCCGGAACCTGGAAGGTGACGCGAACACCGCCCTCGACGGCCAGCGATTCTTTCACGCGGTTGCTGGCCGTATTCGCGACGTCGATCTCGGGCGGGGTTGCGCCTTCGACCCACAGCGTGAGCGTTCGCTCCGCATCGAGCTCGCATACGGGCCCGGGACGGACTCGGGCGCAACCACTGAACTCGAACTCGAGCTCCGCGAAAGGATCGAGCAGCGCTTGGTCGCCAACCGCCAAGGGGCCGAGCAGCGCGACCAGCGCGGCCATCGCGACCACACGCCGCATCTCGCTACGGCACCCGCTCGAACGGCCAGCGAAACTCTTGGACGGTGCCGAGCGAGGGCAGAGTTCCGAGTTTGTCATTCGGCTGCGCGTGCTCCACGGCAGAGGGGCGCCCCACGTACAGCACGAGCTCGCCTCGCTCCGACAACGCGGCCGGCAACGGGGCTGCGACGCGCAGGGCGCCGGCGGTCGACTGCTCTTGGCTGACCGTCAACTCGCGCGTTTCACCGGCGGCTGCGGCCAGCGCGCCGTGCACGAACGCGCGCACGCGCACGCTGCCGCGCTCGTCGTGGGTTGGTCGCAGCTCGAAGCGCAGCGTGGTGCTCGGCCGAAGCCGCAGCAGATCCGGAACCTGCGCGGCTCCGCGTTCGGTCTGCTGCGAGCCCTCGAGTCGGACCTCGTAGCGCGAAAGCGCCCCGTCCGCGTCAGGGCCGGTGCGCAGCGCGAACAACACACCCGCTGCCGCGGCAGTCAGCGCAACGACCGTCACCAGCCGGCGGCGACGCGCAAGGGACGGAAGGGGCGTGGGCACGGCCACGCGTTCGGCGTTCGCCAGGCGCGCCTGAATGGCGTCCACGAAGGACGCCCGCTGCGCTTCCGAGAGCGGCTCTGCCAGAGAATCGGGGAGCCCACTGGCGGGTGGCACTTCTTCACTGCGGGGCAGCGCAGGCGGCCGGCGCTCGGAGGCGGCGTGCAGGGCCTCGTCATCGCGGGCGAGGCGCGCCAATTGCTCGAGAGTGTCCTCAGGACGGGACATTGGACTTGCTCAAGCTCCCTGTCTGATATTGGGCGAGATTGGGGTCTGCCGCGCACTGGCGCAACAAGCTGGCTTCGAGCTCACTGATCTCCTTTTTGAGTCGGCTGCGCCACTGGTAGATGGCATCGAGCGTGCTCTTGGTTTCGCGCGCGATGTGCTCTGGCTCCTCTTGCCACACGTATAGTCGATAAAACATCTCCAGCGCTTTGGGCGAGAGCTCTGCGTGCAGGCGCTCGAACAACAAGATCAAAAACTCGCGGGCCGCGACTGGGCCCTCAGGGGTGGGATGTCTGCGCGAGGAAGCCGCTGACGCCTCTATCGTTGCCGGGTCGGTCGGTTCCTGCGTGAACGGGCTGCGACGCCGGCTGCGCAGGATCGAAAACACCATGCGTTGCGCAACCAGGCCCACGAACGACGCCAACGACAGACCGCGTCCGGGCTCCCAACTCGCGAGCGCCCGGCCGTCGCCGGTGAAGAGCTCCATCAAGACCTCTTGCGTCAGGTCCTCGAGCTCTTGGCGCGACGCGCGCCCGCGTCGCCAGAGTGCGGTCGCAACGCGCGCTTGAACGACGGGGCTCAATTCGCGCACGAGCTCTTCAATCGCAGCCCGCTCGCCCTGGAGCGCGCGCTTCACGTCCTCCAGCGAAGCCATCGGGCCATTTGAATACGCCGGTTCGAGTCGAGCGCAAGCCTCTTCTCCGCGCTGACCCGCGTCCCGAGCGTGCGCAAAACCGCAGCAGGGCAACGAGCGCTTGCTGCTCGTGGTTTGCCCTGTCGTTTACCGTCGTTTTCAGGCGCACGCGTTTTGTTGGTCAGGTTGCGCGGAGCTGCGGCGAACCTACTAGTGCGCTCGATTCCACACCGACGAGCGCATCGAAACCACAATCCGCAGAAGGATCTGCCATGCAACACGTCTATCGTTCGCTCAGTTCGCTCGTTGTCGTCACCGGCTTGCTGCACACCATGAGTGCTCACGCTCAAGCGCCGACTCCGTTCGAAATCGCCAGTCAGCTGGATCTCGAGTGCAGGCACGCAGAAGGCGCCCCACCGGCTCAGCAGCTCGGGATCCGTCAGCTGAATCCCGTTTTGCAGGGGGTGCTGCCAAATCAACAAGCGCAGCTCGGCCCGCTCGAAGAGGTCTGCGTTCCCGTCGCAAAGAACAACCAAATCCCGAGCGAACCTGCGCGCAGCGTCATTCGCGGCATCGATTTGGCTTGTTACAAGGCGGACGCGGCGCCCGTGAACGTGCCAGTGCTCGCGAGTCACCTGAACCCCGTGTTCGCCAACCTGCCGCCCGAATTCGTTCACCTGGTGCAGCTGCAGCAGGTCTGCGTACCGGTGGCAAAGAACGGAGTCATCCCGCCCGAGCCGATGCTGTCCGTGATTCGACACATGGACTTCGGTTGTTACGGCCTCGAGCAACCGACCTCGGACGCCAACACCAACGTGCTGCTCAGCCACTTGAACCCGGTGCTCATCCAACAAGGCCTGCCTCCCCACGCCGTACACATGGAACGCGCACGCCAGATGTGCGTGCCGATCGGCAAGAATCAGGAGCCCATCCCGGCTCCTGCGCTCAGCCGCGTGCGCTGGGTCGACTTCCTCAAATACCGAATCACGCCCGTGGTTGGGCCGCTCGCACCCTGGCCGCTCACGCTGAGCCACTTGAATCCGCTGTTCGCGGAGCGACCCCCATTCAACGTGACGCTATTTGGGCCTCCGAACCTGCTCGTCCCGATCGCGAAGAACGGCGTGATCCCGCCCGGAGCCGGGGCCGGAGACTGAGAGG
>DASSMT010000014.1:0-11242 GCA_035688655.1 Polyangiaceae bacterium | reverse complement strand
AGCGCTGGCAACCGAGAGCGGCGCAGACGCGGCCAGCGTGGGGGCAACACTCGGCGCCGCGGACGCAGGCGGGGCGCTGGCCTCGGGGGCCGGCTCGCGCGCGACGCTCGGGGGCGACGCCGGCACGCCCAAGATCGCCGGTTGCGAAAGAGCGGAGGGAGCGACGCCCGTGAGCTCGACCGCGGCCGAGCGGCCATGAAGCCACCAGAGCCCGCCGCCGAGCACGGCCAGCGCAGCGAGCCCGAGCACCGAAACCACGAGCGGCAGAGCGCTCGGCGATTTGGCGGGCGGCGCGCTCGGCGCGGCCGGGCGCAGCGAGACGCCCGCCGCGGTGGTGGACAGCGCGCGCGCCGGCACGACCGACGGCGGGGGCAGCGGGCTATGCCTAATCTCACTGCGAAAGGCGACCGAACCAAAGTGCTCGAGCATGGCTCGCAGCTCCCCGGCGCTCTGGACGCGTTGAGCGCGATCGGTGGCCAGAGCACGATGCACCAAGGACACGAATTCCGGCGGCAAGTCCGGGCGGTACACGCTGATGGGCTTCGGCTGCCCGGTGTGAATCAAGATCGCGAGCTGCGGCAGGGTATCGGCTTCGAATGGGCGCGCTCCCGCCAGGCACTCGTACAAGATCACCCCCAGGGCATACACGTCCGCGCGCGCATCGATACTGCCCTCGCCCCGGATCTGCTCGGGTGGCATGTAATAAGGCGTGCCCAAGGCCGCCCCTTCTTGCGTGAGCTGCATGCCGCCCGTCTTCTGCGGATCGAACTTGGAGATGCCAAAGTCCAGGATTTTGACGAAGGGGCGACCATCCGCGCCGTCGGTAATGAACAAATTGTCCGGCTTGAGATCGCGATGAACGATGCCCGCTTGGTGCGCGGCGTGGACCCCTGCTGCCGCTTGGCCGATCAAATCCACTACTTCGGACAAGGGCATTTTGCCTGCGGCGATGCGCGCCGAGAGCGGCCGGCCGCGTAGCATCTCCATCACCAGGTAAGGCTCGCCCGTGTTTAGCACCCCCGCGTCGAAGGTTTCGACGATGTGCGGGTTGCCCACGCGACCCGCCGCCGACGCTTCACGCAAGAAACGCTCGACCACGCTGGGCATGGCCGCCATCGACGCGTGCAGCAGCTTCAGCGCGCGCCGGTGCTTGGTGAGCTCATGCTCGATCTCGTACACCGCGCCCATGCCGCCTTCACCCAGAAGGGATACGACGCGAAACTTCCCCGCGAGGACAGTGCCAGGAGCGAGCGCGCCTTCGGACATCAGCGATATCTCGACTCTGATAGTGACTGGAACGCCCGCGAAATCCAAGAACAAACGCGCATTGGCGAAAACACTAAGCGCGCACCCTTGACGCCAAAGACCAGTAAGGCTGACTCTGAAACAATGGGGCATCCATCCCGTCTGGCACAACAGCTCAAGTCTCCGGTCTTACTCGTCTGGCTCGCATTGTCCGTATTGGTGGCCTCGGCCTGCTCGGACAGCGAACACCCCAAGACCGCCAAGCTTGCCGCTGGCTGCACGCTCAACACCGACTGTGATTCGCCTTTGGTGTGCGCGTTTCAGCGTTGCCACAGCGCCTGCGAAACCTCGCGCGACTGCGATCCGGGTCAGCGCTGTATGGCGAGCGACCGCCCCTTTCACGTTTGCCAGCTCGAGCAAGAACAAGCCTGCGCGTACAACAGCCAGTGCCCCGAAGGCCAGGTGTGCGGCTACGATGGTCAGTGTCGCGACCAATGCGCGAGCGATCGCGACTGCGTTTCGGGCCAGTTGTGCAAGAAGGGCAACTGCGCCGATGTCACCGAGCTCGACGACGCCGGCAACCTGCGCATCGCCGACGGGGGCGCGGCCGGCGCGGCCAGCGCGAACCCCGGTGAACCTTGCGTCTATAACTCGGAGTGCGCCGAGCCGCTGATCTGCCGCAACAAGCTGTGCGCGTACGAGTGCTTGGGCAAGGCGGACTGCCCCTCCACGCAAAACTGCGTCGACAATCGCTGTGTTGGAAACGCCGGACCGCCCTGCCTGCGCAATTCGGATTGCGAGGAACCGTTGGTCTGCCGCTCCGGACAGTGCACGGACGAGTGTCGCAAGGACGTCGATTGTCAGTCCGGTCAAGCGTGCGTCGAGCACAGCTGCGTGCTCGTGCCGCCCGGCAACGCGCCGCCCGATTGGGGCAACGGCTGCAACTACAGCGTCGATTGCGGCGCGCCCCTGATCTGCCGCGCCAACCACTGCGTGTACCAGTGCATGTCCGACGCCGATTGCGACTACGGTGCGACCTGCGACGACTACCGCTGCACCGGCGGCTTGGTCTTCGGTGGGGGCGGAAACGGCCCGCTCGGCAGCGGCGGCAGCACCGGCAATGGTAGCGGCGGCAGCAGCAATCCCTCCGGCGGCACGTCGCATGGCGGCACGGGCGCCGGTGGCGCGCCCAACGGCGGTTCCGGCAACGTCGGCACCGGCGGCTCAATCGTGCCCGGAACCGATTGCGTGCCCAACGAGAAAGATTGCGTGGGCAATGCCACTCACACCTGTATCGACGGCTACTGGGGGCCGCTCACGGACTGCGTGGCAGAAGACCAAGTCTGCAAAAAGGGTCAGGGCTGCACGCTATGCCCCTCCGGCACCAAGAACTGCGACGGCGTGATCACCAATAGTTGCGAGGTCACTCTCAACCTGGTGGGCACCTGCGGAACGACCTGCGCGAACAAGGTCGAATGCCCCAACACGCAAGGGCCAGCCACCTGCTTGGTCGGTGTCTGCGGCACGCAATTTCAACCCTCTCCCTGCAGCGGCACCGTCACCCAAGGCAACGTCACGATCACCGACCAGGCCAGCCTGAACGCTTTCGCCGCCGCCGGCACGAGCTGCATTTCCGGCAACCTGAACGTGAGCAGCACGTCGCTCGCCAACCTGACCGGGCTCAACGCGCTGGAATGGGTGGGCGGCGACGTATCCATCATCAACAACGGCAGCCTGACCAGCCTCACCGGTCTAAGTCATCTCAAGACCATCGTCGGCCAGCTCAACATTCAATCCAACGGCGCGCTGACCGATCTCACCGCCCTCAGTTTGCTGTCGTCCGTGCAGGGCTATCTGCAACTCTACGGCAACCCGGTGCTGACCAATGTCAACGGCTTCAACAGCTTGGTCAAGGTCTACAACTACGTCAACATTCAGAGCAACGCCGCGCTGCTCAACTTGGACGGCTTTCCGGCGCTGACCGAGGTCGGCGCCTTCGTTCAGGTGTACAGCAACGACAAGCTGATCGATCTCAAGGGTTTCGGCGCGATGACCTCCGTCGGTACCTACATCAATATCTACGGCAACGCACAGCTGCAAAGCATTGCCGGTTTCGGGGGGCTGAAGGTGGTCGGCGGCAACGTCACCGTTTCGCAGAACCCTGTCTTGCAGTCGCTCGCCGGCTTTGCCGAAACGCTGAACGTGGCCGGCACGATTGCGGTCAACAACAACGCCAAGCAAGTGAACCTGACCGGCTTCGCCAAGCTGACCGACGTCGGCACCATCGAAATCAACGGCAACGCGCAGCTCGGCTCGATCTCCGGCTTCGGCAAGCTGAACAACGTCACGGGCAGCGTCCTCGTTCACGACAACGCGGCGCTGACCACGCTGGATGGCTTCAACGCGGTGCAGTTCGTGGGCAGCGACGTGCAGGTCTACAACAACGGCGCGATGACCACTTTGCCCGGGTTCTCGTCGTTCACGAACGGAAATCGCCACATCGAGATCCACGACAACAACCTGCTCGGCACGCTCACGGGCTTCACCGCGCTCAGCAGCTTGATCGGGCACTTGGACATCCGCAACAACCCGGCGTTGACCAGCATTGGCGGCTTCGGGTCGCTGAACGACGTCGGCAGCTATCTGGCGATCGTCCGCCATCCGAAGCTGACCAACTTCGACGGCATTTCGAAGCTGAAGAGCGTCGGTACGGATCTGCGCATCCAAAGCAATCTGGTCCTGAACGGCATCGGCGGCCTGCTCGCTTCGAACATGGTCGCCGTCGGCAACGATTTTGCCCTGTCGCAAAATCCGAACCTGCCCGTGTGCCAGGTCAATCAGCTGAAAACCGAGATTCAGTCTCATCCCTCCGGTTGGTCCGGGGTGGAGCACACTTGCTGCAACGCCGGTTGCGATACGTGCTTGGGCACGACCTGCAGCGGCCCGCCCGTCCTCGGCGGTCAGTCCGGGACTGTCACGGGCGACGTGGTGCTCCAAAACGACTCGGACTTGAAGACGCTCAAGAACGTCAGCGAAATCATCGGCGATCTGACGATCAACAGTAGCGCGCTGAGCAATTTGGCGGGCCTCGAGAACCTGAAGCACGTGAGCGGCAACCTGAGCATCACGGGCAATGCCTCGCTCACCAATTTGGGCAGCGCGAATTCGAGTGGCCTGAGCGCGCTCACCGCAGTCGACGGCAACATCACCATTCAATCCAACCCGGTGCTCACCAACCTGAGTGGGTTCGCCAGCCTGACCAGCGTCGGCGGCTTCTTCTCCATCTACGGCAACCCGACGCTGGACAACCTCAGCGGCCTCGGCTCGCTTACGACCATCGGCGGCTACTTCAACGTGCAGCAAAACGCTGCGCTCACCAACTTCCAGGCCCTGACCGCGCTCCGCTCGGTGGGCGGTTATTTGCAGATTTACAGCAACGACAAGCTGACCAACGTCAACGGGCTCAGCGCCCTCCAGACCGTCGGCACGTATTTCAACATCTACGGCAACGCGTTGCTCGCCGATCTGAACGGCCTGGGCGCCTTGACCTCGATTGGCGGGAACCTAACCATCGAACAGAACCCCGCGCTCGCCGCCATCGGCGGCTTCGGCCTCCTCAATACGGTGCAGGGAGAACTGCGCGTCGATTACGACAACGCCCTGTCCAGCATTGCTGGCTTCGACACCCTCACGGCAACGACCGCCGGCGGCGTGAAGATCTACAACAACGCCAACCTGACCTCGATCTCCGGCTTCTCCAAGCTGGCCAATATCACCGGCACGCTCGAGATCCACGACAACGCCAAGCTCGCCTCGCTCGACGCCAACAACGGATTCGAAGGCTTGGTCGGCATCAGCAGCAAGATCGACATCAACAACAACCCGCTGCTCACCAGCATTGCCGGCTTCACGTCGCTTGCCAGCACCAACGCCGGGATCAACATCTCCGACAACGGGCTCACCTCGCTCAGCGGCTTCCCCAACCTGACGGACGTGATCGGTGATTTGGCGATCAACAACAATCAGGCCCTACAGACGGTGAGCGGCTTCCCCAAGCTCGCGCAGCTCGGCGGTAGGCTCAGCATCAGGGACAGCGACAAGCTGACTCAGTTCGATGGTCTGAAGAGCCTGGTCCGCATCGGTCTGGATCTGGTCGTGGTCTCCAACCCGCTGCTCACCGGCATCACCGGGCTGCGTTCCGGCACGCTCAAGTCGGCCGCGCTAGGCAACCTCTTCAACATCGCCGGCAACCCGAACCTGTCCGCTTGTGAAGTGCTCGCGTTGAAGACGACGCTCAATGTCGCCACCTACAACGACCTGAGCGGCGCCAACAGCGGCTGCAGCGTCGCTTGCAACGGAAGCTCGCCGGTTTGCGGCGGAACCTCGGGTGGAACCGCCAATCAGCAGGGTACGTTCACTGGTGATGCCACGGTGAACAACCAGGCGGATCTGGATTGGCTGAAGAACGTCGTGAACCTCACCGGCACCCTTCACATCGACAACACGACGCTATCTTCAGTGAGCGGCCTCACCAATCTCCAGTCCATCGGGGCAGACTTCACGCTCGTGAACAACGCCAACATCTCGAACGTCGGTGGTCTCACGGGCCTCAAGAACGTCATCGGATCGATCAACATTCAATCCAACCCGCAGCTGACCAACGTCAACGGGCTGCTCGCACTCACCGGGGTCGCCGGCAACTTCAGCATCTACGCCAACAGCGCATTGACGAATCTGGGCGGCTTGACGAGCCTCGGGACCGTGACCGGCAACTTCAACATTCAGCAAAACGACTCGCTGACCAACCTCGACGGGCTCGCCAACCTGAGCTCCGTCGGTGGTTATTTGCAGATCTACAGCAACAACAAGCTGACCTCGATGCTCAACTTGATCAAGCCCGCAGGTAAGCTCGGTACGGTCGGTGGCAACCTCACCGTTTATGGCAATCCGCTCTTGAGCCTGTGCCAGCCCGAAGCGCTGAAGACCATCTTGGCCGCCACCGGCTGGAACAAGTCTTACTCGCAGAGCGCCAATCAGGCGTGCAGCAAGACCTGCACTGCCACCGGTATTTGTCAGTGAGTCACTCCGAATACGCGCGCACTAGGCCCGATGCTCCAGTGCGTCCAACCGTTGATCGCGCGTGCGCTGGTAGCGAAAGGCTTTGTGGAACCTGACACACACCGTCTCGCGGCAACCAATCCCGCCGGATATTCCCGAAGTCTGAGGGGACCTCTTCACGGGTGGAGGTCACAGCCCCAACCACGGCCGTCGACACCGCCGGAGAGTGGGAAACGTCGGGCACTTCACTCGCTGAGGTGAGCGCGAGTTGCATTCTTGGTCGGGCAGCGGCGTTGCGGGAATGGCCGGGCCGCGGAGTGCACCACGTCACGGGACTGCAAGATCGCGGGGCTCATCTTCACGTGTTCAGACGGGACCGTGACCTGCACGATGGCCGCTTGTGCCGATGGGCGGTGTGCCGTCACTTTCCGCCCTTGTTCCGCCAGCGAAGGCGGTGCCGGAAGCGCCGAGGCGGGTAGCGGCGGAGGGTAGCGCGGTTTCCCTTTGCCGAGATTTGCGTCGTGAGCGCGCGCCGAATCGCGTCGCCGTTGTTACTCCCTGGTCCCCGGCGTCGCGGCGTAGACCAAGACGCATGAATGCTCATGACCGGGAGACGCAAAACATGAAACATGTCACAGGAACACGCGAAGAGTGGCTCGCTGCCCGCCTCGAGCTCTTGAAAGCGGAGAAAGAGCTGACACGAAGGGGAGACGCGCTCGCCGCGCAGCGCCAGACGTTGCCTTGGGTGCGCGTCGAGAAGAATTATCAGTTCGAGACCGATGACGGTCCGGCCACGCTGCAGGAGCTCTTCCGGGGGCGGTCGCAGTTGCTCGTGTACCACTTCATGTTTGGTCCTGATTACTCAGCGGGTTGTCCGTCTTGCTCGTTCATCGCGGACGGCTTCAACGGGTTCACGGTTCATCTGGCGCAGCACGACGTGATGCTTTGGGCGGTGTCGCGCGCGCCGCTTTCGAAGCTTGCCGCCTACAAGCGACGCATGGCGTGGACGTTCCCCTGGGCGTCCTCGTTTGGCAGCGACTTCAATGCGGACTACAGCGTCGGCTTCAGCGCGGAGGAACAATTCGAGAGGGGCATTGATTACAACTATCGTCGCGAGCCGAAGCGTGAGCGAGCGGCGAGCGGCGGCGGCCCGGGCTCGCACGCCGCAATGTGCGGTGTCGATCAGCCCACGTACCTGCGGGAGCGGCCCGGCATGAGCGCATTCGTGCTGCAAGATGGCCTGGTCCACCATACGTACTCCAGCTATGGGCGCGGCCTCGATGGCTTGTGGGGCGCGTACCAATGGCTCGATCGCGCGCCGAATGGCCGAAATGAGCAAGGCGCGTGGTGGAAGCGCCACGACGAATACGCGCGTTGAAGCGCGCCAGCCCGGGAGCGACGAGCTCCCGCTACTTCTGCTCGAGCTCCCAATAGCGCAGCAGCGCGCCCCCTGCGTGCTGCGGATAATCGATGCGCACGTGCAAATCGAGCGCGCTGCCCGGAAACCCGCCGGCAAGCGGGCGGTCTTTGGGCATCAGGTGTGTTGGACCAGGACTGAATTGGTAGCGCATCAGGAACGCGAACCCGCGCTTGATCTGTTGCTCCAAGAGCGCAAGCTCCTCGGCGGACACGCCGGCGGCGCGCGCGGCTTCCAGCGTGGCGACGGCGGCTTCGAGGCGGCTGGCGGTGGGCGTCAGGCGCGGCGCCATGAACGGGCCGCGGCTGATGCCGCCGTCGTACTCGCTCGGAGCGGGCGGTGAGTCGAATTGCAGGTTGCGATTGGCGGCTTGCCAGTCGAGGCAAAACCTGAGCGCGACGCGATCGGGCGCGCGCTGCCAGAGGTCGGCCAGGGCTTGGCAAGTCCAGTGTTCGGCGCCCCAGAAATAGCGCGACCCGAGGAACCACGCGGAGCGCCGGACCAAAAACGCGAGCGCGCGACGCGCGCCTTCCAGATCGCGCGCATCGCTGCTGAGCCGGTGCGCGCGGGACAGCGCGAACGCGGCTTCGCCCGTGTAGTATTCGACTTGCACGTCGATCGGGTGCTGTTCGCTGACCGAATAGAAGTGCTGGAACTCGCCGTCCGGGCGCTGTTGCGCGCGCAGGAATGCGGCCAATTCCAGGGCTGGCGCGCGATATTCTTCCTTGCCGCCCAGGACCAGCTCCACGTACGCGAGCAGCGCCAGCGCAGAAGAGCCGATGTCGACTTGACCGCCTTCGCCGACGCAGGCGTTGTCTCCGCAGCGCAGCGTAGTGCGATCTTTCATGAACGCGCCGGCGCGTTGTCCGGCGCGCAGCAGCCCCTTGTCTTGGAGTTGATTGCCGGCGCGGGCAAGGAAGAAGGTGGCGCCCGCGTGGCGCGGGAAGTTGTATTCGCTCGATTCGTCGCCCGTCACCGCGTTGAGCTCGTAGTGAAACGAGCCGTCGCGGCGCTGATTGCGCGACAGGTAACGGGCTGCCTCTCGGACCGAGTCCTTCACGGCGTCCACCGTGACGTCGTCTTTGCCAATCTTTCGCGGGTAGGGAGCGTCGCTGACTACGGCAAAGCGCCGAAAGCTCCCGTGGCGCAGAAGCTCCGTCGGCTCGGTACCCAACTCTTTCGCAAGCGCGCCGAGCACCTTGTTCACGTCGATGCCCATCACCAGGCTCACGGGGCCGAGAGCGAAGGTGAATTCATAGGCCTCGAGCTTGCGCAGATCGTCGGGCGTCGCGTACGCCGTGCGCCCCCCATAGCTCGCGCTGAGCCCGTCTCGCGCGGGCACCACGGAGTGGCCGAGCACCAGCCAGCTCTGCCCCAAAATCGGCGCAGAATCCACGATTTGCTCGATGATTCGCTGCGCGCCAGGGCGCCCTCGGGCCTCCTCCAAAGCGCGCTCCGGTTCCTTCACGACGACCGCACGTGCGCTGCGCTCGCCGCTTTCCCAAACGCTGACCAAGTAGGGGCCAGTCGGCGGCCGCGAGCGATCGATTCGCACGCGGTAGAAAATGACCATCGAGCACACGAGCAGCGCGCCGATCCAAACTGCCAGGAGCCGCAGGAACGCGCGCGGGGTCACGGGCGAGACTCGACGCTTTGCCGCTTTAGCCAGAGCAGCTCGAGCGCGGGTAGCACGACCGTATAAGGCACGAGCAGCGCCACGATCAGTGAAGATACGGCCAGCGCCGCCACGCCGTAGTCGCCATGGATCCCGCGCAGGAAGACGAGCGTGAGCAAGATCAACGACACGACCAGTAGCCCGAGCGAGAACGAAACCCAGGCCGCGATCGTGAGCGCGCGCAGGGCCCAGGGCAACTTCGCGAGCAGCGCCACCCCGCTCACCAGCTCGACCAACGCGATCAGCGTGAGCGGCACGTCCAACGCCCAGAAGCGCGGCTGCACCACGCCGAACAGGCCAAGCAACAACACCAGCGCCGAAAGCGCGTTCAGAACTCCGAATGTGACTCGCATCAGCTCACTCTCCGAGAATACTCGAGTGCGGCGCGAGCCGCCTTCAGCCCAGAATCTGCCGCGATCAACGCCGTGCGCGGGCGCCCCGCGACGGCATCCCCGGCCGGGAAAATGCCGGGATTTTCGGCTGCAGAGCCGTCGGTTCCCGCGGCGATGCCGACTTCGAGCAGGGCACCGAAGCCGCGTTCGGGAAAGTCGAAGCCAGACAGCGAAGAGACACCCTCGACCACCTCGGAGTCGAGCGCGATGGCGAGCGGCGCGCTGAACGACAAGCGGAAGCCGGTGCCGCCGCGCCGCTCGAACGACCGTTCGAGCGCGATCCCACCCGCCGCCACACCGCCGGTGGCCAGCACCACGATCGGGAAATGTTCTGGCGCGCGGTCTCGCACGTGCAACAGGTAGCCACGGCCGTCGCGCTCGAGACGGCTCAGGTGGCCGCGCTCGACCTCCGCGATGCGCATGAGCAATCGATCCCGCGCTCGCTCGAAGCGCGCCCCGGCCGCGCCACCAGGCGCGGAGGTCGTTTCTCCGACTGGCACCCCGAGCGCGCGGCTGAGCTCGTCTGCGAGCGGGCGCTCGATGCCCAGCCACGGCCCGAAGAGCCACGCTTCAGCAGCGACCGCGCTCGCAGCGAGCGCCGCGTGCAACGCCTGGGCGCGCTCGGGCGCGTCGTGAAGCGCCGCAAAATCATAGCCGGAAATGCGGCGCTCGAAGCCCTTGGCCAGGACCGGCAGCGGGGCTGCAAAGAACCGAGTTCCGGTTTCGCGGGCCCAAGCGCTGCTCGCCAAGCTGCTCGCCAGCAGCGGCGCGTCCCAGTCGTCTCGCTCCACGTCCACTACGGCGACTCGCTTGCCGGCGCAGCGTTGCAAATCCAAGAGCGCGCGATCACTGCCGCGCGCCGGGCGCACGTTGCCTTCCAGCGTCGCGATGCGGCGCAGCGCGGTCTCGAGCTGCCAAGCGCCGAGCTGCTGCGAAAATTCGCTCAACCCGCTGGCGAGCGCGCGCGTCTGGTCCGCCAAATCCCAAGGCTCGTCGTCCAGCGCGCCCGAGTACAAGCCGCTCGCACCGGTGAGATCGTGAATCACTCGGGCGCGCCCGCCCTGACGAGCAATTTCGAACGCTGCCGCAGTGCCCGCGATGCCCGCACCGACGATCGCACACTTCACTGAGCGCGACTCCCGGAACCCACTTCGGCCTGCAGCGCGCTCAGGGCCAGCGCCTCTTGGCGCGCCTGCACGGTGCCCACAGCAGCGCTGCGGCGGCGCGCGCCTTCGGTCAGAAATTCGAGCGCCAACTTCTGGCCAGCTTCGGGCGAGCGGCCCGTCGCGTCAGCCACGATCCGCCCGCAGCGCAGCGCGCAGCGCATGCCACCGCACGCGCCCAAGCCAAGCCGCGTGCGGCGCGACACGTCGCTCACATCGCTCGCAAACTCCTGCTCGATCACGTAGCGGATCTCCGCTTCGGTCACCGGCTCGCAGCTGCACACGACCGCGG
>DASSMT010000010.1:0-4890 GCA_035688655.1 Polyangiaceae bacterium | reverse complement strand
GGCGCGGTGGTGATCGACGTGGGCATGAACCGCGATCAGGCCGGTAAATTGTGCGGCGACGTGGATTTCGAATCAGCGTCCGCGGTGGCTTCGGCGATCACCCCGGTGCCCGGCGGGGTCGGGCCGATGACCATCGCGATGCTGCTGGAAAACACGCTGCTTGCCGCCGAATCGCGCATTTCGCGCGCAACGCGCACGTTGATCAGCTAGGCCGAAAGACCCGCGTAACGCCCGGCCGGCAGGGCCAGGGCATCGCACAACGCCGTGAGCACGGCGTCGGTCGCCCGGGCCAACTCTTCGACCGTGCCGGAGTTGTCGATCACGTAATCGGCGCGGCGCACTTTCTCTTCGAGCGGCATCTGAGCCGCGATGCGCGCGGCGATCTGCGTCGAATCGAAGCCGTCGCGTTGGGCGAGCCGTGCTTCGCGCAGCGAAAGCGGAGCGTTGACCACGACCACCGGGTGGTAGGTCCGATCCAGGCCGTTTTCGTACAAAAGCGGCACTTCATAGCAGGCCAAGGGTTCGCCGGTTTCGCCGATCTGCTGAAAGCGCTGGGCCGCGAGCTGACGCACGATCGGATGAATCATCGAGTCGAGCATGCGCCGGGCTTCCGCGTCCTGGAACACGATTTTCGCGAGCTCGGCGCGGTCGAGCTCGCCGGCAGCGGTGAGCACACCGGGGCCAAAGTATTCGGTAATTTGCTCGAGGCCTGCGCTTCCGGGCGCGACCGCCACACGCGCAAGCTCGTCGGCGTTCACGACTGGCACGCCGCGCTCGCGCAGGCGCTTGGCCGCCGCGCTCTTCCCCGAGCCGATGCCACCGGTCAGTCCGAACACGCGTAACGCCACAGCCGTAGGGTACTCAAACGCGGCGGGCGCGGCGAGGGGGCAGCGAAAGGGGGCCGGGACGCGCGGTGCCTCTGGTGCTTTTCCGCGACCAGACTAAAACCAGGTCGGTGAACCCGCGCGCGCGATCACTCTGGGCATTTTGCGGCCTGCTCTGGCTCTCGCTGGCGCAACCGGCCGCCGGCGCCGCGCCGAATTCGGCGCCGGCAAGCGCGCCCTTGCCGCGCTTTCGCTTCGATGCCGGGGCGCCGCTGGCGGCCCCCGCAGAGGTCGCCGCCGACGGCAGCGTGTGCGTCGGTACCGTGGATGGCTACGTGCACGCGCTCGCTCCGGACGGCAGCTTCCGCTGGAGCCGGAGCGTGCGCGGGGCGGTGACCCGTCGCCCGCATTTCGCCGGCGAGCGCTGGTTCATCGTCACGAGCGCCCAGCGCGTGTACGCGCTCAAGCGCGATGGCAGCTTGTCCTGGGCGTTCCAGCTGTACAGCCCGGTGGAAAGCGAGTTGGTTTCGGACGCCAAGGGCAGCCTGTACTTCGTGGCAGCCGATCACTTCCTGTACGGCCTGAGCGCGCATGGCCAAGTCACACTGCGCGCGCGTTTTCATCCTGGAATGAAGCCCGAAATTGCGTTCGAGCAAGGTGAGGTGCTGCGTGATCCGGAGGGTAACTCCTGGTTTGCGCGCAGCGACGGCGTGCTTGAGTACCGCCCGGCGTCCGGCGAAAAAAGCAGTCTGCTCCCGCTCGCGAATTCCGCGCTGTTGCCGCCGGCCTGGTCGCGCGCCTCGCACTTCGCGGTGGTCAGCGCGCGGAGCGGCTTGGTCTTTGGCCTGGACCCCGCACACCCGCGGCCTAGCCGCTGAGCCTCGAGCGCATGGATTTCAAGCGCAAGCTCGCCACGCTGGCTCGGCCCAAGCCGAGCGCCGCGGAGCTGCCCGCGCACGACAAGACCTCCACCTTGCTCGAACTACGCCAGAAAATGGCCGAGATCCTGGCGAACTCCAGCGCGCAGCCAAGCTCATCGAGAGCGCCGCACGCCCCGGCCGAGGCGCCGCAACTGGGCGAGCTGCTCCCCTTTCAACGCGAAGAGCGCGCGAGCGGCCCGCTCTTCCGTCGTCACCAACTGCTGCCCCCGTCACACCATGTGGGGCGCATGCCCGTCGACGCGGCGGCCTATTCGCGCGCCGAGCTGCTCGGCCTGCTCGCGCTCGATCCGCGCATTTCAGGCGTCGATCCGCGGCGGGCCTTGTATTTCGACACCGAGACCACCGGGCTCGGCGGGGGCGCCGGAGTGCTCGCGTTCCTGATCGGCATCGCCTGGTTCGACGATCAGCTCCGGCTCCACGCCGAGCAATTCCTGCTGCGCAGTCCGGCCGAAGAAGCGCCGCTGCTGGAAGCCTTCAGCGAACGGTTGGAGGCCTGCGAGCTGCTCGTCTCCTACAACGGTAAGGCCTTCGATTTGCCGCTGCTCAACGGGCGCATGGTCATGAATCGCCGCGCCAAATTGCCGGATCGCGCGCACCTCGACTTGCTGCACATCGCGCGTCGGCTGCACAAGGGCCGACTCGGCCCCTGTCGGCTGACGGGGCTCGAGGCGGACGTGCTCGGCTTCCAGCGTGGCCCCGACATCGCCGGCATCGACATCGCCCCGCGTTACGCCCATTTTCTGCGCTCCGGCGACGAGAGCGCGCTCGAAGACGTGGTGGAGCACAATGCGTGGGACGTGGTGTCGATGGCCGCGCTGGTCGGCCTGTACGGCGAACCCTTCGATTTGCTGCACGAACAGGATTTGTTGGGGCTCGCGCGCACACTCAAGCGCGCCCGCGCCTTCGACGAAGCGGAACGAGCCGCGAGCGTCGCGCTCGAGCGCGGCGCAGGGCCCGAGGCCCGCCGGGCGCACGGAGAAATCGCCAAGGCCCGCGGTGACCGCGCGCGCGCGCTGGCACACTTCGAGGCCTTCGCCAGCGAAGTGCACGATCCCCTGATTCGGCTGGAGCTGGCCAAGCTGTACGAGCACCATGTGAAGGAACCGCTCAGCGCCCTGAGCTGGGCCGAGGGCAGCAGCGAAACCGCGGATCGCGCGGAAAAGCGCCGCAGCCGTCTGGCTCAGAAAATCGCGAAAGCCGCCAAAAAAGCCGGTAAAGATGGGACTTGAGCGCGGCCTCCGTGCTAAACCTCCCGGCCTCAGATGGCCTACGACCACAAGCAGATCGAGCCCCGCTGGCAGGCGTATTGGGCGAAAGCGCAAACCTTCAAGGCGGAGCGCCGTCCCGGTCATCCGAAGTACTACGTGCTCGATATGTTCCCGTACCCTTCGGGCACGGGGCTCCACGTCGGTCATCCGGAGGGCTACACGGCCTCCGACATCGTCGCCCGTTACAAGCGCATGAACGGCTTCGACGTGATGCACCCAATGGGCTGGGACGCCTTTGGTTTGCCCGCCGAGCAGCACGCCATCGATACCGGCACGCCGCCCGCTCAAACCACGGTCCGAAATATCGACACCTTCCGGCGCCAGCTGAAGGCGCTCGGCTTCGCTTACGATTGGTCGCGGGAGCTCAACACCACCGACCCGAGTTACTTCCGTTGGACGCAGTGGATCTTCCTGCAGCTGTTCAAGCGCGGCTTGGCGTTCCAGGCTGAAATCCCGGTCAATTGGTGCCAAGAACTGGGCACCGTGCTGGCCAACGAAGAGGTCATCGACGGCCGTAGTGAGCGCGGCAACTACCCCGTGGTGCGCACACCGCTGCGTCAATGGCAGCTGAAGATCACCGCCTACGCGGACCGTCTGGCGAGCGACTTGGAACCGCTTGCGTGGCCTGAAACCAAGCAAAAGCAGCGGGATTGGATCGGCCGCAGCGAAGGCGCCGAGGTGGATTTTCCGCTCGTTGGTCGCAGCCAGAAGCTGACCGTGTACACCACGCGCCCAGACACGCTGTTCGGCGCCACGTACATGGTGATCGCGCCCGATCATCCGCTCACGCTGAGCCTGGCGGGCGCTGAGCAGCGCGAGTCCGTCGCCGCTTACGTGGCGGCTGCCGCGCGCAAGAGCGACATGGAACGCACCGCGCTGAACAAGGAAAAATCCGGCATTTTCCTGGGCGCTTTTGCGAAAAACCCGCTCACCGGCAAGGACATCCCGATCTACACGGCGGACTACGTGCTCGGCGCCTACGGCACGGGCGCGATCATGGCCGTGCCCGCGCACGACGAGCGCGATTTCGAGTTCGCCCAGAAGTTCGGGCTGCCGATCGTGCAAGTCGTCAGCAAAGACGGTTCACTCCTAGATCACGTCGAACAGGCCTTCACGGACGACGGCATCGCCGTGCGCTCCGGCCAATTCGACGGCCAGCCCACCGCTCAGGTGAAGTCGAACGTGATCGCGTTCTTGGAGGCGCAGGGCATCGGCCGCCGGCGCATCAACTACAAGCTCCGCGACTGGGTGTTCAGCCGTCAGCGCTATTGGGGTGAGCCGATCCCCATCTATTTCCCGGTAAAAACCGCAGGCGATCCGCGGCGCGGCGACGCCTACGAAATCGACTACGAGACGCCGATCCCGGTGGAAGAGAGCGAGCTGCCCTTGCTGCTGCCAGCGCTCGAGGACTACCGCCCCGGCGATCCTCAAGGCCCGCTGGTCCGGGCCACGGATTGGCGCTTCTTTCAGAAGGACGGGAAGTGGTTCGCCCGCGAGACCAACACCATGCCGCAGTGGGCAGGTTCCTGTTGGTACTACCTGCGCTTCCTGGATCCCGCGAACTCGAAAGAACTCGTTTCCAAGGCCGCCTACGACGCCTGGATGCCGATCGATCTGTACGTCGGCGGTTCGGAGCACGCCGTGCTCCACCTGCTGTACGCGCGCTTCTGGCACAAGGTGCTGTTCGACGTAGGCGTCGTCAGCGATCCGGAACCGTTCCTCAAGCTGGTGCACCAGGGGATCATCCTGGGCATGGCCTACCGCTATTACGTCGTCATGACGGAGGGCGGGGAAGTCGTGCGCGCCCTGCCCGGGGACGAACCCGGGATTTCAGCGGATGCCGACGGCGAGCTGCGG
>DASSMT010000431.1:0-8844 GCA_035688655.1 Polyangiaceae bacterium | reverse complement strand
GGAGCCGGGGCCGGAGACTGAGAGGACATCTGCCCCGCGGATGACTACTAGAAACGACCCGGCGTGCTCGCGACTCGACCGCGAGGCGCCGGGAGCCGCACGCGGGCCGCGCTGGACGTGGCCCGCGTGGGGCGTGGCCCGCGTGGGGCGTGGCCCGCGTGGAGCGTGGCTTCGTCTCGACGAGTCCGCTGGGCTCAGGGAACCGAATCGGTCCAGGTGGCGGAGGCTCCGTCGACGACCACAAGGCCAGATTTGACCATCGAGCTGACGTTGGCATCGAAGGTCTCGTTGAGCAGCGCCGGCGAACTGCGGATCGAATCCAGGTAGACCACGGTTGGATTGGTCACTGCGCTGTCTTTGCCGCTGCTCACGAGCAGGTTGATCTGTTTGGTCACTTTCGGGTTGAAGGAACCGACTGCCGCGCCCACCGGGAGCTCGACATCGGCCCAGCTCGCGCTCAGGCGTTTGAGTGGGATCTCGACCTGCGGCCCGAAACTGGACGAGCTGTCGCTCGTGAAGACAGTGAGCGAGCCGCCGGTCGCACCTGGAGCATAGAGGCGCAGCACGATGGTCGCTTTCGTTAGATCCATCGGTGAAAATACGTAGCTGTAGCGCTGCGCCTGCTCTGGCTGCTTCAAGGGCACGCTCAGTGCGACCAGGCCTCGAGCCGCACCGCACACTCCGGAGTTGCAGACTTCAGTCCGCGCGCAGGAGACCACGTTCGTACAAGAAGTCCCGCACGCGGTGAGCGAATCCAGGTAGGACTCGCAGCCGTCGTCCGTGCCAGTGCCCTTGTCTCGCTTGCAGTCGGCATATTTCGGCGCGCACACCGGCGCGCACGCTTGCTGCGAGCACCCGAAACTGGCAGCGCCGTACGGCGAGCACGTGCGACCGCACGCGCCGCAATTGCCCAGCGTGTTGAGGCTCGTCTCACAGCCATTGCTCGGGAAACCGTTGCAGGTCGCGTAGCCAACCGTGCACACGGGCGCGCAGGTCCCGGCAACACAGCTGGCGCTGGTGGCGTTCAGGAGTGAACAGGTCAAACCGCAAGCACCGCAATTGCCGATGGTCTTTTGTACCGGCGTGCCGACCCGGAGGTCGATCGCGCACGGCTTGTCGTCGACATCGTAGCAAGTGGCCATGCCTGGCGCGCACTGCAACCCAGTGTCTCCGCCAGTTCCAGCGTCGCCGGCGGACCCGACAGCCGAGTCGCCACCCGCCGCGCCGGTGCCACCGAGACTCGCCGCGCTGCCGGCGCTCGCGCCCGCGCCCGCGCCGCCGCTCGTCCACGCGCCCGCGCTTGCCGGTGCGCCGGCACTGGCCGGCGCACCCGCGCCCGCATTGCTGGCGGCGCTACTCTCGTCTGGGCGACTCGAAATGCCATGCTCGACCTCCACGCGTCCCCCGCAGTTGGCGCTCAGCCCGGCGATGCCAATCATCCACGCGCACGCTGACCAGTTCGAATTTCGACGAGCTCTCTTACCCATTGCTGTTCATCCCAAGCGAGCCGATGGCGCAAGCCAGCCGGCAAACGAAAGTAATCACTCAAAGCTAGCAACCCACCTGCGCCGAGCATGCGAAAAGCGCGCTCGCTCTCTGGAGACGAACGCAATTGGCGCTGGTAGGCAAAGACGTGAGAGTGAAGACCACGTAGAGGTAGGTGCGCGCGAGTGAGACGCGCGGCGGCAAGCGCCGCTCGCGCATGACATCGATACTGGTAGTCAGCGTGCGGATCTGGTACTGCTCGCTACTCGAAGTCAGGGGTATGAAGATGGTGAAATGGTCGGGTGATGAAGTGCAGGTTCGGCGCGGGGTTCGTAAGGTCGTTTGGCTGCTCTCATTGCTCGGCTCACCCTGCGCACTGACACAGATAGCGAACGCACAAGTATTTCAGACCGACGCAGCCAAGACGCCGTTGCCGCAACCGGTCGGCAGCGCCGAGCTCCAGCTGTGCAACCTCAGTTATCTCTACTCGGCCACGACCACGTCGAGCTTCGATCCGTCGGGCGCCATCGTTCCACTGCCGATCGTCTACGGTCAGTACTATTCGCCACCCGCATTCCCCCAATTCGTCGATGGCGACGAGGTCACGTTGTCGGGCCTATTCAAGTGGCGCAAAGAGCAAATCGATCCTGTTGCGGATGCCAAGACCGCGCCGGGTCATTTCTTTCCGGGCTGTGGCTTCACGGCAGAGCTGGTGCTTCGCGGCGGTGCCTGCAAGTCCGGACTGGGTTGGTACAACGTCACCCCGGGCAACACCGCTCCACCAGCCGCCTCCGAGATCTACCCGCTCGTTCCCGGAGATCCCGCTTACCTCAACGCCACGCGCGACAACTTCGCGCCGCTCGCTTGGGACAACCGCACTCCCTACAATCTCTCCGTGCTCGCCTGGACGCCCATGTCCTTCAGCTCAGGCGCGATTCAGAGCGATCCCCACTACAAAGGGGGAGAGATCGCGTTTGCACTGGTGGGGCAGCCCAGCGGGCAGTGCACCCAGAACAAGTACTCGCTCTACGAGCACAACATCAAAAATGCCAGCGGCATCCCCTGGGTCACGGCCCTGATCTACAAATCGACCGTGGATCCGAGTGCGATCTACTTGGCGTTCGAAGACTTGCCCATGTCGCCCAGCGATTGGCATCAAGCGGGCTCCAGCTCCAGCTACACGAACGACGGTGACTTCAACGACTTCGTGTTCTTCATTTCCGGCCTGGGCCCAACGAGCACCTGTCCTGACCCCGCGTGCAAAGCCGTCGCGTGTGACCCGGGCATGGTTTGCTCGAGCGGTGCGTGCGTGCCCGCGGCGAGCGGGGGCGCGGGCGCGGGAGGCACGGGCGCGGGAGGCGCCAGCAACGGCGCCGCGAGCAGCGGCAGCGCTGGCAAAGGCGGCAGCCACAGCGCGTCCAATGGCGGTCAGTCGTTCGCCGGCGCGGCGGATGCGGGGGACGGCAATCTCGAAGCGTCGAACGCCGGGTCGGCGGGCGATTCCGATGCCACCGCCGGAGCAGCCGGAAGCAACAGCGACGGAAACGGTGGATCCGCGAACGGCGGTGAGGCGGGGACGACCGAAATGGGTGGTACTGGGGGCAACGCGGACCCAGTCAGCAAATCGGGTTGCTCGTGCCGCATCGGTTCAAAAGCTGCGAATCGCGATCAGCTGCTGTGGCTCGCACTCGGCGTGGCCGGGCTTTCGCGCCGCTGGCGCAAGAGGCGATAGGCCTCGGCTTAGATCGGCTCAGTCGGCTGCGCGCGCTTGGCAGCGAAGCACGAACTCGCGGCAATCAATGTCCAGTGCCACGATTTCGAGCGCGCTACGACAGTCGACGCAGTGCTCGAGGCCAATGGCTCCGCGTTCGGGGCACTGAACCCAGAATTCGTCAAAGCCCTCGTCGTTCGCGCAGCGCGCCAGGATCGGCAAATAACGAACCGGCCGCCGCGGTCCGATGATCCTGGCGATAGGCGCACGCATGCGCATGGCATACCGAACAACGCCCGCTTTGGCGAGCGCGCGCGTCACGCGACATGACAGCCGTCAGCTCGAGCCGTCGACTCGCTCGGTTCTAGTCGATCGCGAAGCAGTACAAGCGACCGGCGCCGCCCCGCGGAGCGGTATCGGCACAGCTTTGGCTCTCGTGCGCCGAGTTCCAAGAGTTGTAGGGCGGAGCGGAGTTCATGTTCGGACCGAGTCCATCGGAATGGCCCACTTGCGCGGCGAGACCACTGGAATCACTGGTCCAATCCGCGCACGTTTTGCCTTCGAGCAGCGTGCCGTCAGCGGCAGAGCCGGTCAGGATATCGTGTTCGTTGGGCATCGGTGAGCCCTGCCATTGGCCGTTGATCTTGCTCCCGTGCTCGTCGAGAAAGAGCTCGGCATCGCCGCTCATTGCGTGCAGCGATGTCAAATCTTGCGCGAGCAACGCGCCCTTCGCGTTGTACCAAGGTCCAGATCCGATCCGATCTCGGGCATCGATCCACGCGCTCTCGTCGTCGGGGTCTTGCTCGGCGCTCAAGTAAGCGTGAAACGTGTGCGCGCCAAAACCGGCTGCGTCTGCCAGCCGCTGACAGCGCGCGTCGGCGCCCTTCAAACCGCCGAGGTCGGCGGTAGCGCTGGTATCACTGCTGACGAAGAACGTCGCTTTGGCTCCTTGCCCGCTCATGCCGGCAGAGCCGCCGCCGCCCGGATGGGCATTGTCTTTGTCGGACTCGCAGCCGACGCTGAACAAGGGTAAAACCAGACACGAGATCAATGGCCGCAAGCATCGCTCGATCATGGGCAACTCCTGCGGCGCACAAGGGTAAGCAGGTTTGGCTCAAGCGCAACGGGCGCCCGCGAGTCGACCGCGCACGCCCGATTTTCCTGCGGTTTTCTGGGCCGAATGTGGCGAAGATGTCGCGCGAGAGCGACTTAGTTCAGTTTCAGGCGCGCAAGCTTGTCGCCGAGCGTCACGTACACGTAGCCACCTTCGAGCGCGAATTGAAGCCCGTCGGGAATAGGCGTAGCGGTGCGTTTCATGGTCTGTGAGTTCGTATCGTGCGAACGAGCCGGCGAATAGAGCGCAATTTGAGGGCGACCGCTAAGAGGGTTGGCGAAGCGCGTCCGGGCCTCGGAGCCCCGGAAGGGCCTCTGGTATTCCGAGCCTTGAAGCGGGCGATTTTCGAAACTCGCCGCCGAAGGCTGTGACGCCATGCGCAGTGTCGCGTGACCATCAACACTCTGGAAGAAGCACTTCGTGCACCTTGCAACACCCGACCCCGATTCGGGTGCTGGGCGGCGCCGGCTCAGCTCAATTGCATTGCAGTGGCGGCACCTTCACTCCTGCGCTCCAAATGCTGCCGTCGAGTTGGATGTAGCAAGGCAGGCTATTGTCGACCCCCGCAAAGAAAATGTTGCCTGCACCGGTCGCTTCGGGGGTCAGGTGCCCGGTCCATTTGCCCCAGCTCCAAAGCGTGCCGTCGCTCCGCAAAACGTACACTGCCTGGTTGGCGAGCGAGAGCTTCGTAACGTTCGCGAGCGGGGTCCCGTTGAGCTTGACTTGGGTCGGCGCGGCTGCCGCGCCGCTGGCTAGCCCGTCGCCCAGCTGGCCGTCATTGGAGGTGCCCCAGACCCAAGCGGTCCCATCCTTGGTAAGCGCTCCGCTGAGAGACGGAGCCACGAGCGAGGCCTGAACGACATTGCTGGCGAGCGCGGTCACCTGCGAAGCGTACGGCTGATCCGGACCTGTATTGCCGAGACCCAGCTCGCCCTTGTCATTGCTGCCCCAGCACCACAGCTCCCCGGTCTTGGTGACTGCGCAGGCGTGCGAGCCACCGACCGCGACGCTCGACACCCCGGCAAGGATACCCTGCGACGTCACCACCAGCACTGGCAGCGCCGAAGTCACGAGAGCACCGTTGCCCAACTGCCCGCGCGTGCCAAGGCCCCAGCAGTACACGCCTCCCTGAGCGACTGCACACGCGGTGCTGTAGCCAACATCCACATCGGTGACGCCAGACAGCGCCGGCCCACCGATGCTGGTTCTCACGAGAACCGGCGTCGCGCTCGAAGTGGTCACTCCGTCGCCCAAGCCGTACTGGGTGTTGCCCCAGCATTGCACGTTCCCGTCCTTCACAAAGCAGTTCAAGTACCCAGCCGCTGCTTTGCTCACACCCGTGATCAGGTTCGAATTTGCGTCCTTCAGCGGGTACCAATAAGGCCCGGCCGAACTCGATTGCACTTGCCAAATCGATCCGTCGCCGCGCGTTACGACCTGACGCGATGTATACGCCTCTCCCTCGCAAGTAGTGGCGCACGTGCAGGCGGTCGCTGCCGCGCACTGGAGCATGCCCGCGCACGTCGCGCCCGCACAACAGGCGCTGCCCACTTTGTCGCACGAGCAGGTGCCCGAGTTGCAGCTGCCGCTGGTGCAGCTCGTCCCGCCGCAGCACTTTTGACCGATCGCACCGCACTCGCAGGTGCCGTTGTTGCAGGTCAGGTTCGCTCCGCAGATCGAGCCACAGCACGGCTTGTCCACACCGCCACAAGTCACACACGTGCCTTGCTTGCATGCGGTGCCCACCGCCAGGCAAGAATCGCCGGCGCAGCAAGACTCCGCTTCATATCCGCACTCGGCCGCACCAGCTGTACCCGCAGACGCGCCGACTCCGCCGCTGCTGCCGCCGACTCCGCCGCTGCTACCGCCGACTCCGCCGCTGCTGCCGCCAACGCTGCTGCCACCGACGCTGCTGCCACCGACGCTGCTGCCGCCGACGCTACTGTTGCCACCAACGCTACTGCCACCAACGCCACCACCATCGCCCGAACCTCCGGGCGCCCCGCCGTTCGTGTGCATTGTCTTGCCAGCACCCCCAGCGGTCGACATTCCGCCATCGGTGCTACCTCCCTCGCCCCCGTCGCCTCCCTCACCGTTCGCCGCGTCGTGATTCGGGAGTCGTCCAGCGCTATCGACTTCAGTCGGTTCCGCGCAGGAGCCGCTCTTCGCGCAAAGCTGACCTGGGGAGCAGTCCCGCTCGGTCACGCAGGCGTTTCGGCATTGGCCGTCTACTGCGCAGACCAATGGCTCGCGGCAGTCCGAGGTTCGGATGCAGCCTGATTCCTGTGAGAGTTGGCAAACATTTCCTGAAGCGGCCACCACGCAGCGCTCGCCGTGCGAACAGTCGACCGTCGTGTTGCAAACGACGTGACAGCGGCCGAAGGTGCACACGAGCGGCTCATCACACTCGCTGCTGAGCAGGCAGCCACTCGCAAGTTTTCCGCGTGTCACTTCATTCGAGCCGCAGGCAGCGGCGCCGCTGCCCAGCAAGGCCAAGAGCAAGCCCAGCCCACGCCACACCGTCGCCTTGCCCCGCGACCCATTAACTACAGAACGCATGACTCCAGAACTCCCACGCTTCGACCACCAAGAAAAAAAGGACGAGGCACCGTATCACGGTGAGCGTGGCGCTGACAATCTGCGAGTCGGCGTTCGTCTCTGGTTCCGCGTTCCGCGTTCCGCGTTCCGCGTTCCGCGCTCCGCGAAGCAGTCGCGACTCGGAATTTCGGATAGTAACGTTTTCGATTCGATTGCGACTAGATTACAACTCGAACCCAACTGGACCACAACTCTTGCGGGTTGTGTGACCCGTCTCAGAACGGCACAAAGGCCCCCGCCTGGGTCGCTGCCAGCGCGTAGTCGCGAAAGTCGCGCGGGCGGCGGTCGAGCACGCGTTCGACGTCGCCCGCCAGGTGCGCGTTGTGTCCGTCGAGCAGATTGCGAAATAGCTCTGTCAGGAAGTCCGCGAATTCCGGCGCTACGTGCGCGCGCAGCGCGACGCCATATTCCTCCGCGGAGACCGCGACGTAGCGGATCGGGCGTCCACTCGCCGCGGCGAGTTCGCTGGCGGCCTCGGCGAAGGTCAAGAGGCGCGGGCCGGTGAGCTCGAACGTGTTCCCATCGTGAGCGTCGTCGGTCAGCGCAGCCACGGCGACATCCGCAATGTCGTCGGCATCGACGAACGGTTCGGCGACGTTTCCTGCCGGAAAGGCGATTTCACCGTTTGCCAGCGGGATGAGGTGTCCCTCGCTGAAGTTCTGGTTGAAGAATGCGCAACGCAGGATCGAAAACGCGATCCCAGACTGTTGCACCGCTCGCTCGCTCGGGAGCACTCCTGGTTCGCCTCGTCCGGACAAGAGCACGATCCGCCGCACGCGGCTTTCGCGAGCGAGCGCGCACAGAAAGCTCAGGTCGTCCGCGGCGCCCGGGGCGGCCAGATCCGGAAAGTACGAGAGGTAAAGCGCATCGACGCCGGCGAGGGCGGCGGGCCAAGTACTGCGTGCCGTCCAATCGAACGCGGGTGTGGCGCTGCGCGAGGCGATGCGCACCGGCAGGCCGCGCGCGCGCAAGCGCTGTGCGACGCGCCGCCCCGTCTTTCCGGTTCCTCCGAGAACGAGCGTATTCAATGGCTGAAATTTCATGGGTTCACTCCTTGTGTTCGGACCAGGTCCGTCTCCGAAACCCAATCTGGGCTGTGCACAAGAGCATCGCCAGACCCAATTATTCAGAATAGCATTGCATTGATGCAAGGCCGCGTCGCGCCGCAAGAGCAACTGCAGTGGGACGACGTCCGGCTGTTTCTGGCGCTCTGTCGCGCGCGCACGGTCGGCAGCGCCGCGAAGAGCCTGGGGGTCGATGCTTCGACAGCGTCGCGCCGGCTGGTCCTGCTCGAGCGCGCGCTCGCGGTGAAGCTGTTCGAGCGCGGGCGCGATGGCATCTCGGCCACCAAGGCCGCAGAAGATCTCCTGCCCCTGGCCGAAGAGATGGAGAGCGTCGCGACACGCTTCGCGCACGCGAGCGAGGGGCTGGAGCGCGCCGCGGAGGGTTTGGTGCGTGTCACTTGTCCGGCGGACGTGGCCGAGGTCGTCCTGGTGCCGATGTTGGGGGAGCTTCGCAAGCGACACCCGGCGCTGCGCGTGGAGCTCGTGCCGGCCGAAGCCGTGCTCGACCTCACACGGGGCGAAGCAGACATCGCGCTGCGCACCGTGCGGCCGGTGCGCGGTGATTTGGTCGTGACACGCCTGACGAGCGCCCGCTGGGTGCTTGCCGGTGCACCGCGCCTCGTGCGCCGGATGGGCACGCTGCGCGCCTTTCGCGATGCGCCCTGGGTGGGCTGGGGAGCGCGCTACGCGGGCATCGCCGCTGCGCGCTGGCTCGCGACGCACGCTGCCGACGTCGAGCCGCTGTTTCGCTCCGACAGCCTCCGCGTGCAGATCGCGGCGCTGACGGCCGGTGTCGGCGTCGCGCTCGTGCCGGAGCCGAGCTTGGTTCACTACGGGCTCCGGCCAGTAAAGCTCGGAGCTTCCCTGCGCGA